>CALKIF010000085.1:0-27403 GCA_937988715.1 uncultured Alphaproteobacteria bacterium | reverse complement strand
CGGAAATCCATATGATCTGCCATCTGGCCGGTGAAGGTGACCTTGACAGATTCAGGGATCGGCATGGTGGCCTCACCGGTGGCAAGGGCCAGCGCAACCGTGCCTGAATCGGCCCCGAAGGCAACCCCTTTTGACATACGGGTATGAGAATCCCCGCCAATGATGATTGACCAGTCATCAACTGTGATGTCATTCAGGACTTTGTGGATCACATCTGTCATCGGGTGATACACATCTTTTGGATCACGGCCGGTAATCAGCCCGAATTTATGCATGAATTTCATCAGCTTGGGCGTGTTTTCCTGTGCCTTGAAATCCCATACAGAGGCGGTATGGCAGCCGGACTGATAGGCCCCGTCCACAGTTGGTGAGATCACCGTTGCCGCCATCGCTTCCAGCTCTTGTGAAGTCATCAGGCCGGTGGTGTCTTGCGAGCCGACAATATTCACCTTCACCCGCACATCAGACCCCGCATGAAGAGGTGTGCCCATGTCCACGCCAACCGCATTTGCGTTGAAGATTTTTTCAACAGCTGTCAGGCCCTGGCCGTCATGGCTGACAATCTTGGACGCAGCAAAGACGGGGGCCGGGTCAACACCCAATGTTTCGGCAGCAAAGCTCTGCAGCATCTTGCCGAACACAATCGCGTAAGAGCCGCCCGCGCGGATAAACTCCATTTTCTGCGGGGTGAAAGAAGAGGTCATATCCACCAGCTCTTCACCATCTTCAGCCGCATAGAGTTTTTTCTTGCGTGTATCAATGGTCAGGGTTGTGCCGGTTTCCACAGAATATTTTTGTTCCAGAACCGGATTGCCGTCATTATTCAGGATAGGGTTACCCGCATCATCCAGCTTTTTCACCCAGTTTTTCAAATCCACACCAATCCCGCCGGTGACCCCGACAGTGGTCTGGAAAATAGGTGAGATGCCGTTGGTGCCCGCCACAATCGGCGCGATATTCACAAACGGCACATAAGGGCTGGCTTGCCGTCCTGTCCACAGGGCCACATTATTGACCCCTGACATACGGGACGAGCCGACACCCATAGTGCCTTTTTCAGCCACCAGCATGACCTGTTTTCCCGGATGTTGCAGCTTGAGGGCCTGAATTTCAGCCTGCGCGCGTTCTGAGATCATGCATTTGCCATGCAGTTCGCGGTCAGACCGTGAATGAGCCTGATTGCCAGGAGAGAGCAGGTCAGTAGAAATATCGCCTTCTGCCGCCACATAGGTGACCACATCAATCTTTTCATCCACATCAGGCAGGCTGGTGAAAAATTCAGCCCTTGCGTAGCTGTGCAGAATATCTGTGGCGATGGCGTTGCCTGCTTCATGTGCCGCCTTCAGACGAGAGGTATCCGCCTCATACAAGAAGGTTTGCGTCTTTAACACTTCTGCAGCCTCATTTGCGACCGCCTCATCCCCGCCTAAAGCCAGGTCAAGCAACACCTCTACCGACGGGCCGCCTTTCATATGAGAGAGCAGCTCAAACGCAAAGGCAGGCGTGATTTCAGCGACTTCTGTTTCTGCCAGAATGATCTGTTTTAAAAACCCGGCTTTCACACCTGCTGCGCTGGTTGTCCCGGGCAGGGTGTTATAGATGAAATAATTCAGCGCATCAGCGCGGTGCTCGCTGGCCTTGTCGGTGATATGGGCAATCAAATCCTGCACCAGCCCGCCATCATCAATCGGTTTTGGTTTCAGGCCCTGTGTTTCGCGATCTTTAATCTCAGCCAGATAAGCAGCGTATAATTCCATGTTCATTCTCTTAAAAAAAGTCGTTCCGGCCGGCACCCCGTTTTACCGCGATGCCTGCCCTTCCCCATATGTGCACAGACAAGCCGTTGCCGCTGACACTTCAGTTATATCTGAAACCGGCCGCGCCAGGTGCGCCTGAACACGGTCTTGGCCGGAGTTTAGCAAATTTGGGGCAAAAAGAGAAGAGCAGAAACCGGCGGCCACTTGCTGTGTGACTGAAAAATCAGGCCGTCAGGAAAAAACCCCACTGGACCATCGCCTTTGCAGCCCTTACCATCGCGCGCATGGCAGATAAGACAACAAATCAGGACAGACTGACCCTTGAGGGGAGCGGCATTGCGCTGATGCGCGGCCAGCGCCTTATTTATGAAGGGGTGGAGTTTACGTTGAGAAGCGGTGAGCTGTTGGTGTTGCGCGGGCCAAACGGGTCTGGCAAATCCAGCCTGCTTCGGGCGGTGGCCGGGTTTCTGCCCTTAAGTGGCGGGCAGATCAGCTGTAATAAGGCCCCGCTTGCAAGCGCCCTGCAGACTGGGGCGGTAAGATGCTTCTGGTACAGTTCTGCAGACGGGCTGGCCGGGCCGTTAACCGCGGCTCAGAACCTGTCCTTACTACCTGAGGCAGGGGATATCAGCACGGTGACAGCCAGGCTGGCAGAAGATGACCCTTTTGCCGTCTCCGGCTTTCTTGACCGCCATGTGCGCAACCTGTCCACTGGCCAGCGCCAGCGTGTTGCCCTCAGCCGTCTTTGTTTTGCCCCGTCAGACAGGTGTCTGTGGCTGCTGGATGAGCCGAACAGCGGCCTGGATGAGGCCGGGCATCGCGCCCTGGAAGACAGGCTGGCGCGCCATAAGGCGGCCGGCGGTTTATGCATAATCGCCAGCCACCATAAACTCAGTGACCGGCTGACGCCGCTGTATCTTGACCTGGGTGAGGTTTAGATCATGGGCGTGTTTATCCTTTGTCTGCGGCGTGAGGCCTTGCTGGGTACAGGCGCGTTGGGTGATCATATCGGTCAGGCTGCATTTTTTATTATGATCGCGGCCCTGTTTCCGCTGGCTGTCGGCCCGTCAGTAGATACCCTGCGCATGCTGGGGCCGTCTGTTATATGGATATCTGCTCTGTTAAGCGCGCTGCCGGCCTTTGACAGGCTGTTTGCCGAAGATGACCGGCAAGGCTGGCTGGAACAGGTCGGCCTGCTTCCCGGCGGGTTGACAGGATATGTGCTGGCCCGGCTGCTCAGCTGGTATATCCTGTCTGTGGCCCCGTTGCTGGTAATAACGCCTGTTCTGGTCCTGCTCTATGATTTACCTGTGGCTGTGCTGCCTGTGTTATTGCCCAGCCTGGCGTTAGGAACAGCCTGCCTTAATCTTCTGGGGTCAATCAGCGCGGCCCTCACCCTTGGGGCGCGCCGCACAGCGTTGCTGGTCGCGCTGTTGTTACTGCCGCTCAGCCTGCCTGTTGTGATTTTCGGTGTCGCCATTGCTGATGCCTTTCTGACAGGACAGAGTTTTTCCGGGCAGGCGAAATTGCTGGGGGCTGTGTTTTTGTTCCTGATGGCGATCAGCCCGGTTGCGACAATTGCAGCCTTGCGATCTGCCCTTGAAGACAAGTAAAAAGACAAAGACAGACAACCAGAGCATCCAGAGCAATTCCCATGTCCGGCATTTTTGACAATCTTGCCAATCCGACCCGGTTCAGAACCTTATCGGCGGTTCTGCGGCCGATCTGTTTCTGGTCAGCGCTGGTGTGTTTTTCTTATGGGCTGTATCTGAGCCTTGTCGGATCACCTGCTGATTACCAGCAAGGAGAGGCGGTGCGGATCATGTATGTTCATGTCCCTTCTGCCTGGCTGGGCCTGTCCAGCTATCTGGGCCTTGGCTTATGTGCGTTGTTCTATCTGGTCTGGCGGCATCCTCTGGCAGATGTGGCGGCCCGGGCAATCGCGCCTATCGGTGCAGGGTTTACCGCGCTGACCTTGTTGACCGGCAGCCTGTGGGGCTATCCGATATGGGGAACATGGTGGGTCTGGGATGCGCGGCTGACCTCTATGCTGGTGCTGTTGTTTTTCTTTATCGGTTATATTGCGCTGGCAACCGGATTTGACCGGCCGGAACGCGGGGCCCGGATGGCAGCTATTCTGGCTCTGGTTGGCTGTGTTAATCTGCCGATTGTGAAATTTTCGGTGGACTGGTGGAACACGCTGCATCAGCCCGCCAGTATCCTGCGGTCAGGCGGCCTGGCGATTGACCCGTCCATGCTGTGGCCTTTATTTACTATGTTTGGCGGGTTTCAGCTGTTTTTCATCTGGATTGTTCTGCACCGGATGAACTGGATGCTGGCACATCGGCGGGCTTTGGCCACCGCCGCCCGCAAGAAGGGAGCCTGATATGGCTGAATTCTTCGCTATGGACGGCTATGGGCTGTATATCTGGGTAAGCTATGTGCTGACCTTTGCCTTTGTGCTGGGCGCGGCTCTGCACAGCTGGCGCGCCACACGCCGCAGCCGTTAGACCATTTCCGCTGACGAAAAAAAGCCTTATCCGGCAGATTCTGTTCGACGGGCCCGCCGGTTGCTGCGTCTGCGCCCTGCCCCTTCGGCAGACGGCACATTATCGGTGAGATCACGTTCCGGCAGGCTGACCGCCGCGCTGAGCTCTGGATAGGGATCTGTTTTATGCGGGAAGGCCATGGCCCGCACAAAATGATCCTGGAAATCAGCTTCAACAGCAGTTTCGATTTTTTCGATTTGCCTGACTGTTTGTTCGATCACCTCTCTGGCCCCGGTATTCAGCAAGGCCATCCGCGCGCCGGCCCCGGCTGAGTTACCCGCGGCGACCACATTATCCAGCAAACAATCCGGAACCATGCCCAGAACCATTGCATATTTCGGGTCGATATGCGTGCCAAAAGCCCCGGCCAGAACCACACGGTCAACCTTATCAACGCCCATTTTATCCATCAGCAATTTAAAGCCAGCATGAAGCGCGGCTTTGGCCAGCTGGATGGCGCGGATATCATTCTGCAGAATCGTGACGGTATCACTGATGCGGTATTTAAAGGTCCGGCCGTCTGCTTCAATCCTGTCGGTACGGCTGGCCAGGCTGCCGTCAATCACCCCATCTGCGGTGATCAGACCGGTCAGATACATCTCCCCCAGAGCCTCAATAATGCCAGAGCCGCAAATGCCGGTGATGCCGGTATCAGCAACCGCCTCATCAAACCCATCTTCATCTGACCAGATATCAGAGCCAATCACAGAAAAGCGCGGCTCAAGCGTGTCAGGGTCAATCCGCAGACGTTCAATTGCCCCCGGGGCAGCGCGCTGGCCTGCGCTGATTTGTGCCCCTTCAAAAGCAGGGCCGGTCGGCGAGGACGCCGCCAGAAGCCGGTCTTTATTGCCCAACACAATCTCAGCATTTGTGCCAACATCAATTAAAAGCTGGATAGAGCTGGCTTCCTGCGGGGCTTCAGCCAGAACCACACCTGCGGCATCTGCACCGACATGACCGGCAATACAGGGCAGGATATAGATACGGCTGCCTTTATGAAGGGATAAGTTAATTTCATCTGCCCTGATCTCAGCCGCTGAATCAACAGCCAGCGCAAAAGGCGCCCCGCCCAGCTCAACCGGGTCTATGCCCAGCAGCAGATGATGCATCACAGGGTTGCCTACCAACACAACCTCTAAAACATCATCAGCAGCGAATCCCGCCTGTTCAGCCCCGCCCGCGATCAATTGCTGCAGGCCTTCACAGACAGCCTTTGTCATTTCAGACGCGCCGCCTTCATTCATAATCCCATAGGACACGCGGCTCATCAAATCCTCACCAAAGCGGATCTGCGGGTTCATAATGCCGGTAGAGGCCAGCACAGTGCCATCATTCATATCACAGATATGAGCTGACATAGTGGTTGATCCCACATCCACAGCCGCGCCCAGAATCTGGTCCTTCAGGCCCGGCCAGACCGCCACAATCTGGCGGCCAGCCCGTAAGGCAACCGTGATTTTCCACTTGCCCTGACGCAAGACAGGTTGCAGCTGTTGCAGAACATGCAGATCACAATCTATCGGCCCGGACACACGGTCTGGCCATTGCCCTTCAAGAGCTTCAATAACGCGGCGCAGATCGCCTGATGGTTCATGCATATCAGGCTCACGAACCTCAATAAAACACAGCCGCACAGGCGGGCGCAGGTCAATCACCCGGTTATCAGCTGCCTTGCGGACAAGCTGGTTATGCACCTGGCTGGTGGCCGGCACATCAACCACAATGTCATGTTCAATCTGGCACTGGCAGGCCAGCCGCCGCCCTGGTTTCAAATCGCGCTTTTCAGCATAACGGGCTTCTGAGGCAGAAGGCGGGCTGAGCGCATCAGCAGATGAGATGATCCCATGTTTGGCAAACTGGCCTTCACCAACATCAATCTGACAGCGCCCGCACATTGCCCGACCGCCACATACAGAATCGATATCAACACCCAACTGGCGGGCCGCTTTCAGCAGATTTGTGCCTTTGGCGATCTGGCCCTGACGACCAGACGGGGTGAACACAATTTTGACATCAGCCACGTCACTTTTCCCCGTATCAGATTATGGTTATCAGAAGATCTTTGTTATCAAGCCCGGGCACGGCGGCGGGTTGCGCGCCGTTCACGTGCGCCTGACCCTTCAGCAGGAACCTCGCGGAATTTGGAAATCCAGCGGCGGCATTCCGGATCAACACCGTTCATCACATTTGCCCCCATAATTGCTGTCATTTCTTCTGCATGAAGCGGGTTCATAATGGCTGAGGTCATCCCTGCACCGGCAGCCATAGACAAAAACGCAGCGTTCATGCCATGACGGTTCGGCAGACCAAAAGAAATGTTTGATGCCCCGCAGGTGGTGTTCACCTTCAGCTCGTGCCGCAGACGACCAATCAGATCAAGAGCCGTACGGCCTGCCAGATTAATCGCCCCGACCGGCATGATCAGCGGATCAACAATCACATCTTCACGCGGAATTCCATAATCCTCAGCCCGTTCAACGATCTTCTTGGCCACATCATACCGCACATTCGCATCTTCAGAAATGCCGGTTTCATCATTTGAAATCGCCACCACAGCCGCGCCATATTTCTTGACCAGAGGCAGCACAACTTCCAGCCGTTCTTCTTCACCTGTCACTGAATTCACAAGGGCCTTGCCCTGATACACAGACAAACCGGCTTCCAGAGCTTCAACAATTGAGCTGTCAATGGCCAGAGGGACATCAACAGTATCCTGAACCAGCTTGATTGATTCGGCCAGAATGGCCGGTTCATCAGCCATCGGGATACCAGCATTCACATCCAGCATGGTTGCCCCGGCTTCGACCTGAGCCAGAGCATCAGAAATCACCCGGCTGTAATCACCAGCCGCCATTTCAGCTGCCAGTAATTTGCGCCCGGTTGGGTTAATCCGCTCACCAATCACGCAAAATGGAGAGTCAAACCCGATGGTGATTTCTTGCTTATGAGATGAAATGGTTGTGGTTGTCATATGCTTTGCCTTTCTGTCGCGCGAAGCGTGAATAAATACTGAAGGGGTCAGGACGCCTGGCGAACGTCAAAACCGCCTTTTGCTGTCAGATCAATCTGGCCGGTTGCCACCGCCTGTGCATAGGCAGCTGTTTTTGCAAAACCGCCAAACGGATAATAATGAAAATGAGCCAGAAGACAGCCCTTGTCAGACGCCATCCCTTCTGCCAGACCAGCCAGCAGCAGATCAGGGGCCTGAACCGTCATCAGCTTGGCCACATTGCGGGCCTGTTTGGCCACAAACCGCATTGACGGGCCAATACCGGAAATCTGGGCAAACCGGAACAGAGTCTTGATGGTGGCCGGGCCCGGGATACCGATCCGGATAGGCAGCTTGTTACCATCTGCGCGGATTTTGCGCTCCCACGCCAGGACTGTTTCCGCATCAAAACAGAACTGTGTTTCCATGTATAATGACAAGCCTTCTTTGGCAGCAAAGTCATTTTTCCAGGCAATCGCTGAGGCCAGCGCGTCATCAGGGATATCCGGACTGCCTTCAGGATGGCCAGACACACCGATTCTGGTGATGCCGTATTTTTGCAGAATGCCTGTCTGCAGAACCTGCATAGAGCTGTCAAAATCCCCAACCGGCTTATCCACACCGCCGCCAATGACCAACACCTCAGAGACATTTGCCTCGCTGGTCATACGGCTGACCAGATCATCAAGCTGATCAGCATCTTTCAGCGACCGTGCAGCGATATGAGGAACCGCATTCATCCCGTCATCCGCCAGACGCCGGGCCACAGCAATCGTATCAAGAGGGTCCGTGCCGGGCAGAAATGTGACGTTAACTGTGGTCCCTTCAGGCAGGCAAGCGGCGAAGCTGTCAATTTTGGTGGCCCCGGTCGGTGTCACTTCAATTGACCATTCCTGGCCTGCACTTGCCAAATTATCAATGGAAACAGCCATATTCTCTTCACCTTTATCTGTTTGACAGGCCTTGTGTTCAGTCAGCCTGATACGGACGCCTTATGTCCTGATGATGCGCTGATAGTGGCGATTGCTGAGCTGTTGCTATCGCCCAACCTCGCCTTTCATCTGTCCGATTGCGACACATGATTTCAAGTAAGGTGTCTTTGGCTGTAACAGGTGCGGGACTCAGCCCGCCCGGCCACCGGATTCGACCAGCCCGGCAAGGGTTTTGCCGTCAAATTCCTGCTCCAGCCGGTCAGCAAGTGTGCGGGCTTCCGCGTCAAGATCATCTGAGCAGTCCACAGCTTCACCCCGGCGCCAGTCAGCCAGATAATCATCTGTGCTGTCTGCCCCGTCACGCATCGCGGCTTCATCAATCGCCAGTGCAAACCGGCGATGCAGTTCAATTTTCGCTTGTTCACGCTTTCGCCCGCGGCCTTTTTCAGCCACCACCTGAGCCGGGATATCCCGCCAGTAGAGGATCATGACCTGTGCCATGAGCGGTCAGGCCGCGCCAGCTTCACGCCGCTGGGCAATCAGGGCTTTTGCGGTTTCAACAGCCACAGCCGCATCACGGCAATAGGCATCTGCCCCAACTGATTCGCCAAAAGCTTCGTTCAGCGGCGCACCGCCGACAAGAACGATATAATCATCACGAATACCTTTTTCGACCATCGCATCTACCACGACCTTCATATAGGGCATGGTTGTGGTCAGCAGGGCCGACATGCCCAGAATGTCAGGCTGGTGTTCTTCCAGAGCTTCAAGATAATTTTCAACAGGGTTGTTGATGCCCAGATCAATCACCTCAAAACCAGCCCCTTCCAGCATCATAGAGACAAGGTTTTTGCCGATATCGTGGATATCGCCTTTGACGGTACCAATGACAATCTTGCCGACCCGTGGCGCGCCGGTTTCCGCCAGCAACGGGCGCAGAACCCCCATGCCGGCCTTCATCGCGTTTGCCGCCATCAGAACTTCAGGAACAAACAGAATCCCATCACGGAAATCGATACCGACAATGGTCATCCCTTCAACCAGAGCCTTGGTCAGCACATCATAAGGTGTCCAGCCCCGCCCAAGCAGGATTTCAACACCTTCAACAATCTCATCTTGCAGGCCATCATATAAATCATCATGCATCTGCTGAACGAGTTCATCATCATCAAGTTCGGACAGAATGATATCATCTTCATCTGACATGGCAGCCTCCGCTTGTGCAATCATCTTTACAGGCAGGCCCTTATCATCGCACCCCACCTGATCTGGATATGACTCTGATACGCATGGGCGCGCGCATTTTCTGCGACCCATATTGTCATATCTACGACATATCTGCTGATTCAGTTATGCTGAAGAGCTGAAAAATCAATCCCGGCTGTCATCAGACGCGGTGCGGGCCGATAAATCAACAAGGCTGTGACGCGACATAATCGGCACCGTCAGCATCGCAAACAGCACCGAAATGCCGGTCAGGCCAAACAGTTTGAACGTCACCCAGCCATCATCACTTAACACCCGCCAGGCGATTTCATTTGCCCCTGCAGAGGTCGCAAACATCGCTGCCCACATCCAGGTTACCTGACGCCAGCCTGTATCGCTGAGCTGCAGTTTGGCCCCCAGCATGGCTTTCAGCGGGTTGCGCCCAATCAGCTGGCCACCGATTAAAATGACCGCAATCAACAGGCTGATCACAGTCGGCTTGATCTTGATATAGAACGGGTCATCCAGAACCCAGGTCAGCCCGCCAAAAAAGGTCACCGCAATGCCGCCCAGCAACGTCATCATGGGAATGTGACGATCAAGCAGCCAGGACACACACAGCGCAATCACCGTTGCCAGAACAAGAGCAGCTGTGGCCCAGAGAATGCCTGTCGCATAATTGACAATGAAAAACAGAATAAGGGGCCCATATTCAATCAGCCAGCGCCCCTTTTTCGGTGCTTCAGGTGAGGCAGAGCTATCAGCTTGGTGTGAAGACATCAGGCAACTTTCTTATCTGTTGGGAAGGTGTTCATCTCAAGGCAGGTTTCAATTGCCTGTTTAATAACTGTGCTGTCTGTGCCGGCCTTGCGGGCGGTCTCACCCAGCTCGCGCCGGAACGCCCGCGCCCCCTTAAACCCGGCAAACAGGCCCAGCATATGGCGGGTAACGCTATGTAAGGGCACATCTTTATCCATCTGCTGTGCAGCATAATCAGTCATCTGTGCCGCGATATGATGCAGATCAGGACAGCTTTCCTCAGCGCCTGATAAAGCAGCGGTAAACAGGCAAAGCTGATACGGCGTTTTATAAGCCGCCCGGCCCAGCATAACACCGGAAAAGACCGGCCCGCTCTGCTGCAGAAGTGTCTCGGCCATCTCAACATCGCTCAACCCGCCATTTAAGATGATATCAAGATCAGGGCGACGGCGGGCCAGACGTTCAGCACGGCTGTAATCAAGCGGAGGAATTTCACGGTTTTCTTTCGGGCTCAACCCGTTCAGCCAGGCTTTGCGCGCATGCAGATAAATCACCCTTGCCCCGGCATCAGCCACCGCATCAACAAACCGGTCAAGGCCTGTTTCAGGGTCCATATCATCAATGCCAATCCGGCATTTCACCGTGACCGGCTTATCTGTTTCGCCGCGCATCGCAGACACAAGCTCTGCCACCAGATCAGGTTCGGCCATCAGGCAGGCGCCAAACCGGCCAGACTGCACCCGTGACGAAGGGCAGCCCACATTCAAATTAATCTCATCAAAGCCAAATGGCGCCACCGCCCGCACCGCTGCGGCCAGACGCACCGGGTCTGAACCGCCAAGCTGGAGGGCAAGCGGGTGTTCGCTGTTATGATACTGGCAGAACCGCTCTGCCCCGGCATGCAAAATCGCCTCTGCGGTCACCATTTCGGTGAATAACAGAGCCTGCGGGGCCAGCAGGCGGTGAAAATAACGACAATGCCTGTCTGTCCAGTCCATCATCGGCGCAACGCATAAAGACCGGTCCAGACCGTCTGTGCAGATGCCGTTGTTTTTGAACAGGGGTTTCATCGCTTCACGCTCAGCTGGTCTCTGGCTGTTCAGCTAAGATAACAAAACCAGCACCAAAAGGGGGTTAAAGATGAGCGGAATTTAACAGCCCGGAAGAGATAAGGCAACTCTGCCTCTGGCCCTGCTCTTTGGCCGCGGCGGTTGTGCCTTGTCGCTTTCCCTCATTTCAGTTACCTTTAATATACTGAGGAGTACAGAAGATGTCAGGGACACTTGCGCCACGGCCATTTAACGAAGAAAGACGGGCTGAGGCTGTGGTCCGGACAGGCCTGATTGATCATCCCAAGCCTGAGTTATTTCAGGTTTATTGCGATCTTGCCAAAGACATTTCCGGGTTTGACAGCGCCACCTTTTCGCTGTTTGACGCTGAATCGCAATGTTCCATAGCCGCAACAGGCCGTGATGATTACACAGCCGGTTCGAAAAGCGAGCGGACTGTAAATAACATCTGTTCTTATGTTCTGCTCAGCCCGGAGCCCTTATTAATGCCTGATCTGGCAAAAGATCCTGTTTGGAAGACCCACCCCAGCATTCTGGATGGTACAGCTATCTACCGGGGCTATGCAGGTTTTCCGGTGATTAACAGAGATAATTACGCGCTGGGAACATTATGCATGCTGCATAAATCGCCCAAAGCCATCACAGATGAGGTAATTTTGCTGATCCAAAAGATCACCAAAAATATCGCCTTCCTGCTGGATATCCAGACTGACCAGAAGCGGCTGACCTCTGAGAAAATGCTGGAGGCCCTGACAGCTTTTCAGACCCGCCTGCCGGAAATGACACTGGCTGATTTCAGGTTGTTTTTGTCTGTCTGTGCCGGCCTGCCCGCCGATATAGAGCAGGTGAGCGCGCTGGCAGACGCCCAGCTTGTTGAGGTAGCCGGCAGCCAGATAGAGCTGTCCGCAGCAGGCCGCAGCTTGCAAGACGATATGAAAATCCAGCCCAAACCCCTGAACCGCATCAAACTGTCCGGCACAGATGCAAGTGAGGTTCTGGACACGATGCTTTCTGAATTGAACTGACTGTTATGTATGCAAAAGTCTATAATCTGAAATTCCCTTCAATGGCAGAAGCGAAAATCGCCGCGTCCTATATCTCAGACGGATTTGGCAAGCTGATTGTTGAGTGCAATCTGAAAGCGCTGAATATGTCCTTAGGCCAGTGCGGCAGTGTCACGATTCAGACGAAATTCAGCAGCAGTGAAGATTTGCGCAAATTTGAGACACGTGCCAGCCAGACCCTGTCTGAGCTGCGCAATTCACTGGCTTATACCGAAAAGCATTATGCCGGGGTGTATATCTATGCCTATGAGGCTGAAGCCTCTGACACCAGCCTTTCGCTTGGCTGAGGCAGCACTTTAATCCTTATCTGCCATCAGCTGTTCGCGCAGTGCGGACACCGCATTGGCATGGGCATCAAAACCCTCATACCGCGCGAATATTTCCGTCTTCGGGGCCATTTCAGCAAAGCCGGCGGCTGAGACACGGCCCACAGAGGCGGTGCGCACAAAATCGCGCACCCCCAGAGGAGAATGAGTCCGGGCTGCGCCTGATGTCGGCAACACACAGTTCGGGCCCATCATATAATTGGCAAGCGATCCAGCAGCATATTCGCCCAGCAGAATTTCAGAGGCGGTGGTGATATGCGGCAAATGCCGGTCCGGGTCTTTGGACAGAATCTGGCAATGTTCAGGGGCATAATCATTGATAAATCGATAAGCTTGTTCAGGGCTGTCCGCCAGCACAATGCCGCCATTTGTGCCTGACAAAACAGTCAGCGCATATTCCTGTCTGAGCGGTGACATCTTCGCCAGATAGCGCGGCAGAGAGGCCAGAACCTGTTCTGCCAGCTGTTCTGACCAGGTCACCAGAAACCCAGAAGAATCCGGCCCATGTTCAGTTTCGATAAGAATATCCAGCGCCGCCAGTTCCGGATTTGCGGTGTCATCTGCCAGCACGATCACCTCGCTGGGGCCAGCAGGCAGGCGTGAGTCAATCTTGTCAGCCAGCAGACGTTTTGCCGCCACAAACCACGGGCTGCCCGGGCCTTCTATCTTCTGACATTTCGGGATAGAGGCTGTACCAAAGGCCGCAGCCGCAACAGCCTGTGCCCCGCCTGCCTTGCCGACTCTTTCGACCCCGGCCAGACGGGCAGCGACCAAAGTGGCCGGGTCAATATTGCCGTCTTCCCCGGGAGGGGTCAGAATAATTGGTTCCGGTACACCAGCAACAACAGCCGGTATCGCCGTCATCAATGTAACAGACGGGAAGCTGCCTTTACCGCGCGGTGAATATAAGGCCACACGTTCAATCGGAAAGGCCCGTTCCCCCACATCCACGCCCGGACGGATTTCAACAGACCAGTCATCTTCAGGTTTCTGGCATTCATGAAACCGCCGGATATTGTCAGCCGCATAGCCAAGCGCGTCAATCAGGGCCGGGTCAAGCTGGTCAAAGGCAGCGTCAATTTCTGCCTTGGTCGCCAAAAGCGCCTTGCCGGTCATATCCGCCTTGTCAAACCGTTCGGCCAGCGCCACAAGAGCGGCATCCCCGTCACGGCGGACCTGGTCAATCACTGGCTGAACCTGCGCCATATAGGGGCTTAAATCATCTTCCACACGCAGAAGCAAAGTGGCGATTTGTTCTGCTGAATAGTCCGCCAGCCTGTGCAGTGCGGCTTTTTTCTGTGTCATTGTCTCAACAGGTCCTTTTCATCAGCGTTCAGTCTGCCCGGTGTGGCCTCATTATCCTGAAACCTCATCAAGTGTAAATATATTCCGGCCTTTCGGGTCCTGGACACAAATCACCCAGCAATCCGGATCCCGCGAAGCTTCTTTTTCCAGACGTTCAGCAACCACAGCAGAGGCCACCGGGTCTTCACCAGTCAGACAGACCCATTCATAATCACCATCAAAACTGACTTGCCGGCCATACAGATGTGAGCTGGAAAAGCTGACTTCCACCTCGACAAAAATGGTGCCTGCGCGGTCATCACCCTGTCTGAGCACAGAAGCAAAAATGCCGCTGGCCTGTGCATTTCGCAGCGCAGAGGACACAAGAATGGTGGTGGTCACTCTGCTCATAACGTAACAAGACAGGCGGCAGAGATCTTAAAAATCGGTGCAGCGGCCATTATTTTCCCAATCGCCATAGCGGGTCGGCTCAGGTCCTTTTGGCCCGCCGCGTTCTTGTTGCGGGGCGGACGGAGCAGGCTGTGCGGCCTTATCTGGCGGTGTTTTTGTATCTGTCTGTTCAGATGGCTGTGGTTTATCAGATGTCATCACTGCCCCCCTTTAGCGATAAAATGGCTGTTATGTTCGTCCAATCAACAACACTCTTCAGCTAATATGGGCAAGTGATGAGGTCTGGACAAGATGCGGATTTCTGGTCTATTGGCTATGGCATGGTCGAGATGCCCAAAAAGACGCTGAAGCTGAAACAGCCCCTGCCCCCCGCCAAAGCAAAACGAGGCGGGCGAGGCAAGCGCCCCGCCGCCAAGGCCCGGCCTGAAGTCAAGGCAGATGGTTCTGCCCGTCTGGCCGCCTTTACGGTCTTAAAAGATATCCTTGTCAACAATATGGTGAGCGATGCGGCGCTGGCGCAAAACAAGATGTTTGCCGCGTTAGAACAGCGTGACCGCGCCTTTGCCCGGCTTCTGGTGACAAGCTGTCTGCGCCGGTATGGACAGACACAGAAAATCATTGACCATTGTTTGTCAAAACCAGCTTCAGATGACATCACGCTTATCCTGCATCTGGGCCTGGTACAGCTGTTATTTCTGGACACCAGCCCGCATGCAGCAACAAACACATCTGTTGAGCTGGCCAGAACCTTGAAACAGGACCGGGCAACCGGGCTGGTCAATGCGGTGATGCGGCGCGCCATTCGTGAGCAAGACAGCCTGCTGGGGCTGACATCTGTGCTGGATAATCTGCCAACGGCGTTGAAGGCAAGCTGGGCAGCCGCCTATGGGCCTGAGCAAACAGCCGCAATCGCGGAACTGGCGATGACCACGCCGCCGCTTGATCTGACGCTGAAGCCAGATGCTGATCAGACCAAGCTGGCTGAGGCTCTGGCCGGGGTGCATCTGCAGGACCACACCCTACGCTGCCATTTTGATGGTGATATCCGGCAAATGCCGTCTTATGAAGACGGGCTGTGGTGGGTACAAGATGCCGCCGCTGCGCTGTGCGGTACGCTGGCCAAGGCCGGCCCTGGCAAGATTATCTGGGATTTATGTGCTGCCCCGGGCGGCAAAACCGCCCAGCTGGCCGCCGCCGGAGCAGAGGTCACAGCTGTTGATGCTGATGCCCGCCGCCTGGACAGGCTGAAGGCAAATATGAACAGGCTGGGGCTGGCGGCGGAAGTGATTGAGGCAGATATCCTGTCAGCTGAGTTTAACAGGATGGCCACAAAGGCCAGACCAGATGTGATATTGCTGGATGCGCCCTGTTCAGCCACCGGCACAATCAGGCGGCGACCAGATATTCTGGTGCGCAGCAAAGAGCTTGAGCTGGCTGAGCTGAAAAGCAGACAAACAGAGATGCTGGCCGCGGCCTTGCGATGGGTGAAATCAGACGGGTTTGTTTTATATGCCACCTGCTCGCTGCAGCCAGAAGAAGGTGAGCAGGTGGTCACTGAGGTCATCAGCAAGGGTCTGGCGATGCTCGACAGTTTCAGTTCAGAAGAGCTGGGGCTGTTTTCGCCCGCTCTGAGCACAGAAGGCTGGGTTCGTATTCTGCCGACCTGCCTGAGTGGTGAGCGCCTGCCCCCGGCCAAAGCCGGAACATATAGTGAAACCGGAAATGATGGTTTTTTTATTGCGCGGCTGAGACCGGTGACGGCATAATTTGGCAGAGGCGTTCTGTAGCTGTGTGCAAGATGTCTTTCAGCAGCGATTTTTGAATAATCTTTATCGTGGTCATGGCAAAAAAAAGAACATCTAAATCCCCTTCGCCGCCTGACCACATGATGACACGGTGGAAGCTGACCAAGCTTGAAATTCTCTATCGTCAGTCCTGGTTGTTTGGCTGGCAGCTGAACGGGCCACAACCGGCATCACCTCTGCCAATTTTTGTTGACCCCTGGAAAGGCAACCCCCAGAACGGCGCGCTGATTGCGCAAGGCACCCTGCCTTTTCCGCTGTCTTCTGAACCGTTCGCGCGATTTAACTGGATCCGTGATTTGCGTGATTATGGCGGCAGCCGGGCCAGAATGACCGCCCGCACGCTGATCCTGCGTTGGCTGGCTGAACATAAAGACTGGTCGCCGGTGGCCTGGCGGCCAGATATTATCGCCACACGGCTGACCAATTTATGCCTGACCTATGGCTGGTTCGGGGAGTCTGCTGATGAAGACTTCCAGCATCAGTTAAAACAGATGATGGCGGTACAGTTCCGCTGTCTGTCCTTAGACTGGCAGCGGCTGACCTCTCCTTTTGACCAGCTTGTGGCCTTGACCGGGCTGGTCACAGGCCAGGTGGCGTTGAACATACCGCTGCAGGCTGTGAAAGGGGCAAAAGATATCAATGCGCTGCTTGATCTGATCATCCCCAAGGTCAAAGGCCAGTTAAACCCTGATGGCGGGCATAAATCACGGCGGCCCGAAACCCATCTGGATTTGCTTCGTCTGTTGCTGGAATGCCGGGTCGCGATGGCCCAGATCGGTCTTGCAGACAGGCCGGGCCTGGAAGAGCTTATCTTGAAGATGGCGGCGATTGCAAAAATGTGGCGTCATGCTTCAGGTGATTTTGCCCATTTCCATTTTGCCGGCGCCCTCCCCGCAGCAGAGATTGAACAGATTATCAGCAGATGTGCGGTAAAGGGCCGCGTTATTTCGATTGCTGAAGATACCGGATTTGTGCGGCTGTCTGCGGCGCGTAGTCTGGTGATCATGGATACCGGCGTCAGCGGCCCTGTAAGCCCTGTTGCCAGAACACAAGCTGATTCCGGCACACCGGCAAGTGTGTTTGCGTTTGAATTTTCTGTTTCTAATCATCAGTTTATCGTCAATTCAGGCCAGACCAGCCCAGAGCCGCGCCTGAACAGAGCTTTGTGTCAGACAGCCGCTCATTCCTGTCTGACTCTTGACGGGCTGGATAACCACCGTCCCCTGGCCGGCCTGCCCGCCTCTGTTCAGAGCCTTGATGTGACCACCGCAGATGACGGCTTTTTGATTGAAGGGCTTCATGATGGGTATGGCAAAAGCCATGGCATTATCCATAAGCGCCAGCTGTTTCTGGCAAAATCAGGAAACAGCCTGCGCGGAAAAGACACGCTCAGCTATACAGGTGCGCCTGGCGAAATCCCGACTGAGGCAATCACCCGCTTTCATCTTCATCCCCGTGTCAGTGCTGCCAAAATCAAGCAGAACCAGGTGTTGCTGAAGATTCATAATCAGAAAACGGGCTGGGTGTTTAAATGCCGCGGTGGCGAGGTGTTTCTGGATCAGTCTGTCTATATGGACGGCACATCCCGTCTGTCCTGTCAGCAGATTGTGATCCGCACCCCCGCCCATCATATCCAGGTCAACGGCACAGCCGATATAAGCTGGGCCTTTAACCGTCACAGCCCGTCTGCCCCGCGGGCCACACGCTAGCCGGTCTTGTGTTTTCAGCCTCCATTAGGCATAAACACACCGCAACCCCGCTTCATCTTTATGCCGCACCAACAAAGGACGACGCTGATGTTCGATACCGGCCCGCAACAGATCAAAACAGCCCTTTTGTCTGTTTCTGATAAAACAGGTCTGATCGCTTTTGCCAGATGCCTTGCTGAGCTGAATATAAATCTGCTGTCAACTGGCGGAACAGCAACCGCGCTGCGCGAGGCCGGGCTTGAGGTTGCAGATGTATCCTCAGTGACAGGGTTTCCGGAAATTATGGACGGGCGGGTCAAAACCCTGCATCCGCATATTCATGGCGGCATTCTGGCCAGACGCGATAAGCAAGCCCATATGGCCGCGCTGGATGAACACGCCATTGGCCCTATTGATATGATTGTTGCCAATCTGTACCCGTTTGCCCAGACCATCGCTGCTGGTGCGGATTTTGAAACATCGGTTGAGAATATCGATATTGGCGGGCCAGCCATGATCCGCGCGGCGGCAAAGAACCATCCTTTTGTTACTGTGGTCACCGATCCTGACGATTATGACAAGCTGGCCACCGCGCTGAGGCAGAACGGCGCGGTTGATGCCGCAACAAGACGGCAACTGGCCAAAAAGGCCTTTGCCAAAACCGCTGCCTATGACCAGATGATCGCCAGCTGGCTGACCCAGCATTGTGCTGAAGATGAAGCTGATCAGGCGGCAGAGGCTCTGGCGATATCAGCCCGTAAGACGCTTGATTTGCGCTATGGGGAAAACCCGCATCAGAGCGCGGGCCTGTATGCCAGTTCTGCTGATGAGCCGTCTGTGGTGAGCGCCCGCCAGATACAAGGCAAGGCGCTGTCTTATAACAACATCAATGACACAGATGCCGCGCTTCGTCTGGTCAGTGAGTTTTCAGACCCTGCAATCGCGATTATCAAACATGCTAACCCCTGCGGGGTGGCTGTTGCCGCCAGCCTGAGTGAGGCCTGGGATAACGCACTGGCCGCTGATCCGGTCAGCGCATTTGGCGGCATTGTCGCCTGTAACCGCGGCCTGGACCGGCAGGCGGCAGAAGCGGTGTCGTCTATCTTTACAGAAGTTGTGATTGCACCTGATGCGGATGAAGAGGCGTTGGCCGTGCTGCAGGCAAAGCGCAATCTGCGGGTGCTGCTGACTGGCCAGATGCCTGATCCGGCACAGCCCGGTTTGCAGATTAAATCAGTGTTGGGCGGGTATCTGGTGCAGAGCCGTGATAACGGGCAGATCACAAAAGAGGATCTGAATATTGTCACCAAAGTGCAGCCGACAGATGCCCAGATTGAAGATATGCTGACCGCCTGGAAAATTGCCAAACATGTGAAATCAAATGCGATTGTCTATGTAAAAGATGGCATTTCCGCCGGTATCGGGGCGGGCCAGATGAGCCGTGTTGACAGCTGCCGTCTGGCGGCACAAAAAGCCAAAGATATGGCCACGCATCACGGCTGGGCGACACCACGCACCAGCGGTTCTGTGGTGGCTTCTGATGCTTTTTTCCCCTTTGCAGACGGCCTGATGACCGCGGTAGAGGCCGGCGCAGTTGCGGTTATTCAGCCTGGCGGGTCAGTGCGTGATGATGAGGTGATCGCGGCGGCTGATGAGGCCGGTATCGCGATGGCCTTTACCGGCATGCGCCATTTCAATCACTAAACCCTTTAGAGGCGGCCGCAAGCTGCCACGCTTTTTTAAACAAAGACGGCCAGTCATCAGGGCATATCTCTGCCCAGAAATAGCCAGCCGGAACAGACCAGTCCTTATCTATCTGAACAAGGCTGATCTGAAGTTCTGCTGTGAAATGGGTGAAGGTGTGCTTCAGCTGGTCTGGCAGGTCAAGAAGCGGTCTGTCTGCAAGAGCAGCAGCAAGGGTCTGGTCGATAGCGGTTTTGTCCCAGCCGGAGGAGGGAAAGCCCAGCATCCCGCCCAGAAGGCCTGAGGGCGGGCGCTGCATCATCACCACCTGTTGATCCTGATTGGTGATCAGAAGCACTTTGCCCTGACGCACCGGCTTTGCTGATTTTACCGGTTTCACAGGCAAGACAGCCGGTTCCGGAAGATGGCGGCCAGCACAGCCCTTGGCAAGAGGACATAAGTCACATCTGGCCTGTTTGGGGGTACAGACCGTGGCACCTAAATCCATCACCGCCTGCGGAAAATCAGACAGGCGCATGCGCGGCAACACAGATGAATAGCCCTGTGCCAGCCTGTCTTTTACTTGTTTTTTGGGCCTGTCTATGGCCGCGAACCGGATCAGCACACGTTCAATATTGCCATCCAGAACCACCGCCGGCTGGTCAAAAGCGATAGCGGCGATGGCCCCGGCTGTATAGGGGCCGATTCCAGGCAGTTTGATCAGCTGATCTGCACGTTCAGGAAAGCGGCCATTATACTCTTCACAAACCGCTCTGGCCGCTTTGAGCATATTGCGGGCGCGGGCATAATACCCCAACCCGGCCCAGGCTTTCAGAATCTCATCTTCATCTGCTGCAGCCAGCGCCTGAATATCCGGCCATCTGCGGAGAAAAGCCTGAAAATAGGGGATGACTGTGGCCACCACCGTCTGTTGCAGCATCAGTTCAGACAAAAATACATGATAAGCCGGGGCCCGTTCAGGGCTGAAGGCCCGCCAGGGCAGATGACGAGCATGTTGATCATACCAGCTCAGCAGCGCATCAGTATCAAAGCCTGCAAAATCAGACATCTTGTGTTTATGGTCTGTCATGGGCCGGTGATACCAAACCACAGCCCGTCTGAACAGCATCGCGCCGAATTTAATCTGCAGGGTAAGAGGGCTGGTCCGCACTGGCCTTATCATGATATGCTCGGCGGTATGATACCCCCTGCCCGTCATCATCAGCGCAAGCGTTCAACCCGTCTCCGGCCTTTATCGTCTCTGGCGGAAAAGCTGGTCGGGCCTGGTTTGCAAAAACGAAGCCGGTTTCTGGCAAAGCTGATCGCAGACTGGCCTGTGATTGCCGGTGATGCGGCCGCGTTTTGCCTGCCTGTTGATGTGCAGTTTCAGAATAATAAGCGGGTTGACGGCACGTTGGTGCTATCTGTTGTCAGTGGCAGAGGCCCGCAATTACAGATGATGAGCCGGGATTTGATCATGCAGGTGAACAGAAGCCTGGGGTTTGCCGCGGTCGGCCGGATCAGGCTGCGTCAGGATCTGGTGCGTCCGGTTGCTGGCCAGCCAGCATCCCGGCAACAGCCAAACCCGCCACCGGCAGCCTTGAGCCTGCATCAGCTGGAAGACGCAACCAGCCATATCCAGAGCCCTGAGCTGCGTGCCGCGCTGATCAGGCTTGGCCGCAACATTCACCGCTGAGACTCACCCCTCCACCCCTTATGGTTTAGCAAAAGAAAATTTTTATCTCTTTTGGATTGTTAATAAAATCAGGTGATGATAGGATTGGGGCCTATACGGGCTGACACAGAGTGGTCAGTGTTCGTGTTGTTCAGATTTCGTTGGGTCAATCGCTCTGGTCTGCCCTTCACCTTGAAGAGGAGATGGAGCAAATCCAGCCATTTATCAGTCTGATAAACAGTTATGCATGGGGTGTGCCCATGCTGGTTCTGATTTTGGGAACAGGGCTGTTTTTATCTGTCGGGCTGAAATTCATGTCAATTGCGCGGATTCCGTTTGGGTTCAGGCTGTTATGGAAAGGCCGGATCCCAGGTGAAGATGCTGGTGAAATATCACCGTTCAATGCGCTGATGGCTGTGCCGAATCTGATTGCCCTGATTGTGCTCAGCCCGATTGTGTTCAAAATCACCAAGGAGTTTTTTGACAGTCGCGGCGAATCAGAACAGAACCCGTTCTAGTCTCAAACGGGATGTAAGATTGTACCTGTTCAGGCCGTCCGGCTTTACCAGAGCCAGACGGCCTGTCTTGTGCAAGCTAAGGGCTGTTCAGGCATGAGTGGCGGAATTTGATGGCTTTCGGCATCTCTGCTGAGAGCCGTTTACCTCTGTTGATTTCACAAGCATGAAAAAACGCTGTACAGATGGAGGTGAAAACTTGATAAGATGTGAGCCTAATTGCCTTAATTGTGTGAAAAAGTCGCTTTATAGCTGCACAGATATCCGATTTTTTGACACATAGGACATATGAAGAGCCATGATGAACAACGCCAAAACACCTTTATTTCATCCCGCCCCTAACGCTGTACAGACACGGCGCCGGTTTCTGGCACAAGGGGCAGCAACCAGCCTGCTGATCGCCGGTTTGCCCGTGATTGCCCAAGCCCGGGTTGAGGCCTCAGCAGAACGCGCCGCCGAAATCCGCTTTTTGGGCAAGGCAGATGCAGCGGTCACAGTTGCGGAATATTTCTCTATGACCTGTGGCCATTGTGGCCGCTTTCACCGAAACACCTTCCCGCAGGTAAAGACAGATTTAATTGACACCGGCCTGATCCGGTTTGAAATGCACCCGTTCCCGCTAGATGGCCTGGCGTTGCGCGCGCATGCTTTGTGCCGGGCTTTGCCTACAGACAGCTATTTCAAGATGGTCGATGTTTTGCTGGATAAGCAGGAAAGCTGGATCGGAGCAGCTGATCCCGTGGCAGAGCTGAAGAAATTTGCGAAATTTGCCGGAATATCATCAGGGGCGTTTGATGAGATTATGCAGAACCGCTCTTATCTGGAGGCGATTGTGCAGATCCGGCAGGATGCGGTCAGCCAGCATCAGATCAGCTCCACACCCAGTTTTGTTGTGAATGGCGATAAAACCTTCAGCGGGGCCCTGTCTTTTGATGAATTTCTGGCTGAGTTGAACGCGTTTGGCATTTAGCGTTTATTATTCGGGGTACAAGGCTAAGCGTTCATGATTTTCCGTAACCTGACTATGGCTGGTTTCAAATCCTTTGCCGAAAAGGCAGATATGGATATTGAAGAAGGGCTGACCGGCATTGTGGGTCCAAATGGCTGTGGTAAATCAAATATCGTTGAAGGCCTGCGCTGGATCATGGGGGAAAGTTCTGCGCGTCAGATGCGCGGCACAGAATTAGATGACATCATCTTTTCCGGCACAGACAACCGCCCTGCCCGTAATTTTGCTGAAATCTCTCTGCGTCTGGATAATCAGGACAAGCGTGCCCCGGTTGAGTTCAACGAACATGATGATCTGGAAATCACCCGCCGTGTGGAACGGGGCAAAGGCACCCAGTTCCAGATTAATGGTAAACCGGCGCGGGCAAAAGACGTCCAGTTGCTGTTTGCTGACAGTGCCACAGGGGCGCGGTCAGCCGGTATCGTCAGCCAGGGGCGGATTGGGGCAATTGTCGGGGCAAAACCAGAAGACCGGCGCAGTCTGATTGAAGAGGCCGCGAATATCAAAGGCCTGCATCAACGCAAACATGAAGCTGAGCTGAGGCTGCGGAACACAGAAACCAATCTGGCCAGGCTAGAGGATTTGATCGGCCAGCTGGCCGAGCAGAAAACACAATTGGCCAAACAAGCCCGTCAGGCAGCCCGTTACCGGTCTGTAGCTGACCGGATAAGAAAGGCCGAGGCCCGCTTGTTCCACGCCCGCTGGCGCGCATCAGAACAGGCCTTAAGCAAAGCCAAGACCGATTATAAGGCGAGTGCAGAGCTGGTTGAAACAGCGTCTGCTGATGTGGCCCGCCTGTCTGCCCAGCAGGCCCGCCTGACCGCCGATGTCCCGCCGTTAAGAGATGCTGAAGCTGAACAGGGGGCGCTGGTGCAGACCTTGCGTATCCGTGTTGATGATTGCGGGCGTGAACAAGAACGGGTGACGCAGGCGCTGGACCGGCTGACCAAGCTGCTGGAGCAGATTGACCGCGACGCCACACGTGAGACAACCCTGAAAGAAGATGCACAACAAGCCATTGCTGGCTTGCAGGCAGAACAGCAAAAACAGCAAGACAGCCTGTCTGAACATGCCCCGCAGCTGGAGCAGGCCAGAGCAAATCTGAGCGCGGCACAGACCAGCAGCCGGGATGCAGACGAGTTAGCCGCAAAAAGTCAGGCCCGTCTGGCGGCGGCGCAACAGAACCGTGACCAGCTCACCGCCCGCCTTGATGAGCTGAACCGCCGCATCGACACGCTTACACAATCGCTGGCACAGCTCAATCTGGATAAGCTGCAAGAGACCGTCACATCCTCAGCACAGGATCTGGCGGCGTGCGAGGCCAGCCTGGCCACAGGCATAACAGATCATGACGCTGTTGAAGCCAAGCTGGCCGCGGCCAGAGATGTAAAAGACAAATGTGCAGAAGATAAGCGCGATACAGATACCCAGCTGGCCCGTCTGGTCGCGGAAATTGACGCGCTGAGCTATCTGCTGGCTGAGCCGGTCAACCCGTCAGGCACACCTGTTGCTGATCAGATTTCTGTTGAAGAGGGTATGGAGGTTGCGCTGGCGGCTTGTCTGGGCAGTGACTTATCGCTGCCCTATGACAGTGGCGAAACCGGCTATTGGCGCCAGGATATCACCGGTGCACCAGCTGACGCACCAGATGTGGGCACCCCTTTTGCGCGTTTTATTTCGCATTCAGATGTGCTGAAACAGGCTTTGAGCGGTGTCAGCCTGATTGAGGACAGCACCGCCGCCGAACAGGCCCAGAACCAGCTGTCACCTGGTCAAGCGCTGGTGTCAAAAGACGGCACCTTATGGCGGTGGGACGGGCTGGTGCGCAAAGGGCCAGTCAGTAATGAAGCTGAACGGATCCGCCAGCGCCAGAGGCTGGACGCGTTGCAGGCGGAAGCAGATGAGGTCAAAACCTTTGCTGAAGCCCAGGGCGGCAAGCTGGCACAGGCCAATGCTGACCTAGACAACCTTCAGGCCGAACGACAGACCACACAACAGGCCCTGCAGGCCGCCCGGCGGGCCCGTGACCAGGCTAAACAGACAGCAGATGATGCCCAGATTGCGCTGAAATCTGCGGCCGCCCGGTCAGAAGATCTGACCCACGCGCTTGAGCTGGCCACAGGAGACAGGCAGAGCTTGCTCAATGATGAGGGGTTTGAAGCTGACCTTGAAACCCTTGCCCAACAGGCCAATGAGCTGAGCACAGCCGCTGAGGCCGCCCGGACAAGACTGAATCAGGCCGTGCAGCAGGAGGCTGAGCTGGCGATGCAGTTAAAATCAGCCGAACAGCAGCAGCAGAGCTCTGTCCGGCAAATCGCTGACTGGCAGAACCGGCTGGGCCAGACAGACCGGCGCCTGACTGAAATGGACCAGCGCAGGAAAACAGCGCTGACAGAAAAAGAACAGCTGGAAAGCCAGCCAGAGGATATCAGCAGACGCCAGCACCAGCTGATGGATCAGCTGGAGAGTGCTGAGGCCGAGCGTCAGAAAAGAAGTGATCATCTGCGTGAGGCAGAAGAAGCCTTGCGGCAGGCTGATCTGGCGTTGCGCGAATCTGAACGCGAGCTCAGCAGCAAACGTGAAGCGCTTATCCGCACAGAAGCGTTGAGCGAACGTTATCAGACAGAACAAGAAGGGCTGAGCCAGCGAATCAGGGAAAAGCTGGATTGCGGCCCAGCTGATCTGGCTGAACTGGCCCAGCTGGCCGACCCAGATGAGCCGCATGACACGCTGGAAAAACTTGAGCTGAGTGTGAACCGCCTGCTGAATGAGCGTGACCAGATCGGACCAGTCAATCTGCGCGCTGAAGTGGAAATGGAAGAAATTGACCGGCGCGTCACTTCGCTGACAGAAGAACATGATGACCTGGTTGAAGCGATTGCCAAACTGCGCAGCGCAATCGCTGCCCTAAACCGGGAAGGCCGCGCCAGGCTGATGGACAGCTTTGCGGCTGTCAATAAACATTTCACCGAGCTGTTCACCACTCTGTTTGGCGGCGGACATGCCGAATTGCGTCTGATCAATTCAGATGACCCGCTACAGGCCGGCATTGATATTCTGGCCAGCCCGCCAGGCAAAAAAATGCAGTCTCTGTCGTTGTTATCAGGTGGTGAGCAGGCCTTGACCGCGCTGGCCATTATCTTTGCTGTGTTTCTGACGAATCCGGCCCCGATTTGTGTGCTGGATGAGGTTGATGCCCCGCTTGATGATTCCAACGTGTCCCGATTCTGTGATCTGCTGAAAGAAATTGCTGAACGGACAAACACACGCTTCTTGGTGGTTACACATCACCGCATGACAATGGCCAGAATGGACCGCCTGTTTGGTGTCACAATGGAGCAAAAGGGCGTGAGTCGGCTGGTCACAGTTGACTTACAAACAGCTGAGACAATGCGTGATCCGCTGACCGCCTGACACCGGCCAGCCGGGCTGCTGAAATCAGCATATGCGACGCGGTGACACACCCTGCACACAGGCTTTGATTTTCACCACCTTTTGACTTGACAAAAACCCCTGTCTGACCTTAGGTTGTGCGCGATCTCCGGGCGGTGTTTGAACAGTCGTTTCTGACCTGTCCTGGAACACAAACGTTCAGGCGGAACTTGCGTGGCAGATAAGGACAGATCAGCAAAACAGACTTCTGATGCCGAATTGTCCGAGCGGATACGTGAGTTTGAAAGTCGCCAGAAGGAAGTCAGACGGCCGAACCGGGCCCAGCTTCCAAGCGGCGGCATGGCCATGGCGGGACGTGTGACAACTGAACTGGTTGCCGGGGTAGTTGTCGGTGCATTTATCGGCTGGGCCTTGGATAGCTGGCTTGGCACAACACCTACCTTTATGGTGGTGTTCTTTTTTATCGGGTCAGCCGCAGGCATGATGAATGTGTGGCGGGCGCTTACCGGACGCGGAATGGCAGCCGGTTTTGTTGACGAGAAAAGCTCAGAAGATGGCGAGGATGCCGCTGATGAGCAGAAAGACAGGAGAGATTAGGTGCATTCACCTGTTGAACAATTTGCGATTAAGGTTCTGTTTGCGCTGAACCTGTTTGGGTTTGATATTCAGTTCACAAACTCTGCTCTGTTTATGGTTCTTGCCGTTCTGGTCAGCAGTGTATTTTTATATATGGCGATGAAGCCTGCAGCGGTCATTCCCGGCCGGATGCAAGGGCTGGCAGAAATGCTGTATGAATTTGTTGCCGATATGGTGCGCAGCAATGTAGGCAATGAGGGCAAGCCTTATTTCCCGTTCATCTTCACCCTGTTTATTTTCGTGCTGTTTTCTAATCTTCTGGGCCTGATCCCCTACAGCTACACCACAACAAGTCAGATTGTGGTGACCTTCGCGATGGCGATTGTGATTTTCCTGGGGGTGACCGTTATTGCGCTTATCAAGCATGGCCTGCATTTCTTCAGCTTTTTTGTGCCAGCTGGCGCGCCTAAGGTGCTGATCCCGTTCCTAGTCCTTATTGAAGTGATTTCTTATTTTGTCCGCCCTGTCAGCCTGTCTGTCCGGTTGTTTGCAAACATGCTTGCGGGTCACACCATGCTGAAGGTGTTTGGCGGTCTGGCAGTGATGATTGCCAGTGCCGGCGGGGTGTTTGTTGCCGGCTCAATTCTGCCTTTGGTCGCGATTGTCGGGCTGACCGGACTTGAAATTCTGGTCGCTGTATTGCAGGCCTATG
>CALKIF010000084.1:0-2726 GCA_937988715.1 uncultured Alphaproteobacteria bacterium | reverse complement strand
ACCTCTGACCTCTGCCTTCGGAGGGCAGCGCTCTATCCAGCTGAGCTACGGGTGCATCTCATACGGTGAGGGTGTTTTAGATGATTTCCGCCTTGGTGACAACTTTTTTACAAAAAATGTCTGTGCCTATGGCCCCTCATTGCCGCTGGTCAGCTGCAGGAAAATATCTTCTAAATCCGGCTCATCAGTACTGACATCACCGATTTTGATCTTATGCTGGCTGAATTGGGCGAGGATATCGCCTGCGGTCATTTCATTTGGGTTAAACCTGATCTTCAGGCCTGTTTGCGTGCGTACCGGGCCAAGCCGGGCAATCTCCTCAGGCAGTGTGTCTGGCCAGCCGCCGGGCAGCTGAACGCTCAGGTCCTTTTGCGCGGCAGAACGAAGCAGATCTGTTTTGGGTGATGAGGTGATAATCTGGCCATGATTCAGAATGGCGACATGATCACATAAAGCCTCGGCCTCTTCCAGATAATGTGTGGTCAGCACAATGGTGACGCCGCCTTCATTCAGGGCACGGATTGTCTCCCACAGCCGCTGGCGCAAGGCCACATCCACACCGGCGGTCGGCTCATCCAGAACCAGAACAGGCGGCTGGTGGACCATCGCCTTGCCGACCAGCAGGCGCCTGCGCATGCCGCCTGAAAGTGTGCGGGCATAGGCATTGGCCTGTTCGGTCAGGCCGACGGTTTCCAGAATCGCATCAACATCACGTTCTGAAGCTGGCACGCCATACAGGCCGGCGGTGAAATGAAGCAACTCCCGCGGGGTGAAATAAACATCAATATTCAGCTCCTGCGGCACAATGCCGATATTGGCCCGGGCCTGACGCGGGTCCTGATCAAGGTCTGTGCCCCAGACCGTAACGGTGCCGCTGGTCTTCACCACCGTGCCGCCAAGAATATTGATAAAGGTGGATTTACCAGCCCCATTCGGCCCCAACAGGCCGAATATGCCGCCTTTCGGAACGTTAAGGTCGATGCCGCTCAGCGCCTGTTTCGGGCCAGTGGCTGATGAGCCCTTATAGGTTTTAACAACATTGCGAGCGGTAATCGCCATCTCGGTGTTGGTGTCGGTACTTTGCCAGGTAAAGCTGAGCGGGGCGGAGGTCATGGATTACGGCTTCTTTTCAGGGCGGATATGAGACAACAGAATATGTATATAATTATAAGAACAACTGCGCGAAAAAACCAATCAACAAAGCGGATTGTGAAACGCGGATTGTGATTTGATCTGGCTGAAGACAATAGGGTATAACCAAGAAGACGGGGACAGGCTGTATCCTCACCGGTTAAGGGGGTGCTGTCCTCCTGCCTGTTTATCCGCAGCTTTAATGGACAAGGGGAGACCACCAGACGATGTCAGCACACCACACCACATCAGAGCCGCAGTCACAACAAAGCACGTTTGGCGAAGTCTCTCACGTGCCTGCCGGCACCAGCCGGGTCAGTTGTGATGGCGGCGGCGGGGCCCTCGGCCATCCCCAGATCTGGCTGACCCTGACCACCGGGCCAGGCGGTGCGGCACAGGCCACCTGCCCGTATTGTTCACGCCAGTTTATCAGCTCGTAATGGGTGCCCCGGCAATGCTATCTTCAGAATCTGAGACACTGGTCAGATGAACGAGGTGTCTTCAGACAGGCTCATACTTATTGATGGCTCAGGCTATATTTTCCGCGCCTTTCACGGGCTACCGATGATGACACGCCCGGACGGCACGCCCATTAATGCTGTGTTCGGGTTCACCAAAATGCTGCTCAAGCTGATGGCAGATTTGAATCCGTCTCATGTGGCGGTTATTTTTGATGCGGGGCGGGTCACGTTCCGGAACGATATTTACGCTGACTATAAAGCCAACAGATCAGACCCGCCTGAAGAGCTGGTGCCCCAGTTTCCGCTGGTGCGCGATGCGGCTGAGGCGATGAGCCTGCCTGTTCTTGAGATGCCCGGCTTTGAAGCAGATGACCTGATTGCATCATTTGCAAAACAGGCCGAACAGCAAAACCAGCCTTGTTTGATTGTGTCTTCTGATAAAGACCTGATGCAATTGGTGCGCGGGTCTGTG
This sequence comes from uncultured Alphaproteobacteria bacterium, assembly GCA_937988715.1. Lineage (GTDB taxonomy): Bacteria > Pseudomonadota > Alphaproteobacteria > Puniceispirillales > Puniceispirillaceae > JADHLI01. The sequence goes on along the minus strand of CALKIF010000084.1, from coordinate 662 downwards.
ACCATGCTGGATCCGATGAAGAACAGGCCGATAGGCGCCCCGGAGGTGATGGAAAAATTTGGGGTAAGCCCAGATAGGGTTGTTGATGTTCAGTCTCTGGCCGGTGATTCAACAGATAATGTGCCAGGTGTGCCCGGTATCGGCATCAAGACAGCGGCTGAATTGATTAACCAGTTTGGTGATCTGGACAGCCTGCTGAGCAATGCGGAAACCATTAAACAGCCGAAACGGCGCGAAAATCTGATCACCTATGCTGAGCAGGCCCGCATCTCGCGCCAGCTGGTTCAGCTGAGAGATGATGTTGACCTGCCGTTGAGCATTGAAGAGCTGAAAACACCTGAGCGAGATCAAGACAGGTTGATGACGTTTCTGGCTGAACAGGGGTTTAAATCTCTGATTGCCAGCCTGGGCGGCAATATGCCAGCAGGGGCAGATAAGCCACAATCTGGCCAGACCCCGGCGGCTGGCAGCACAGCGGCTCAGGATATTCTGCCGCCTGTTGTTGAGCAAACCGATTATCAGCTTGTGACCACGGTTGAGGGGTTGGAGGCCTGGCTTGATGAGGCGCGCCATCAAGGGTTTGTGGCGATTGATACAGAGACCAGCAGCCTGAACGCAGCGGCGGCTGAGCTGGTGGGTGTGGCGTTGGCGACGGCCCCTGG
>CALKIF010000083.1:0-6515 GCA_937988715.1 uncultured Alphaproteobacteria bacterium | reverse complement strand
AGATGAAGATGGGGCTTGTGATGAGCGAACAAAAATTGCCTGGTCAGGCAAAAGTGGTGATCGTTGGCGGTGGCGTGATGGGATGCGGGCTGGCCTATCATCTTGCCCATGAAGGCTGGACAGATGTTGTTCTGCTGGAAAAGGCAGAACTGACAAGCGGCAGCACCTGGCATGCCGCCGGCCAGATCACCCATTCAACCAGCTCATTTGGTTTGGGCAAATGTGTTGATTACAATATCGGGCTGTATTCTGGTGCGCTGGAAGCGGAAACCGGCCAGGCTGTGACCTGGCACGGATGTGGCTCGTTCAGGCTGGCCTATACCGAAGATGAAATGGACTGGCTGCGGCATACTTTGTCTGTCGGCCGCTCGCTTGGTTTTAATATTGAACTTGTGGGCCCTGACCGGGTTGCTGCGCTGCACCCGTTCTATAATCTGGACGGCGTTTTGGGTGCGCTGCATACCCCTGATGATGGTCATGTGGACCCCTCGAACGTGACCATGGCGATGGCGCTGGGTGCGCGCCAGCTGGGCGTGAACATCATCCGCCGTTGCCGGGCGACCAACATCACCCAGATGGCCAATGGTGAATGGCTGGTCGAAACCGAACAAGGTTCTGTCAGATGTGAACATGTGGTCAATGCCGGCGGTACTTATGCACGCCAGATGGGCGAATGGTCCGGCCTGCAACTGCCGATGACTTCTATGACGCATCATTATTTTGTGACCGAACCTGTTCCTGAATTTGCTGATCTGGGAACTGAACTGCCTGTTATCCGTGATGATAAGATGGTCTCCGGCTATATCCGTATGGAACAGAAACGCGGCCTTATCGGGATTTATGAAAAAGAAAACCCCAACACGGTCTGGGAAGATCATTGTCCGTGGGATGCGGAAAATGAATTATTCGCCCCTGACTATGACCGGGTGATGCCGTGGCTTGAAGAAAGCCTGAACCGGATGCCGATTTTTGCTGAGCTGGGCATCAGCCGTGAAGTTCATGGCGCGATTTCCCACCCGCCTGATGGCAATCCGTTGATCGGCCCTGCACCGGGTGTGCGCAATTACTGGTGTTGTTGCGGCACACAAATCGGTATTGGCTGGGGCCCTGGCCTGACGCGTGAACTGGCCCGCTGGATGGTTCATGGGGCAGCTGATATTTCGATGCGGGATTATGATCCGCGCCGGTTCGGGGCTTATGCCACCAAAGACTGGCAGGTGATCAAGGCAAAAGAAGATTATTGTTTGCGCCATGAAATTCCGTTTCCGCATTTCAACCGGCTTGCCGGCCGTCCCATCAAACCATCGCCTTTACATGAAATGCTGAAGGCGAAAGGGGCTGTTCATGAAGAAGTCTTCGGCTTTGAACGCCCGCGCTGGTTTGCCCGTGACGGGGTTGCCCAGAGGGATCAGTATTCGTTCCGCCGCAATCAGGTTCATGACATGATCGAAGCAGAAGTCAAAGCGGTAAGAGAGGCTGTGGGCATCATTGATGTGACCGCCTTTACAAAGATACAAGTGTCTGGCCCGGGCGCGGCTGCGCTTCTGGACAGGCTGGTAGCGAATAAACTGCCAGCACGCGTTGGCGGCATTACTCTGGGCCATATGCTGAACCGGCGCGGCCGCATTGAGCTGGAAACGACCATCTTCAGACAGGAAGAGGACAGCTATTATCTTGTCTGTGCCGCCTTTTTTGAACAGCGTCTGCGGGATCATCTTGCTCAGAACAAACAACAAGGTGAAGAGGTGGATATCACGGTTCTGTCAGACAGCTGGTCGGCTCTGGCGCTGAACGGGCCGCGGGCGCGTGATCTGCTTTCTGCCTGTACTGATGCCCCTCTTGATAACAAACAGTTCCGCTGGCTGACCGGACAAGAAATCACCATCGCTGGACACACAGTCATGGCAATGCGGCTGTCTTATGCTGGCGAGCTGGGCTGGGAGCTGCATATGCCGAACGCGGCCTGTGTTGATGTCTACAACGCGCTGACCGCAGCTGGGGCGCCGCTTGGCCTGACCGATTATGGCTCATTTGCCATGAATGTGCTGCGGATGGAAAAAGCGTTTAAAGGCGCTGGCGAGCTGACCAATGAGGTCACCTTACCTGAAGCAGATGTGATGCGGTTTGTAAGCACAGAAAAAAACTATCTGGGCAAGGATGAAACCCTTGCCAATGCTGATAATCTGCCCTGGATTTGTGCTTATCTTGAAATTGAACCAGATGGTGTGACTGATGGTCATGGCGGTGAGGCGGTCAGGTTTGAGGGGAAGGTTGTCGGCTCAACCGCATCAGTTGTGTTCAGCCCGACAGTGAATAAAATTCTGGCCTTTGCCTATATCAAACCAGATGCAGCAAGGCCGGGAACACAGCTTGAGGTGATCATCGCTGGTCAGCCGCGTTCAGCTGTTGTTCGTGCAGACGCTGTTTATGATCCGCAAAGCCTGCTGCCCCGCACAGATGACACACGAGAGGCTGTGGCCTGAGCAAAACCAGGCGCCTTGTCGCCAGCAACCGAGAACAACTGAAGTCAGCCCATGAAAATAACCGGCATCAGGGTATTTAAAACAGGCCTTCCTTATGTGGGCGGTGCCTATGCGTGGGGTGCAGGCAATGCGATCACAACCGCGATCGCCTCTGTTGTGGTGATTGACACAGATGCAGGGCTTCAGGGTTGTGGTGAGTTCACCCCATGCGGCGAAAATTACATGGTCGCGCATTCTCATGGTGTTGAGGCGCTGGCAAAGCTGGTGGCCCCTGTTCTTATTGGCGAAGATCCGCGCCAGCTTGGCCGGATTGAACAGCTCCTTGATCACACCGCTCAGGGTCATGGCTATGCCAAGGCCCCGTTTGATGCGGCCTGCTGGGACATTCTGGGACAGGCAACCGGCCAGCCTGTCTGGATGCTGCTGGGCGGAAAATTAACAGATGGCGCGCCGATGTATCGTGTTGCCCCGCAAAACCAGCTGGATGACACAATCGCTGAGATGAAACGCTATCGCCAGGCCGGCTATCGTCAGTTCCAGATCAAGGTCGGGGCGGACTGGCAGGGTGATATTGAACGTATACGCCATGGTGTCAGCCTGTTGACTGAGGGTGAAAAGGCGATGGCAGATGCCAATCAGGGCTGGCGGGTGGATAATGCCGTGCGGGTCGCTTTGGCCACCAAAGATCTTGATTATATTCTGGAACAGCCCTGCCGCACTTATGAAGAATGCCAGCAGGTCAGACGTGTCGCCCACCAGCCGATGAAACTGGATGAATGCATCACCGGCCTTGCCGCTGCCCAGCGTGTGGTTCAGGACAGAGGCGCGGAAATGTGCTGTCTGAAAATCTCGAACTTAGGCGGGCTGACCAAGGCACGGCGGGTGCGTGATTATCTGGTTGAAAACCGTATTCCGGTCATTTCTGAAGATAGCTGGGGCGGCGAGATCGCAACCGCTGCTGTGGCCCATTTTGCGGCTTCTACCCCTGAAGACTATCTGATCAATTCAACAGATCTGATGAATTATAACACCACCAGCACAGGCATTGGCGGGCCGAGCGTCTCAGGCGGCAAGCTCTATGCAACAGATACGCCCGGCCTTGGCGTAACCCCTGATTTTGACGCGCTGGGCACCCCTGTTTTCTGCTGCGGAGAGAGCTTATGAAAATCACAAAACTTTCCGTCTATCAGGTTGATCTGCCGCTGGAACATCCCTACTGGCTGTCCGGCGGGCGGTTAAAATTTGAATGTCTTGATGCCACTCTGGTGAAAATGGAAACAGATGACGGTCTTACCGGCTGGGGCGAAGGCACGCCCTGGGGGCATACTTACGTGCCTGCCCATGGGCCGGGCATCCGGGCAGGTATTGAAACGATGGCGCCGTTTATTCTGGGGCTTGATCCGCGCAAAGTTCTGGATGTTGAACGGGCAATGGATCTGGCCTTGCCTGGCCATCTTTATGCAAAATCGCCGGTGGATATGGCCTGCTGGGATATCGCTGGCCAGGTCGCCGGTCTGCCGATTGCTGATCTGATGGGTGGCGGCTCGCGCACAGCACGGCCGATCGCCTCGTCTGTTGGGGCAAAGACAATTGAAGACACACGCGCGGTGATCGACCGGTACCGTCAGCGCGGCTATATCGCGCATTCTGTGAAAATCGGCGGGGATGTGGACAGAGATATTGCCCGTATCCGCGATGTTGAGGCTTTGCGCGCACCTGAAGATATCATCTTATATGATGTGAACAGGGGCTGGACCCGCCAGCAGGCGTTGCAGGTGATGAGCGCGGTTGAAGATCTGAATGTCAAAATCGAACAACCTTGTGAGACATTGGACGATATCGCGGCTGTTGCAGGCAAACATGCCACACCTGTCAGCGTGGATGAAAGCCTGGTCACCTTGCAGGACGCCGCCCGTATTGCCAGAGACGGTCTGGCCGAGATTTTCGGCATCAAGCTGAACCGTGTCGGCGGTCTGACCAAGGCGGCCCGGATGCGGGATATCGCGCTTGCCCATGGCATTGATATGTTTGTGATGGCAACAGGCGGGTCTGTTCTGGCTGATACTGAAGCGCTGCATCTGGCGGCAACAATACCTGATGCACATTGTTATGCGGTCTGGGCCTGCCAGGATATGCTGACCGTTGATATTGCGGGCGGGCGCGGGCCACGCAATCGGGACGGGCATCTTCATCTGCCTGAAGAACCGGGTCTTGGTGTTCACCCTGATGAGGCGGCTCTTGGCGCGCCGGTGGAGGTCTATTCATGAAAATCAAACGCCTCAGCCTTTGGCATATCCCGCTGACCAGCCATCAGGCCTATTATATGGCTGAAGGCAAGACCTGTGATACCGTTGAAACCGTTATTGTGCGTGTGGATACAGATACCGGCCTGTCTGGCTGGGGAGAGGTATGTCCGATCCCGCATTATCTGCCCGCCTATGCACGCGGCGTTGCCCCGGCCTTGACCGAACTTGCCCCTGTGCTGCTGGGCGCTGATCCGGTCGGTCCTGAAGCGCTGATGGCAACAGCAGATGCCTTTCTGCAAGGCCATCTCTATGCAAAATCGGCACTTGATCTGGCGTTGTGGGATATCACTGCCAAGGTTGCAGATTTGCCCTTATATGTACTTCTCGGCGGTCAGCGTCAGCAGGATTTGCCGTTATATCATTCCATTACCTGTATTGCCCCTGATGAGATGGTGCGTATTGCCAAAGATGCACAAGCACAAGGCATTGCCCAGTTTCAGGTGAAATTAGGAGCTGATCAGAATCCAGAGGCAGATACAGAACGCCTGATAAAAGTGCGTGAGGCGGTTGGCCCTGGCCCGCTGGTCTATGGCGACTGGAATTGCGGGGCCAGCCAGCTGGAAGCCAGCCGTGTCGGGCGGGCGGTCGCTCATCTGGATATCATGCTGGAACAACCCTGCCGGACCATGTCCGAATGTGCAGCTGTCCGCCAGGCAACCGGCTTGCCGATGAAACTGGATGAGCTGGCCTTTGATACAGCCTCTCTTCTTGACGGGCATCAGCGCGGTATCATGGATGCTGTTGCGGTGAAATTGTCAAAATTCGGCGGCCTGTCTGCTGCCCGCAAAGCACGTGATCTGTGTCTGTATCTGGGCGCAAAAATGTGCATTGAGGACACCTGGGGCAGTGATATCACCACATCTGCTCTGCTTCATTTGGGGATCTCAACCGAACCGGCGCGGGTGATGAATGTCTGTGATTTGTCAGGCTATGTTGCCCCGCGCCTTGATGCTGCCGCCCCGGTGCGGCAAAACGGGCGGATTGCCCCGTCAACACAGGCGGGTCTGGGTGTTCAGCCCGATACGGATCTGCTGGGAACAGCCGCGCTGATACTGGATTAAACTGATGAGCAAAATACACACACAAGATGAATGGATCGCCAAGGCAAAAGACGTGCTGCCCGCAGGCGGCTTTGGCAATTTTGATCACGCCATTATCATTGCCCGCGGGGAAGGCAGCCATGTCTGGGATGAAGACGGGGGTGAATATATTGATTATCTGATCGGCTCCGGGCCGATGCTGGTTGGCCATGGCCATCCCGAAGTGCTGGAGGCTGTGTTGCAGCAGCTGCCTCAGGGGATGACGTTTTTTGCCAATAATGCCCGCGGGATAGAGCTTGCTGATGCGATTTGTGAGGCGGTTCCCTGTTGTGAGCAGGTCCGGTTTGTCACCTCAGGCGGCGAGGCGGATATGTATGCCCTGCGGCTGGCCAGAGCCTTTACAGGAAAGACAAAAATTCTGAAATTTGAAGGCGGCTATCACGGCATGAGCGCAGAAGCCCAGATGAGCCTTGCGCCAAATCGCCAAGTGAATTTTCCCCAGGCTGTGCCAGACAGTGCGGGCATTCCGGCCTCTGTCAGAGATGAGATGCTGATCGCCCCGTTCAATGATCTGGCCGCTGTTGAGACGTTATTGTCAGAACATGACGATATTGCAGCGATTATTGTTGAGCCGCTCCAGCGCATTATCCCGCCTCAGCCCGGGTTTCTGGCCGGGTTGCGGGCGT
>CALKIF010000082.1:0-9458 GCA_937988715.1 uncultured Alphaproteobacteria bacterium | reverse complement strand
AAGGCAGATGATGATGAGTTTGAAAATGATGACGAGGTGTTGTCATCTGATGACGAATTGATCTCTATCTCCTCAGATGATGATGAAGATGAGGCAGAGGGGTCCGGGACTGAGCTGATCGATGTTCTGGATGATGAGATGGGCGTTGATGATGAGCCATCTTCAGATGAGGATGATGAAGACATCTGATCAGCAGGGCAGGGACAGCTATATTTTTCTTGCATCTGCAGCCGGTTGCCGGTACAACACCAACACTCTGTAAGGTGGCATGGTTAAGGGGCCATAGCTCAGCTGGGAGAGCGCTACAATGGCATTGTAGAGGTCGTCGGTTCGATCCCGATTGGCTCCACCACCTTCAAAAATTTCTTCTTTAAATACAGATTACGCGGCGCGAGGACCCTTTTGGGGCGGCGCGTGCTGAGCCAGGTTTAAATTGAGAACCGCTCGCCCAAATAGACTTCGCGTACCCCTGAATGTTCGACCACCTCTTCTGGCGTGCCGTCCATCAGCACGGCGCCGTCATGGATGATATAGGCCCGTTCAATAATGCCCAGCATTTCACGGACATTGTGATCGGTGATTAACACGCCCAGCCCATGTTCTTTCAGCTGCGAGATTAAATCGCGGATATCCGCCAGCGCGATAGGATCAATGCCGGCCAATGGTTCATCCAGAAGCAAAAAGGCAGGCCGAGCCGCCAGAGCTCTTGCGATCTCAAGACGTCTGCGCTCGCCGCCGGAAAGATTGACAGATGGGGTGTTGCGCAGATGTCCTATGCTGAATTCGGCCAGTAGCTCTTCCAGCATGGCATCTCTTGTGTCTGGATTGTTTTCAGTGATTTCCAGAACAGAGCGGATATTCTTTTCCACACTCAGCCCTCTGAAGATGCTGGATTCTTGAGGCAGATAACCAACGCCCATCCGGGCCCGCTGGAACAGAGGCATGTCGGTGACATCAAGTCCGTCTAGATAAATCGCGCCCTCATCACATGGAATAAGGCCAGTCAGCATATAGAAAGTTGTTGTCTTGCCCGCCCCGTTCGGGCCAAGCAATCCCACAGCTTCACCGCGTCTGATCCCAAGAGATACGTTGCGAACAACCCGTTTCTGGCCAAAATATTTCCCCAGCCCACGCGCCTGAAGACCCTTATTTTCAGCAACGACGCGTAAGCTGTCGCGGTTCCGATTTTCTTCAAACAGATCATGTCCGGATGCAGAAAATGGTGGTGTGGAATAGTCTGTCACGGCAGGGTCCCGAGCCTTTGGCCTATGCAAGTAAAAAGAGCAGAGACGACAATAGCCTATTCTTGCAGCCGTGTAAAACGTCCTGATACCCGGCCACCAGATTTATTTGACAGCATCTTACTGATCCCAGTGGTAAAATCGACTTCCGCACGGTCACCAGCCAATTCTGTTTCGCCGTCTTTAATCAGGACATCTCCTGTTAAAATAGCCTTATTCCCAGCCCTGTCATAATCTGCTTCATCAGAAGTGGCGGTGCTGCCATTCACCTGGATGATGGTCACGTCCCCGGCAGCGGTGATTCTGTCTATATTGTCGGCATCATTTAAAAAGATAGTGATGGTCTGACCGGATAGATGGCGTCCGTCTTTCAGCATAATTTCGGCATCTTTAACCAGTTCCACCAGCTGTTCTGTCCGCCTGAACAGGATTGTCTGGCCTGCCTTTGCGGTGCCATCCGGCCCAGAGATAGCCGCATCCGGCCCTTCAAGAAGATAGGTCAAGCTGTTCACATCATAATCCAGCAGCTGACCGCGGCCCTTATGGGCGTCATCAGAAAAGCTGACGTCACCATTGGCGATAATCCGTGTAATGGTGCGGGCATCTGTTTGCGGGTTATAAAAGGCTTTCAGCGAATCTGCCTTAATTTCCTGAGTGCCTTGCAGGGCTTCAGCATTACCAGAAGCATGATAAAAGGCTTCTTTCTGATTCCATTCCAGACTGGTGTCCGCATTGACGATCATGTCGTTAGCAAAGCCCGCAACCGGTGCGCTGATCAGCGCGGTGATACTGATCAGGAAAGTGGCCGTTATGTTCTGCCACCTTTTGCTGTGCTGTGCCTGCGCAACTATATGTCTGATCATATCTATTTATCCCCGTCTTGTGTGGTTTGCATCAGGCGAGCTTTGGTTTGCCCTTTGAACAGAATCACTTCTCCTCTGTTTTGTGATTCCATGCCTTGAGCGGTAAGTTCAATTGTTGGGCCGGTGAGGCTGACAGGCATATCTGTTTTCAGATCGCCGCTGTCAATAAGGGCTGTCATTTGCTGGCTTTTCAAAATCATATCTTGTTGTTTTTGGTGAATTTGAACATTGCCTGTCATATCCAGTATTGCGGCCTGAGAGTTGTAAATGGCTTCTTCTGAAAGCAGGGTCGTCTTGCCGTCAAGGTCTGATTCGATCCAGCCATCAGGCTTGAACAGATGCACCAGACCTGCCTGATTTGACATCTCAATAACTTTGTCAGCTTCGATATTGAACTTCAGGCCAGAGGCGCTCACCCCGGAATAACGCGCCCCTGTCATTTGCAACTGATCAGAAGGTGTCTTGCTGACAGTCTCCAGGCTGATGGAGATGTTTTCAGTTTCCGCATAGAACCCGCTCCACCAAACAGTGATGCCGCCGACAGTCAGGCTGGCCAGCAATAAGATGAGGCTGATAGATAAGCGTTGTTTGCCATGGCCATTTATGCTGCCGTTCTGTGCTGCTGGCGCTTCTTCGCGGCTCGCAAATAACGGTTTTGAGGGCCTGTTGGGGTCTGTCACGCTGTTGTCCTTTTTACCGATCAGAGGGTTTAATGATGAAAAATATCCAGTGTTTCAAACCCGGCCATGTCCAGATCTGTTCTGGTCTGCAAAAAAGCAAAACACGCCTCTGCCATCTCCAGTCGTCCAGTGCGCACCAGCATATCGCTCAGCCGATCTTTAAGCTGGTGTAGATACAGAACATCTCCTGCTGCATAGTCCTGCTGGGCCGGGCTCAGCACATCTGCGCCCCAATCAGAAGATTGTTGCTGCTTTGAGATATCCAGCCCCAGAAGTTCACGACATAAATCAGACAGACCATGTCTGTCTGTGTAGGTGCGGCAGAGCTTTGAGGCAATTTTGGTGCAGAAAATCCGGCCAGTCACAGGCCCGATATGCTGTTTCAGCATAGCGATATCAAAACGCCCAAAATGAAACAGCTTTTCGCATGTCTCGTCAGCCAAAAGCCGGACCAGATTCGGGCAGGGCTGTTTGTCAGCGGCTATTTGCACCAGATGCGCATCACCATCACCAGCTGACAGCTGAACCAAACACAACCGGTCCCGCTGCAGGTTCAGCCCCATTGTTTCTGTATCAATGGCCACGGCAGAACCAAAAGACAGCCCATCTGGTAAATCATGTTTATGAAAGAAGATTGACATCAGTTGTTCCTGCCTAAATCAAAAGGGCTGTAAGCTGAGCTAGGCCCGCGTCTGTTGTTCATAATAGCTGACCACATCTTGCTTGTCAGGTCTGCGTCGTTCTGTAGGGTCTTCATTTTTCATGCCAATATAGACAAAGCCTGCAAATCTGTCTGTCCCTGGGGTGCCGCCAAGCGCGCTCAGCAGCGCATCATTATAGGCATACCATTCTGTTACCCATTGCGCGCCATAGCCGAGAGCAAGAGCTGAGGTCAGCAGATTCTGGCAGACAGCCCCGGCAGATAACTGCATTTCCCAAAGCGGAATTTTGGGATGGTCCTGCGGGCAGGACAGCACAGCGATAACCGCACCTGTGCGGGTAAGACGGGCGGCTTCAAACGCCAGCATGGCCTCTGTTGCCTCCGGGTTCAGGCGTTTGAATTCAGGCATCAGAACGGTTTGGCCCAAATGGCCGCCCTGTTCAGGCAGAATGACACAAAGCCGCCATGGTACCAGCATCGCATGGTCAGGAACGCGCAGGCCGCATTCAATGATCAGGTCCAGATCAGCCTGCGGCAGAGCGGTGTTATTCAAATTCCGGATCACCACAGATCGGCGGGTACGGATAAATTCAGTGATCTCATTCATTGGTGTCTCATTTCTCTGCTTTTTGTGGTGCTGCAGGTGCCCGTTCGGTTGTTATATCAGACTTGTCTGTATCCTGACAGATCAAGTCCTGCCGTCTGTTCTGTGCAGACAGAGTGGCGATAAAAAAAGAAGGGGCAAAGCTGCCCCTTCTTATGATCAATTGGTTTGTGTTCAGTGCGCCTTATTCCGCATCAAACCGGTCAGCGTTCATCACCTTTACCCAGGCGTTGACAAAATCACGGGTGAATTTGCCCTTATTGTCGTTCTGGGCATAGATTTCCGCCAGAGCCCGCAATTGCGAGTTTGACCCGAACACCAGATCGACACGGCTGGCTGTGCGGACAGACGCGCCTGACTTCCGGTCAAAGGCCTCATATTTATTGGCCCCGGCAGGCTTCCATTCAACGCTCATATCCAGCAGGGTGGTAAACCAGCTATTTGACAGCTGGTCAGACGCCCCCCAAACCCCGTCACCAGTGGCGCTGATGCCCAGCGAGCGCAGCCCGCCGACCAACACCGTCATTTCAGGAGCGGTCAGACCCAGAAGCTGGGCCTTGTCCAACAGCATCTCTTCAGGTGATGTGGTGAAGTCTGTCTTCTGATAGTTGCGGAAGCCATCAGCAACAGGCTCAAGCACAGCAAATGAGTCAGCATCTGTCTGGGCATCACTGGCATCACCGCGACCTGGCAGGAACGGCACATCCATGCCGCTGGCAGCCTCTATGCCGACAGTCCCGGCCAGTACAATCACATCAGCAACACTCGCGCCATGTTCGCCGGCGATCGGCTCTAGAATGCTTAAGACACGGGCTAACTGTTCTGGCTTATTGGCCTCCCAGTCTTTTTGAGGTGCAAGCCGGATGCGTGCACCATTTGCCCCGCCACGCATGTCTGAACCGCGGAAGGTTGATGCAGATGCCCAGGCGGTCTCGATCATTTCCTGAACGGTAAGACCGCTTGCTTTAATCGCTGCCTTGACAGCCGCCACATCATATCCGGCGTTCCCAGCCGGTACAGGGTCCTGCCAGATCAGCTCTTCTTCTGGTACCTCAGGACCCAGATAGCGGCATTTCGGCCCCATATCCCGGTGCAACAGCTTGAACCATGCGCGGGCGAAGGCATCTGCAAATTCATCAGGGTTCTTATGGAACCTCTCTGAAATCGCGTGATAGGCCGGGTCTTTGATCAGTGCCATATCAGCTGTGGTCATCATCGGGGTGACTTTCACAGACGCATCATCAACCTCAGGGGCCATATCATCTTCAGCCACATCAACCGGATGCCAGATATGCGCGCCAGCCGGGCTTTTGGTCAGCTGCCAGTCATATTTGAACAGCAGGTCAAAATAGCCATTGTCCCATTTGGTCGGATTGGCTGTCCATGGCCCTTCAATACCGCTTGTTGTGGTATCCCGGCCTTTGCCTGCGCCATGGGCGTTGGCCCAGCCAAATCCCATCTGATGCATAGGCGCGCCTTCTGGCTCAGCACCCACCAGCTCAGGATCACCTGCGCCATGGGCCTTACCAAACGTGTGACCACCAGCGACCAGGGCAACCGTCTCTTCATCATTCATCGCCATCCGGCCGAATGTTTCGCGAATATCCTGTGCGCTGAGCAGCGGGTCAGGATTACCGTTCGGGCCTTCTGGATTCACATAAATAAGGCCCATCTGCACAGCCGCCAGCGGGTTCGCCAGTGACTGGCGCGTGCTTTCATAACGTCTGTCATCAAGCCAGGCTGTTTCTGCACCCCAATAAATGTCCTCTTCAGGGGCCCAGATATCATCACGGCCGCCGCCAAATCCAAAGGTCTTGCCGCCCATTGATTCAATCGCCACATTACCAGCCAGAATCAGCAAATCAGCCCAGGAAATGGCGTTGCCATATTTCTGTTTCACCGGCCATAACAGACGGCGCGCCTTATCCAGATTGCCGTTATCCGGCCAGGAATTCAGAGGGGCGAAACGCTGTGCGCCGGTACCGCCGCCGCCACGTCCGTCACCTGTCCGGTAGGTGCCGGCAGCATGCCAGGTCATACGGATAAAGAACGGACCATAATGCCCGTAATCAGCGGGCCACCAGTCCTGCGATTCCGTCATCAGGTCATGCAGATCCTTCTTCAGAGCCTGATAATCAAGACCTTTAAACGCTTCACGATAGTTAAAGCCGTCATCATTCGGGTTTGATTTTTGATCATGCTGATGCAGGATGCTCAGGTTCAGCTGATTCGGCCACCATTCTTTGTTTGAGGTGCCTGTTCCTTTATTTTTGGTCAGTGCCCCATGCATGACCGGACATTTTGCGTCATCCATTTATTTCGCTCCTTGTTGTGTTTTGGCGGTTAACAAAACTGAAAAATCGCGCGGCAGGCAGGGGGTCATCTCGGCCCGTGATCTCCGCCTGATCCCATCCTGATCATCTAAGCAGCCAGACCAGGAAAGTCAACCTTGTTTGAACTCAATCTAAACTAGCAAAGCTCAGTTTTTCACAAGCCGGATTTACGGATTCTGATGGTCAGCTCCACCGCGTCCAGAACATAGCCATCCGGGAGTGCGGGCAGTTGGCCCATATGAACAGAGCCGGTATGGATATCGGTCAGCTCGCCAGTGTCGACATTCAAAAAATGATGATGTTCATGCAGGTTGGTATCATAGACCAGCGTATCACCGCCGCCATGTACCTCGCTCAACAGACCGGCATCACAAAATTGTCTTAATGTATTGTAGACAGTCCCGCGGGACAGTTTGTCAGCCCCGCATTTCAACTGCTCATAAACATCTTCCGGGCTGACATGGCGATCCTGGCCATCCAGCAACAAGCTGGCCAGCCGGATCCGCTGTCGTGTCGGCCGCAAACCGTGGCGCCGCAGACGGGCCGCCATCTCTTGTGTTGAATTAGCAGTTTTGTTCATCGTCATCGCCCCGAAAAAATGAAGCGCAGAGCTGCATTTGTCAAGTCAGGCTCAAACGCGCCTGTGGTTCAGATGCTGATTTGTGATGGCCAGACCCGCGCCCAGCAGGCCAGCCTGTTCGGCCTGTTCCTGTTCGATCAGATAGACAGGAACAGCACCTACATAATCTGAATAAGCACCATGATCAGCCAGCCGTTCCAGAAACTGACTTTCTGGCAGAAACCGCTTCAGCTTTGGCGCAATCCCTCCTGAGATATACACCCCCTGGCGTGCGCCAGTGCTTAAAATACCATTGGCAATGAAATTCGCCAGAAGATTAAAAAACAGGATGATGGCTGTGCGGGCTTTATCGTTATCTTCTGCGGTTTCGGCAATTTGTCTGGCGGTCATAGGCGCGTCATGCGGTGCCAAAAACTGGTAGAGATATTCAAGCCCGCGGCCCGAAAGACAACTCTCAAACGAGACCACTTCTTCTTTGCTGCGCAGAAACGCCGGCAGGTCAGCCGGATCATCACCGCGCAAAGCCAGCAGCCCGTTGCCGCCTTCTGTTTCCAGCGGGCACCAGCCCCCATTTACAGGCAGGATGGCCGCAAAGCCAAGGCCGGTTCCGGCCCCCAGCACCAGAACAGGTGTGTTCGGATAAGGTGTTCCGTCCCGCACCACTGTCAGCGCCTGTTGGCTTAAGTAAGGCGGTACAAGGGCCTGAGCGGTAAAATCATTGATGACAGTTAATGAGGACAGATGAAAACGGGTCTTAATCTCCTGTTTGACAAAGGACCAGCTGTTATTTGTGAAGCTGACCTCTGCACCATCAACCGGTCCGGCCACAGCAAGTGACATTCTGTCAGGCGTGATCTGTATGCTCTTGCAATAATGGGCCAGCGCATCTGCCATGCTCGGAAAATCAGCACAGGCGTAACGGGCGATATGTGACAGGATGCCTGCCCCAGAGGCCGCTTCATCTGGCTGATAACAGGCAAACCGTGCATTTGTGCCGCCAATATCTGCAACGATATCCATCGCTCTATCCTTTCGTCTCCGCATTCGCTGCTGGCGGCTTTTGTCTGGACAGAAGCAACTCACGCCGCGCGATATATACGGTCGAGCCGAAAATAATACTGGCCCCTACCCATGTCCAGATATCACTGAGCTCAGTGAATAAAATCCAGCCAATCAAGGCGGCAAAGGGCAGGCGTGCATAATCAATCGCTGATACAAATGAGGCATCCGCCAGCCCATAGGCCCTGGCCAGTGCAAAATGGCCGATGGCAGCACAGGGGCCAAACCCCACCAGCCATAACCAGAGCTCAGCTTCAGGCCAGCTCCACACAGACAAGGCAGGTATCAGGGCCATTGGGGTCATCAAAAGGTTTGAATAAAATACAATGGTCAGTGCAGAATCGCGGGCGGTCAGGGATTTGATGAGAAGCATGGTCACCCCCATCGCCAGAGCTGAGCTCATCGCCAGCCCATGGCCTAAATTCAGGTCAGCAAAGCCTGGCCGGACGATAATCAAGGCCCCGCACAGACTGATCAGGATCGCGGTGATCCGGCGCAGCCTGACAATTTCGCCTAAAAACACCAGCGCCCCGATGGTGGTGAAGATTGGGGCCAGAAAGCTTAATGCGGTTTGTTCATCAATCGGAATATAGGCAACAGCAAAAAACCATAACCACATAGCACAGATGCCGTTCGCAGACCGGAACATATGCAATTTAAATTGTGGTGTTTTTAATTTCTCCAGCCCTGCATGAAGCACGAAAGGCAACAGCGTGAGAAGAGCAATCAGCAGCCGCAGAAATACCGTTTGAAACGGGTGTAGTCCGGCCAAAGCCGCATGCCGTCCAATTGCCGCGATCATCGATAAGGCAAAACAGGCAAGCAGCATCCATAAGACAGCCAGTATTTGGGGTGAGCTAGAGGAAACCCTTACAATCATGCGCTATTAAGCCGACAGGCTGTCAGGCTTGTCCAGCATTAAATCCTTTGTTTTGAGGTGAGACCACATTTGTTCTGGCGATGATCTGACTAAGCAAACAGACGTTTTTTCTTCAATTTGAACACAATATTTTCGCTATGTATAACAATATAATTTCAGGTAATAGATGTATATTCTCCACTTTGTTATTATCTCACTTCTTCGAATGTTACTTAGGAAAAGGCGTTGATTTCTTATTACGGGTAACTGCCAGCTCTGCACAGGTCTTTCTGTTTTTCTGAAATTGTTTAACTGACTTTATTTCCGCAAAGCAGGCAGGCCTACACCTGTTGCTTCAAAGCCGCCATCAGCGGCCAATATCTGGCCGGTTATGTAGCTGGCTTTCTCCGAGGCCAAAAATGCAATCGCTTCAGCAATTTCTGACTCGCTACCATAACGGTTCAGAGGTAGGGCGTCATGATAGGCATCGATGATATCTTGCGTGTGCACCGCCATCGCCAGCTTGGTGCGCACCGGCCCAGGGCAGACACAGTTCGCCCGTATGCCATGTTCACCCA
>CALKIF010000081.1:0-10345 GCA_937988715.1 uncultured Alphaproteobacteria bacterium | reverse complement strand
CCTGGCGGATCCACCAGGTGGCATAGGTGGAAAATTTATAGCCCCGGCGATATTCGAACTTGTCGACCGCCTTCATCAGGCCGATATTGCCTTCCTGAATCAGATCCAGGAACTGCAGGCCGCGGTTGGTGTATTTCTTGGCGATGGAGATCACCAGACGCAGGTTCGCTTCAACCATCTCTTTTTTGGCCCGGGCGGCTTCACGCTGGCCGCGCTGGATGGTGTGCACAATCTCGCGCAATTCCGGAATGGTGACGCCGACATCTGTTGCGATCAGCTGCATCTTGGTGATGATGTCGCTGACGTCTTCTGTGTGTTCGTCTTTGAGCTTGGTCCAGCCCTTTGTTTTGGCCCCCTCACCCGGCCAGATATCCCGGGTCTCACAGCCTGACCATTTTTCCATAAAGGCAGAACGTGCGATCCCGCACGCCCCGGTCAGCCGCAGCATCTTGCCATCCAGCGTGGTCATATGCCGGTTCAGATCAGAGAGCTGCTGGCCCAGGCTGTCCAGACGCGAATTATGCAGACAGACATTCTGCATTTCTTCAACAAGCTGGATTTTCATTTCTGCCAGATCAACGTCCTGGGCAGCGGTCAGCGCCTTGCCCTTACAGGCGGCGGCAACTTTCTTGTCCTGAAGGGCGGCGTATTTTTTGAACAGCTTTTCAATCGCCTCTATCTGGGCCATGACATCTTCATAAACAGCTGATTCCATCGCCGCCAGAGACAAGGTCATATCATCCAGATCATCATCAGTTGAGCCGGCCTCGCCCTGGCCTTCGCCCTCTTCATCCCCGTCTTCATCATCCTCATCGCTGATATCTTTGTCATCCTCATCCATATCATCATTATCAGCACGCAGCGGCTGGCCAGAAGGCAGGCCGCTGTTATCTTCGATAGGAGAGCCGTTCAGCCGCACAAAGGTCAGGTCAAGGTCAATAATATCGCGCAAGGGCACCGCCCCGTCGCGGACCTGGCCAGCCCAGGTCAACAGCGCACGAATGGCCAGCGGTGATTCACAAATGCCGCCGATCATCATCTCGCGCCCGGCCTCAATCCGCTTGGCAATGGCAATCTCGCCCTCACGGGACAGCAGCTCAACAGAGCCCATTTCACGCAAGTACATGCGCACCGGATCATCTGAGCCGCCGACATCATTATCAGACAGATTGCCGGAGGCCCGGCCTTCTGCTGTTTCGGTTTCTTCATTATCTGAATCAACATCATCAGCCGCCTCAACCACATTGACGCCCATATCAGAGAGTGAGGCCATCACATCTTCGATTTGTTCTGAGGTCAGCTCGCCCTGAGGCAGGGCGGCGTTCAGCTCATCATGGGTGACATAGCCGCGTTCCTTGCCCTTTTTAATCAGCGCTTTGACAGCGGTGTTGCTGGTGTCCAGAACCGGGGCATCATCAGTCTGCTCAGCAGCTGGCTGGCTGGCCTGTTTTGTTGTCTTGCGTGCCATTGTCATCCCCTTATCCTGACCGGCCGCGGCCGGTGTCGTCTGTCGTCTGTGTCCGGGCCTAACCCCGGTGGCCGGTGCGCGCCAGCCTGGTCATCATCTCATCCAAAACATTGCGCACCCGGGCCTCGTCAAGCCTGTCTATTGCGCCGCCAAAGCGGGCGGTCATATCTGCCCCGAACAGCTGATCCAATATAACGGCGTCTATATCTGTCTCTAAATGATGCTTCAAGGCCGCCGCGTCAAGGTCAGGGGCGCTTAACAGCAAGTCAATCACGGTATTTTTCAGCCCGTCAAGCGCTTCATCGTGAAAATCCAGCATCGCCAGCTGTTCTGCATAATCCGCAAACAACGCCGGATGAGAGATGATCAGCGCCAGAAGGGCACGGGCCTGAATATGACGGCCTGTCTTTGGCCGCCGCGGGGCCGGCATTAACGGCCCTGATCGTGTATAGCGGGTCTGGGCCGGGCCGCCGCGCTGCTGGCCGGGGGCAGGCCCGCGGGCAGCCCCGCGCATCGCCGCGATCCGGAATTCGAGATCATCTGCCCAGGCGCTGCGGGTCTGGCTGTGGCCGATTGAGCGGATCAGGCCGCGCATTTCCTGCCAGAAGGCGGCTTTTGCCCCGGCTTGCGTGCGCGGGTCATCCAGCTGGTAAGCCGCTGATTTAAAGGCCCAGAGCGCGTCCAGCAAGCCAGAGGCAGAGGACAGCACACGGCGCAACGCCTCTGGCCCGCCGGAGTTCAGAATATCATCCGGGTCCTGGCCTTCAGGAAGGACCGCCAGCCGCACAGACCGGCCAGGCTCAAGCAAGGGCAGTACCCGTTCAATGGCGCGGGCCGCCGCGGTCTGGCCCGCTTTGTCGCCATCAAAACACAGCACAGGTTCATCAGACAGTTTCCAGAGCAGGCGGATCTGCTCTTCGCCTAAAGCCGTGCCGAGGGGGGCCACCGCGCCCGCCACCCCGGAAGCGGTGACCGCTATAACATCCATATAGCCTTCAACCACCATCAAAGGCAGGCCACGGCGGACCAGCGTGCGGGCCCGGCCAAACCCGTACAGAACGGTTTTTTTCACAAAAGACGGGCTTTCCGGCGAGTTCAGATATTTCGGCTGGGCATCGCCCAGAGCGCGCGCACCAAAGCCGATCACCCGGCCGCGGGCATCTTCTATCGGAAACATCACCCGGTCGCGGAAATAATCATAGACAGAGCCATCGCGGTCAGACACAGCCGTCAGACCGGCCGCACGGCACATATCAAGAGGCAGTTCGCGCTGCTGAAGATGAGAGAACAGGCCGGTGCGCGGGGCATAGCCCAGCCGGAAGTCGCGAATCACCTGATCAGACAGGCCGCGGGAGGCAAGATACCGGCTGGCCGCGGCCCCGTCAGGACGGGCAAGAGAAGAGCTGTAGAAGGCGGCGGCGGCCTCACAAGCGTCAACCGCGGCTTTGCGCTGTTGTGCAGCTTCACCAGAGGTGCGGTCATCTGCCGGCATCGGCAGGCCGGCCATTTCGCTGAGCTGGCGCACCGCCTCAATAAATTCGAGCCCGTCTGTTTCCCGCAGCCAGGTGATCATATCGCCATTCGCCCCGCAGCCGAAACAATGATAAAAGCCCTCAGAATCATTGACATAAAAGGACGGGGTTTTTTCATTATGAAAGGGGCACAAGCCCGCCAGACGCCCGCCTTTGGGCACCAGCTTGACCCGGCGGCCAACCAGATCAGACAAAGACAGGCGGCTGCGTAGCTCGTCAATAAACCCCGGAGTCACCGCCACGTCTTTTTGCTCCTGTCTGCTGCAGATAGATCTGGCCTGTCCTGGCCTGCCTGCTGTATCACCAGACACGGGCCAAGGGCGATAAGATTAGCCCATCAGGCGGGATTTGACCAGTTGGGAGACAGCCGAAAAATCCATTTGGCCGGCATGTTCAGCTTTCAAATGGGCCATCACCTTGCCCATATCCTTGACCGACGCGGCTTGTGTGCTGACAACAGCCGCCTTGATCGCCGCTTCAATTTCAGCTTCAGACAGAGGTTCAGGCAAGAACTGCTGAATAATGGCGATTTCGGCACGTTCTGTTTCCATCAGATCAGGACGGCCGCCATCTTCATACATGCGGGCTGATTCCTGACGCTGTTTGATCATGGTCTGCAGCATGGATAAAATCTCATCATCTGAGATGCCGTCATGCCGGTCCTGGCCGCGGGCAGCGATATCCCTGTCTTTCAGGGCCGCAGAGATCAGCCGGATCGTGGCCAGAGCCACCTGATCCTTGTCTTTTAAGGCCTGTTTCATGGCCTGTGCGATTCTGTCCCGCATAGCTGTCGTCACCCACTATCTGCCCTGTCACTGCTGGTCTTCATCAGTGTCAGGCAATTAACCTTTTTTTGTCAAAAGAGCGCCTCTTTTACACAAGCCGCCCCGTAGATGCAAGAGAAACACTTGTGCAGCGATGAATGACTTGACCGCAGGGGCTTGATGAAGTAGACCATGGCAATTTTGTCTTTTTGGCTTTACCCACCCGGCCGCGCCTTCTGGCTGACCGCAGCACAGATGCACGAGCTGACCACAGCCCAAACAGGCAGAATTCAGAGATGAGCAGTTTTCTGTAACCTGTATTGGGGAGACGCCAAAACCATGCCTGACGCTGTTTTTGAGACCAGCCACCTGCCTGAATTCACCCCGCCCGGCGCGCCGACCGCCGTTCTGGTCTTAGAAGACGGGGCTGTGTTTTACGGCTACGGATTCGGCGCAGAAACAACAGGTGTAGGCGAGGTCTGTTTCAACACCTCTATGACCGGCTATCAGGAAATCATGACTGACCCGTCTTATGCCGGCCAGCTGATCACCTTTACCTTCCCCCATATCGGCAATACCGGGGCCAACCCTGATGATGTTGAAACGCACACCCCCTTCGCGCTGGGCATGATTGTGCGTAATGATGTGACCGGCCCGTCAAACTGGCGCACCACAGCCCCGTTGCAGGCCTGGCTGGCCGCACATAATCTGCCCGGGATTTCAGGAATTGATACACGGGCCCTGACCCGGCATATCCGCGATAACGGCGCCCCGAAAGGCGCGTTATGTTACCGCGAAGACGGCCAGTTTGATATCGAAGAGCTTCAGCAAATGGTGGCCAGCTGGCCCGGGCTGAAGGGGTTGGACCTGGCCACAGAGGTCAGCACAAAACAGGCGCATAGCTGGTCAGGCGGGCTGTTTGATATCGCGGCAAACAAATTCACCGATGCAGACGGAGCTGACAAGCTGAAGGTTGTGGCAGTTGATTATGGCTGCAAGCAGAATATCCTGCGCTGTTTAAGTGAGGCAGGGTGTGCAGTTGAAGTGGTGCCGGCCACAACATCAGCGGCCGATATATTAGCCCATAAGCCGGACGGGATTTTCCTGGCCAACGGGCCCGGCGATCCGGCCGCAACAGCTGTTTATGCCAAAGACGAAATCAGCCAGCTGCTGGCGGCTGATATTCCGATTTTCGGGATTTGTATCGGTCATCAGCTGCTGGCGCTGGCCTTTGGCGGGCAGACGGTGAAAATGGAGCGCGGGCATCGCGGGGCCAATCATCCGGTCCGCGATCTGGCCACAGGCCGGATTGAGATCACCAGCCAGAATCATGGCTTCCGGGTTGAGCCGGACAGCCTGCCTGATGAGGTTGAGGTCAGCCATGTCAGCCTGTTTGACGGGTCTGTTGAAGGGCTGCGGCATAAGCAAAAGCCGGTGTTCTGTGTCCAGTATCATCCTGAATCATCGCCCGGGCCGCATGATTCGCGCTATCTGTTCGCCCGCTTTGCTGAGCTGATGAAAAGCCATAAACAAACAGGCCAGTGAAAAACAGGCCGAACATTGAGGGGGCAGCCCCCCTTGCCCGCATGCTGAGTGGTCTTTGGTTGATAAAGACAGGTAAAGATAGTTTTAAGAAAGGTGAATTATGCCGCGCCGCAATGATATCAAGTCAGTTCTGATTATCGGAGCCGGACCGATTATTATCGGTCAGGCCTGTGAGTTTGATTATTCCGGAGCGCAGGCCTGTAAAGCGTTAAAAGAAGATGGCTTCCGCATCATTCTGGTGAATTCAAACCCGGCCACCATCATGACTGACCCGGTGATGGCAGATGCCACCTATATTGAGCCTATTACCCCGGAGGTGGTCGCCCGGATTATCGAAAAAGAACGCCCTGATGTGCTGTTGCCGACCATGGGCGGGCAGACCGCGCTGAACACCGCGCTGGCGCTGCATGAAAACGGGGTTCTGGATAAATTTAATGTTGAGCTGATCGGGGCCAAGCCAGACGCGATTGCCAAGGCAGAAGATCGCAAATTATTCCGCGCGGCAATGGATTCAATCGGGCTGGAATCTGCCCGGTCACGGACCGTGAATAATTTTGATGATGCCATGGCCGCGCTGGATCATGTCGGCCTGCCGGCGATTATCCGGCCGTCTTTCACCCTCGGCGGTGAAGGCGGCGGGGTGGCCTATAACCACGAGGAATTTGAGCAGATTGTGCGGGACGGGCTGCGGCTGTCGCCGGTATCCGAAATTCTTATCGAAGAATCGCTGCTGGGCTGGAAAGAATATGAAATGGAAGTTGTGCGCGACAATGCGGATAACTGTATCATCATCTGTTCCATTGAAAATGTGGACCCGATGGGTGTGCATACAGGTGATTCCATTACCGTTGCCCCGGCCCTGACCCTGACAGACAAGGAATATCAGCGTCTGCGCGATGCATCGTTAGCGGTGCTGCGCGAAATTGGTGTGGATACAGGCGGTTCAAACGTGCAGTTTGCGGTGAACCCGAAAGATGGTCGTGTGATCATTATTGAGATGAATCCACGGGTCAGCCGGTCATCTGCGCTGGCGTCAAAAGCCACCGGCTTTCCGATTGCCAAAGTGGCGGCAAAGCTGGCGGTCGGGTACCGGCTAGATGAGCTGATGAATGATATCACCGGTGTGACCCCGGCCAGCTTTGAGCCGACCATTGATTATGTGGTCACCAAAATCCCGCGCTTCACTTTTGAGAAATTCTCAGGCGCAAAGGCTGAGCTGTCCACATCGATGAAGTCCGTCGGGGAAGCGATGGCGGTCGGCCGGTCGTTTCAGGAAAGCCTGCAGAAAGCGCTTCGGTCACTGGAGACAGGCCTGTCCGGCCTGGATGAGCAGGAGGCCCCGCAAGGAGATGATGAAGAGGCCAGCAAGGCCGCGCTGAAGAGCTGGATTTCCGGGCAGACCCCTGACCGGATTTTGCGGATTGCTGAAGCCATGCGCCGCGGGCTGAGCGTGGAAGAAATTCACACAACGACCCATTGGGATATCTGGTTCTTAGAGCAGATCGCCGGGATTGTGGCCGCAGAAGCTTATGTCGCCGGACAAGGCCTGCCGACAGACAAGGCCGCGCTGCACAGGCTGAAGGCCATGGGCTTTTCAGATGCCCGTCTGGCCAAATTGTCCGGCAAGAGCCAGGATGAGGTGGCGGATATCCGTACCGGTATGGGCATCACCCCTGTTTATAAGCGGATTGACACTTGTGCGGCTGAATTTGCCTCAGAGACAGCCTATCTGTATTCCAGCTTTGAAGACAAAGCCGGGGCGGTGTGTGAGGCGGCCCCGAGCAGCGCTGAAAAAGTGGTTATTCTGGGCGGCGGGCCAAACCGGATCGGGCAAGGCATTGAGTTTGATTATTGCTGTGTTCATGCCTGCTATGCGCTGTCAGAGGCCGGGTATGAAACGATCATGATCAATTGTAACCCGGAGACGGTGTCGACAGATTATGACACGTCTGACCGGTTGTATTTTGAGCCCCTGACCCAGGAAGATGTGATCTCTGTGATCAGGCGTGAACAGGAAAGCGGAACGTTAAAAGGGGTGGTTGTGCAATTGGGCGGGCAGACGCCTTTGAAGATTGCCGCCGGTCTGGAAGCTGCCGGTATCCCTATCCTGGGGACCAGCCCGGATGCGATCGATTTGGCTGAAGACAGAGAACGGTTCCAGCAGCTGATTCATAAATTAGGGCTGAAGCAGCCTGAAAACGGCATTGCCCATTCCGCAGATGAAGCCAGAGCGATCACAGAAGAGGTCGGTCTGCCGGTGGTGATCCGCCCGTCTTATGTGCTGGGCGGCCGGGCCATGGAAGTGGTCTGGCAGATGGCCGATCTGGACCGGTATATGCGCGATGCGGTGATCGTGTCCGGAAGCAACCCGGTTCTGATCGACAGATTCTTGGAAAACGCAGTGGAAGTCGATGTGGACGCCCTGCGGGACGGCGAAGCCGTGTTTATCGCCGGGATTATGGAACATATCGAAGAAGCGGGCATTCATTCAGGAGACAGTGCCTGTACCCTGCCGCCGCAGAACCTGTCAGAGGCTGTGCTGGACACCATCCGTGCCCAGACCGAAGCGCTGGCGCATGCGCTGGACGTGGTCGGGCTGATGAATGTGCAGTTCGCGGTTAAAGATGAGGTTGTGTATCTGCTGGAAGTAAACCCGCGCGGCAGCCGTACCGTGCCGTTTGTTGCCAAAGCCACAGGCAACCCGATCGCCAAAATCGCCGCACAGGTGATGGCCGGGGCAAAATTAACTGAATTCAAGCTGAGCACAGATGAGCTGGGCCATGTGGCGGTCAAAGAAGCGGTGTTCCCGTTTGCCCGCTTCCCCGGTGTGGATGTGTTCTTAGGCCCGGAGATGAAATCAACCGGCGAGGTGATGGGCATTGATGTTGATTTCGGCCGTGCCTTTGCCAAAAGCCAGCTGGGGGCCAGCACACGCCTGCCGCAATCAGGGACTGTGTTTATTTCGGTCAAGGATGCGGACAAAGACGCCTATATCCCGATCTGCCGCGACCTGGCCGAGATGGGATTCACAATTCTGGCCACAGGCGGCACCACAGACGCGCTGACGGCCGCCGGCGTGCCCGCCACCCGGATCAATAAGGTGATGGAAGGCCGCCCGCACGCGGTTGACGCGATGCTGTCTGGTCAGATCGATCTGGTGTTCAATACCGCGCACGGGGCCGGAGCTATCAAAGACAGTTTTTCCTTACGCCAGACCGCCTTGTCAAACACCATCCCTTATTACACCACTGTGTCAGGAAGCCGGGCCGCGGTTGCCGCGATCGCCGCGCTGAAGGACCAGCAGCTGGATGTGCAGTCAATACAAGATTATTTGCCAAACCGGCCTTAATCAGTTTACCATAACCTGTCAGTAAGACCGATGGCGATCTGGCCTGAATCAGCGGGCCGGACAGATAAGGTTTGTTGACACAGGCTTTATGACAGAACAACAAACAAAAGGGGACAGGGCTCCCCGCCACAAACAGAAAGCCGATAGGCCACAGGATATATTATGGACAAGATCCCGTTCACACAATCTGGTCTGGATAAGCTGAAAGAAGAGCTGAACACGCTGAAAAACAGCGAGCGGCAGGCCGTGATCCGGGCCATTGCTGAGGCGCGTGAGCATGGCGATTTGTCTGAAAATGCAGAATATCACGCCGCCCGCGAACGCCAGTCCTTTATCGAAGGACGGATCAGCGAATTAGAAGATGTGACCAGCCGCGCAGAAGTTGTGGATATGTCGCGGCTGACCGGCAAGACCGTGACCTTTGGCACGCAGGTGGTGATCGCAGATGAGGTCACTGACGAGGAATCCAGCTATACCATCGTCGGGCCATATGAAGCCGACATCGAAAAGCGGATGATTTCCACCTCCTCACCGATTGCCAAAGCGCTGATCGGCAAAGGCGAAGGCGATTCAGTTGAAGTGCAGACCCCGCGCGGGCCCCACCCTTATGAAATTGTCTCTATCCAGCTGATCGAAGGGTGAAGGCGCAGGCCTTTAGCCGTCCAGCATGACAGGCACGCCCGGGCGATTTTTGCGCGACCGGATAGACAGGGCCGTTTTCACATGGCTGACATTCGGGGCGGGCGTTAATTTGGTGGTCAGGAACCGCTGGAAATCATCCCAGTCATGGGCCACGATTTTTAACAGGAAATCAGTTTCGCCCATCAGCATATGGCATTCACGCACCATCTCCCATTCCGCGACCATGGATTCGAAATCCTGCAAATCTGTCTCGGCCTGGCTGGTCAGCCCGACAAAGGCAAAAATAGTCACCGTATAGCCCAGCGCCTCACCATCAATATCAGCATGATAACCGCGGATCACACCTGATTCCTCAAGCGCGCGCACCCGCCGCAGACAAGGCGGCGCCGAAATGCCCGCCCGCGTGGCCAGATCAACATTAGTCATGCGCCCGTCGTCCTGCAGATCATGCAGAATTTTCCGGTCAACAGAGTCAAGTTTGATTTTCTTTGCCATAGCAGATGTTGTACCTTTTTGATGAAGCGGTGCAGATTATAAACGATACGCTGATCTCTAAATAAAGCAAGATTATTACAAAAAAAGAGAATAAAACTACAAAAATGAAAAAAAATTCCGAATCAAAGGGACGTGAAAACCCGCTTCTGAACCATCTTCTGGATAAGGCCAAAGCGATGGAAGGGGCCAAACAGATCGCCGCCGGTACCCATCTGGGCGACTGGCCGCGCCGGGTCTGGGTGATCTCTGACGGGACCGCCGGTATGCTGAGCCAGTGCCTGGCGTTATTGCGGGCAATGGGGCTGGATGGCGAGGATATCCGCGCGGTGCCGACGCCTTTGTTGCGGGCCTTTCCGACATTGGCGCGGATTCCGGGCTGGCAGCTCACGCTGGGGCGGGCCCCGGACTGGCTGAAGATGAACCAATGGCCGGATTTATGTATCACCTGCGGGCGGCGCATGGCCGGCATTTCGATAGGCGTGAAGCGGCGCAGTGGCGGCCGGACCAAAACCATCCATATTCAGGACCCGAAAGTGGATGCCCGCTATTT
>CALKIF010000080.1:0-2410 GCA_937988715.1 uncultured Alphaproteobacteria bacterium | reverse complement strand
ATGTTTCCGCCTTTCTGGCAGCCGGCGACCTTGTTTAACCCTATTCTCTATCTTGTTTCTGGCGTCCGCTGGTCCTTTTTTGATACAGCTGACGTGGCGGTGGGCTATTCTCTGGCGGCAATTTTTATCTTTTCTGTGATGTGCATCGGCATTATCAGCTGGATTTTTAAAACCGGCTACCGGCTGAAGACATAAAGCGCCTCTTGACGCGTTTTGCGGGCCTGTGTTGCGGGCTTGGCATTTGCCGCTTAGCAGGTCTAGGATGAAAGGCCTGAAGACCTTTTGCTGATGATATGCAGGACCGCTATTACAGACACCACCCCACCCCGGGATGAAGATTTTTTCCTTGCCGATATTTTGGCCAAAACAGATGTGATCGCGGTTGTCGGGGCGTCTGACAACTGGAAACGTCCGGTGTATTTCGTGATGAAATATCTGCTCAAACAGGGCTATGATATTGTGCCGGTGAACCCGCGTTATGCGGGCCGAGAAATTCTGGGCCGGACATGTTATGCAGACCTGGCTGATATTCCCTTTGCTGTGGATATGGTGGATGTGTTCCGGCGCGGTGAAGGTGCCCCGGATATTGCGGCCCAGGCGATCGCGATAGGCGCCAAAACCTTATGGCTGCAAATTGGCGTCATCAGTGACGAGGCCCGCACCCTGGCTGAAGGCGCGGGCCTGAATGTGGTTATGGACAGATGTCCGAAAATTGAACATTCGCGCCTGTCTGGTTTGCTGGGGATGGGCGGGTTTTATTCTGGCCTGCTTTCGGCCCGGCGCGGGGCTGTGCGCCCGCCACCTGCGCCGGCCCGTGATGGCGGTTTTGTGAAATCAGATCATATCGAAACTCTGGCGGTTCATGCGGGCACCCGCCCTGACCCGGCCACAGGCGCGCGCATCACCCCGTTATATCAGACCACCGCCTTTACCTTTGATGATGCGGATCAGGCCGCCAGCCTCTATAACCTCCAGGAACCCGGCAATATTTATGGCCGTCTGTCCAACCCGACCACGGCTGCGCTGGAACAACGTCTGGCCGCACTTGATGGCGGTCTGGGCGCGGTCTGTGTGGCGTCCGGCCATGCGGCCCAGCTGGTCGCGCTGTATCCGTTGATGCAGCCCGGCAGGAAGGTGGTCGCCAGCCGCCAGCTTTATGGCGGTACCATAACTCAGCTGACCACCACTTTCACCCGTTTTGGCTGGTCAGCAGATCTGGTTGATATTCATGATCTGGACGCGGTCCGGGCGGCTGTTGCTGAACCGGATGTGGCGGTTTTATTTGCTGAAAGTCTGGCTAATCCTGATGGCAATGTCCCGGACCTGGCCGCACTTGCGGATATCGCGCATGACGCGGGCCTGCCTTTGGTTATTGATAACACCATGGCGACACCGGTGATGTGCCGGCCGGGTGATTTCGGGGCTGATCTGATTGTCTATTCCACCACCAAATTTCTGTCTGGTCATGGTATGGCGATGGGCGGGGCGGTTGTGGATACTGGCCGGTTTAACTGGTTTTCGGGGCGGGATTATCCGGCCCTGACCACACCTGATCCGGCCTATCACGGGATTACCTTTGCTGAAACTTTCGGCCCGCTTGGCTATATTACGTTCTGTCATGCCAGCGTGCTGCGCGATCTGGGCCCGACCATGGCCCCGTTCCATGCGCTGCTGACCTTAACCGGCCTTGAAACCCTGCCCTTGCGGATGCGCCAGCATAATGAAAATGCAGAACAGGTGGCGCGGTTTCTGCACACGCATGACAAGGTCGCCGCGGTGTCCTGGGCGGGGTTTTCGGACAGCCCGTATCATCATAACGCGCAAACCTATCTGACTGGCGGGGCGGGCTCTGTGTTCACGCTGACCCTGACCGGCGGGTTTGAAGCAGGCCAGACGCTGGTGGAAAACTGTAATCTGTTCTCGCATCTGGCCAATATCGGGGATGCACGGTCTCTGATTATTCACCCCGCCTCAACCACGCACCGCCAATTAACCGCTGATCAGCGCAACGCCGCCGGTGTGGGGGATGCTGTGGTCAGGTTGTCTGTGGGGATTGAACACAGCGCGGATCTTATCGCTGATCTGGCGGCCGCGCTTGACCGGTGTCCGGCATGACCGGCCCGCCTGATCCCGCCTCTGGGTCCTCAGGCCCGTTATCTGTATCTGTAACAGAAGATATGCGCATCCCGCTGCCGGGCGGTCTGACCTTGTCTGCCCGGGTCTGGATGCCGGATACTGCCATTGATACCCCTTACCCTGCCATTATCGAATATATCCCTTATCGCCGGCGGGACGGGACCATCGCCCGGGATGAACAGATCCATCCCTTTATTGCTGAACATGGCTATGTATGTCTGCGCATTGATCTGCGCGGCTCTGGCGACAGTGACGGGCTGTTGGCAGATGAATA
>CALKIF010000079.1:0-1492 GCA_937988715.1 uncultured Alphaproteobacteria bacterium | reverse complement strand
TGGGTGCGCAAGATGCCAAAGGCAGATGCTGAAGAGATTGCGATGAAATATCTGGAGCGGGTGAAAATCCCGGAGCAGGCCCATAAATATCCAGGTCAGCTATCCGGCGGTCAGCAGCAGCGTGTGGCGATTGCCCGGTCCTTGTGCATGGAGCCTAAGCTGATGCTGTTTGATGAGCCGACATCCGCACTTGACCCGGAAATGATTAAAGAAGTTCTGGATACCATGGTTTCCCTGGCTGAAGACGGCATGTCCATGATTTGCGTCACCCATGAGATGGGTTTTGCCCGCAAAGTTGCAAACCGGGTGATTTTCATGGATGAAGGCCAGATCGTTGAACAGAATGAGCCTGAAGCCTTCTTCAACAACCCGCAGTCAGACCGGACCAAGCTGTTCCTGAGCCAGATTCTGGATCATTAAGGCTTAGCGGGGGCTCAGCTCTCAATCGGGGCATCAGACGCGCCCCATTCAGACCAGGACCCGTCATAAAGCCGGATATCGGTTTTTCCCAAAATCGCCAGCGCCAAGGTCAGGCCAGCTGCGGTTACGCCTGAGCCGCAGGTGGTGACCGCCGGTTTGTCCATGGTAAGGCCAGCCGCCGCAAACAGCGCGGCCAGCTCGTCCGCTGATTTCAGCCGGCCTGTCTTACTGTCCAGAATATCGCCAATCGGCAAATTCAGAGAGCCCGGAATATGACCTGCACGCAAGCCAGGCCGCGGCTCGGCGGCCTCACCCGCAAAGCGGTCTGCCGCCCGTGCATCTATGATCTGCTCTGCTGTGCCTGCACGCACCGCCCCTTCAAGTTCAGCAAAGGTGATGACATCAGCCTGGACCGGTGCAGACGCGGTGAAACTGCCATAGGGCAGGGCAGGGACAGCACTTGTCAGCTCACCGCCCGCCTCGCGCCAGGCGCGCAAGCCCCCATCCAGCACAGCCACCGGTAAATGGCCGAAATAGCGCAGCATCCACCAGGCCCGCGCAGACGACAGAAACGGCGAGTCATCATAGACCACAATTTGCTGGTCCTGCCGCAGACCAAGCGCGCGCATGGTCTCCTGAAACACCTCAGCTGAGGGGATCATATGCGGCAGATCAGATGCCTCATCCTTAATGCCGTCAATATCAAAGAACACAGCCCCCGGAATATGGGCCTTATCATATTCAGAACGTCCGTCCCGCCCCATGGTCGGCAGAAAATAGCTGGCGTCAAAAATCAGAATATCTGCATCTGGCCGGGCCAGAAGCCAGTCTGCGGTGACGATTGTGGTCTGCATTACATCTCTCCTTCAAGCCAGTCAGGAACAGGCAGGTTCTTTTCCCGCAGGAACGCCGGATTCCAGATTTTGGACTGATAACGCTGGCCGGAATCACACAAGATGGTGCAGATGACATGACCCGGGCCCATATCCTTTGCCATATGATACGCCCCGGCAACATTGATGGCGCTTGAGCCGCCCAGATACAGCCCTTCTTTTTCCATCAGCTCAAACAT
>CALKIF010000078.1:0-1755 GCA_937988715.1 uncultured Alphaproteobacteria bacterium | reverse complement strand
GTTCCAGCAGCGCGCGGGTGGCGGAATGGCGCATCCGGTCAATCTGCTCATTGATGGAGGATTCTTTTTCGATATAGGTATCTGACCGCGGCACATAGGCCTCAGGCTGATAATAATCATAGTAAGACACGAAATATTCCACCGCATTGTCGGGGAACAGGGCTTTCATCTCGCCATAGAGTTGGGCCGCCAGGGTTTTGTTCGGCGCGAGGATCAGCGCCGGCCGCCTGGCTTGCTTGATCACATGCGCGATGGTGAAGGTTTTGCCAGAGCCGGTGACCCCTAACAACACCTGGTCCCGCTCACCGCCGGCGACCCCGCCTGACAGCTCTTTAATCGCGGTTGGCTGATCCCCGTTCGGGGCGAACTCAGAATCCAGATGGTAATCGGCCGGCTGTGGTGTCCGGTCGGTCAGGATGTTTTCTTTGCGGATAATCTCGGTCTCACTGTCCATGGGAATGAAGATAGTCTTCTGAGGGGCATAAGGGAAGGGGGGCGGGTTTGGCTGTCGAACAGGCAGAGGTTCTGGCCGCCACCTATGCCACCCTCCTCACCGAACAGGTCGCCACTAAGGCTGATATCCGCGCCCTGCAGAAAGAGATTACAGGGCTGCGCACTGAAATGACCGGGCTGGAAGAGCGGATGGATTTAAAGCTTCAGGCTGTTGAACAGCGTCTGGAGCGAAAAATTGTCAATACCAGCCTGATTAATGTGGTGGCGACCTGCACCATCTTAGGGCTGGTCATCACCATTCTGACCTGACCCCTCAGTGCGTACCCTCAATCCCCCTTCCGTCTACCCCCCCAAAAAACCTCCTCTCTTTACATTGCCTGCGGTTTTGGCTTATTTTTTGGCGGGGCCTTCCCCCGCACCTGATCACCCAACTCAGATTTTGTTTTAAGGAATTCCGCTCATGCTTGCCTCGCGTCTGTCTGCCATCAAACCGTCTCCGACTATTGCTGTGTCCAACATGGCCGCAGAGATGAAAGCCGCCGGCAAGGATGTCATCGGCCTTGGCGCGGGTGAACCTGACTTTGATACGCCTGATCATGTCAAGGCGGCCGCGCGCACCGCGATGGATGAGGGCAAGACCAAATATACCGCGGTGGACGGCATCCCCCAGCTGAAAGCCGCGATTGTGGACAAATTCGCGCGCGAGAATAACATCACCTGCTCAGCAGATATGGTCACCGTCGGTACAGGCGGCAAACAGGTCCTGTATAACGCGTTGATGGCCACCCTGGACAAAAGCGATGAGGTCATTATCCCGGCCCCTTACTGGGTGTCATATCCTGATATGGTGTTGCTGGCTGAAGGCACGCCTGTGCCTGTGGAATGCCCGCAAAGTGACGGGTTTAAGCTGACCCCGGCTGCGCTGGAGGCGGCGATCACCGCCCGCACCAAATGGCTGATTCTGAACAGCCCGTCCAACCCCACAGGGGCGGCCTATTCGGCTGATGATCTGCGCAGCCTGGCAGATGTTTTGCGCAAACACCCGCATGTTCACATAATGGTGGATGATATGTATGAACATCTGGTGTATGACGGGTTTGTGTTCGCGACCATGGCAGAAGTGGCCCCTGACCTGCAGGATCGCACCCTGACCATCAATGGCGTCTCCAAAGCCTATTGCATGACCGGCTGGCGGATTGGTTATGCCACCGGCCCGAAAGCCCTGATTAAGGCGATGGCGAAGATACAGTCACAATCCACCTCGAACCCGAATTCGATTGCGCAATGGGCGGCGGTAGAAGC
>CALKIF010000077.1:0-5932 GCA_937988715.1 uncultured Alphaproteobacteria bacterium | reverse complement strand
CAGTTGTAACGCCGACTATGTTTGACCCGGAAAACAGCCGTTTGAAGCCTGCTGACCGATGAGCCAGGACAAGATTTATCAGAGGCTTTTATCCGCAATCCGCGCTGCCTATTCTGCGCATCCGGCTTTGCCAGCTTTTACCCCTTTGCCAGACAATTTGCCCAGGCAACCACTTGATCCGGAACACCGTCCCTGCAGCACAGAGCTGCAGACGGAAACAGGGCTGCAGTCATCTGGTTTTGCAGAGCTGCAGGAACAGATTATCGCCTCTGCCCCCTTCATGAAATGGCGGCAGATTTATGGGAATGATCAGCAAAACAAATTTATGGACAGGCTAGGCTGTTATGCGATTATCGGTGAGGGCGGGCCGTTCGCATCAGATGAGATGAGGCTGTTTATCATCTATATGCCGCCTAATCTTTACTATCCCTGGCATATTCACCCTGCTGAGGAGCTTTATATGGTGATCTCCGGCCATGCGGTGTTCAAGCGGGAAGGTTGTCCAGATGAAAGCCTTACAGAAGGCCAGTCAATGTTTCATGAGAGCAATCAGCCACATGCGATGGAAACGTCTGATACTCCCATGCTGAGCCTTGTTGCCTGGCGGAACCATCTCAATACACCGCCTGTATTGGTGGATATCGACTAGCTGGCGATATCATTATTTTTAAAAATAAAAAACCGCGCCGGAAGGGCGCGGTTTCCTTCTTCTCAGGTCAGGCAGATTAGCCATTTACCCAGCTGTTAACCAGGTCCTGATTTTCTGAGATCCAGTCAGCTGCAACTTCAGCAGGGTCACGCTTGTTTTCAAACATCTCCTGAATCCACAAACCAACTTCATCACCGGTCAGCTGCATACGGCTGAGCATCGCGGCCACTTTTGGGTTGCGCTGTTCAAGTGAGGATGAATAAGCGATATAGACTGATGCGGCTGTGCCCACACATTCAAATTCGGACACTTCAAGCCAGTTTTCAGCATCAAGGTCCAGCTGCTCACAACCATCAAACCGGGCTGGCTCTTTCAGCGCAGTCAGATCGTACTGCACGTGAAGAGCTTCTGGTGTCCAGTAGTAGAAAAGCTGAGGCTGTGAAGCTGCGTAGGCTGCTGCAAGGCCAGCTTTGAATGTATCACCTGAAATGATGTTTGGCTCCCAAAGCCCGTCCAGACCATAGGACTTGAACTTAACCTGCCATCTCTTGGTTGATGCCCAGGTCACATCACCGGCCCAGTATTCACCAAGACCATCG
The DNA here is from genome assembly GCA_937988715.1 of uncultured Alphaproteobacteria bacterium. Taxonomy (GTDB): domain Bacteria; phylum Pseudomonadota; class Alphaproteobacteria; order Puniceispirillales; family Puniceispirillaceae; genus JADHLI01. Next base: position 4,684 of record CALKIF010000077.1, on the reverse strand, counting down.
CCGTCTGTGTCAAACATAGCTGCGATTTCAGGGTTCTTCAGATCGTCAATTGAATTGACCTTGTCTGCCAGATAGGTCGGGACATAAAGCAATGATGTGCCTGCATAACCTTTATTGGTTTTGACTGTGCCATTGCCTGTCACATACTGATCCCAAGCAGACTGCCAGTTTGGCATCCACATATCAGGATGAATATCAATAGACCCATCACCCTTATCCATGCCAGCAAAGATAACAGGCTGCTGGTTCATGCCTGTTAAGATTTCAGCCTCACCGCCCATCTGGCCGGTGATGATCGCTTTGATCACATGGCCAACAGCGCGTGCACCGTTCCAGTTCGGGTCAGATATCATGACCTTTTCCTGAGCCGATACAGCAGTTGCTGAAAACAGAGCGGCCGCAATGACCGCGGATTTTAGCAGATTTTTCATAAGATTCCTCCTCTTTATAGTTGGTCTGCTTCGATTAAATTCGACTAAATGATGCCCGTATCCCTCTTAAGATACGGTCAATCATCATCGCCACAAGGGCAATCGCAATCCCAGCAAGTAAGCCTTTGCCAGCTTGTGCCTCCCCAAGTGATTCTGTTACCAGCGCGCCAAGACCTGCTGCCCCGATAAAGGCAGAAATTGTCGCCATTGACAGCGCCAGCATAATTGTTTGGTTCAAACCTGCCATGATTGATGGCAGGGCCATTGGCAGTTCCACCTTGCGCAGCAGCTGGCGTTCTGACGCGCCAAATGCCAAGGCGGCTTCCTTTGTGCTTTCCGGCACCTGAAGAATGCCAAGTGCGGTCAGCTTAACCATTGGCGGGATAGCAAAAATCACTGTTGCCAGAACCGCTGGTGGTTGGGAAATGCCGAAGAAGGCGACCGCAGGCACAAGGTAGCTTAAAGACGGAATGGTCTGCATAACATCCAATACTGGTTCTGTTATCCATCTGAACCATTTGTTCTTGGCCATCCATATCCCTGTCGGAAGACCGACAAACACACAAATGGCGGTCGCCACCACAACAAGGGCCATGGTCTGCATAGCGATCTGCCACAGCTCAAACACCGCCAGAAAGGCCAGTGAGCTGGCAACAAATATCACGGTAATTCGGTTTGTATAGGCCCAGCTTAACGCCAGGAACAAAAAGGCAGTGACCGGCCAGGGCGTTTGCATGAACGCAATTTCCACATTGATCAGCGATTGACGCAAAATGTGGGTCATCGCATCAAAGAACCCTGCATATTGAGCCCGCAGATAGTTGATGCTTGTGTCGATGGCTTCTGCATTATAGGTGAAAATATTGACCCGGCGCCCTTCAATAGGATCTTTTTGTTGCACAAGAACCTTTGTGGCGCCCACCTCGCCAGCCGCGATGGCTTCTTGGTCTGGCACGCGTCTGTATCTGACCTCTCCTGGCGGCACAATTCTCTTCAGTGTTGGAAAATCATCAATAAAGGCACAATCGAAACGATCTTTTTGACTGATGGCCTGATATTCGTTCACGACATCCACGTCACGATTGGCTTTTCTGACGTTCTTTCTGAGGGCACTGCGCTCAGATTTCTGCTCATTCGTCAGCGTCTCCAAAGCATTCAAACGGTCAAACTCTGCCTGACTTGTGGTGGCTTCTTTTTCCAGCGTCAGCCTCAGGCTATCCAGGTCGGTCATATCAAATCTTGTCATCAGATCCTGGATTTTCTCACCAGCCTTGATCTGATTCAAACAGGCCCGTCCGTCCAGCCTCTGCTGGCTGGCGCGATATGTTGTAATCGGGATGCAGATCAGCATGATCAGAACAGCGATAGACATGCGCTTTACGGAAATGCCGCTGGCGACGCTTTCAATAACCCGCCAACGGTTATATTGATTATGATACCAGCGATTGGCCTGATACCCGATCCACAACCGGCCAATGAAAAATAATCCCCATCCGGCAAGAGTGTAAATTTCAATCCAGTTGGTATAACGCGGGATCAAGGTGGTGTTCGCATCTGGGTTTTGCAGCGCCACTTCCAGCAGAGGCGTGAATTTCACGACCTGCATTAGGCACGCTAACGCGACGACATCAACTGCCAATGCCAGCCAGAAAACAAGCCAGATTCCGCGCCATGACGCCCATAACCAGGGGACAACCAAAGCAAATAAATTTATCCGCCAGACAGAGAGTTCATTTCGCTGGATTTTGTCAAAAACATCCATGTAATAAAGATGGTTTTTGCCAACAAACGCCTCAATCGAAATATTGCGATCTGGCTTCTCTAGCAGTGACTGGTCATTCATTTTTGGGTTCCTCCCTGGAGCCCTTTCAGAAGCGTGTCTTTTGTGACAACACCAACTGTTTTGTTATCTGCCTGTATGATCACCGGCAGGTCTGTTCCTGTGCTCAGCCCAACAATGGTATCCAGATCATCATCAGTGGCTGCAATTGGGGCCTCGTCAGGGATCGCACCATAATTTGAGACATGTTTTTTCGTGTTCACCATAATTTTCGAAGCGGTGACAAGCTTCAGCCGAGATATTCCGGCAACAAAATCAGCAACATAATCATCTGCTGGTTCAGTCACGATATCTTCTGCTGTGCCGATCTGGACAATCTCGCCATCTTTCATGATACCGATACGGTCACCCATGCGTATAGCCTCATCAAGATCATGAGTGATGAAGACTGTTGTTTTATTCAGCGTGCTTGACAGAGACAAAAACTCATCCTGAAGGTTTCGTCTGATCAGCGGGTCAAGAGCAGAAAAAGGCTCATCCATCAGCAAAATATCTGGGTCTGCCGCCAAGGCTCTGGCCAGGCCGACACGCTGCTGCATCCCGCCGGACAGCTCAGACGGCAGCCTGTCACCATAGCCATGAAGAGAGACTGTCTCCAGCGCTTTTTCAGCAGCCTGAAACCGGTGATAGCCGTCCATTCCGCGCAATTCCAGGGCAAAACCGATATTGTCACGAACAGACCGATGCGGCAGCAACGCCATATTCTGAAACACCATGCCGATCTTATCCGCACGGATGGCGCGCAGCTCATCCTGCTTCATGGCGCCAATATCTTCACCCAGAATACGGATGCTGCCGGCGGTTGGCTCAATTAGGCGGTTGATATGGCGAACCAGCGTTGATTTACCTGAACCAGACAGCCCCATCAGACAGAAAATTTCGCCCTCCGCGACCGTGAAGTTGGCATCTTTCACACCTACAACCGCGTCAAATTTTTCCAAGACCTCTGATTTGCTGAGCCCTTTGGAGCGAATCTCTGACATGGCGTCTTCAGCTTTGGCGCCGAAAATCTTCCATACATTTTCTACTTCAATAACGGCATCATTCATGCCCTTGCCCTTTCACGTTTGGGATCAAAAAACGGAATGTCAGTCACCGTACACAGCAGACGCTTCATCCGCCCGTCAAGTTGTCCTACTTCAAGCTGCTGACCTGTTTCTGCGTGTTCCACAGCCACCCTTGCCATGGCAATAGCACATTCAAACATAGGAGACCATGTTGCTGATGTGATCATGCCGACTTGCTGCTCTCCGGCGAATATAGGGGCGCCCTGTTGCGGTGTGTCGCTGCATTCAAACTTCAGCCCTTTCAGCTGTTTGCGCTGGGCTTCAGCATTTCTTTTCAACGCTTCTTGCCCGATAAAGGCTGATTTATTCAGATTGACGGCAAACCCCAGCCCGGCCTCAAACGCATCTGCACCGGCCGCAAATTCGGCCCTGCTTGCAAAACCGGCTTCAATGCGAATTATTTCCAGAGCCTCAGACCCCATCGGCACAAGGTTATGGTTTTCACCAGCTGCCATCAGCGCATCCCAGATCGCAAGCGCGTCTCGTTCAGCGCAGAATAATTCATAGCCAAGCTCTCCAGTATAATCTGTTCGCGCCAACATGAAAGGCGGGACTTCACGGTCATGCAGCCTGGCGACGGTAACCCCGAACCAGTTCATTTGCTGGAGCGAGGGCACATTTGGCTGTGTGAAGACGATCTCGTCTAAAATCTGTCGTGATCGCGGGCCCTGAAGGGCAAGATTGGGAAGAGATGAATCTAAATCGTGAATCCGCACCTGAAGGTCATGTTGATCAGCTAACGCGCTCAACCAGCGCCCGCTTTGTTCATTCCCGCAGCACCAGCGGTACAAATGAGGGGCCAGACGGAACAGCGTACCGTCATCAATAACCTCTCCCATTTCATTGCAGATCAGCGCATATGTGCCGCGCCAGACAGCCAGTTTCGCAACATCTCTGGTTAAGGCAAGCTGTAACAGGCGCTCAGCATCAGGGCCGATAATGTCAATTTTGCGCAACCCGCTCATATCCTGCAGTGTGGCTGATTCACGGCAGGCCCAATATTCGCCGATGCTGCCGGTCGCCGGAAAAGAGGCTGCTGACCATATATCGCGAGAGGGGGTGAAATGATTCGTCAGTGGCTCAAGCCGGGCATGAAACGCTGAGGGCTGAGTTTTCTGCATGGGGGCATCCTCCGTTACGCGGTAGGCAACTGATTTAGGAATCGTCGTTTTATCAGTATAGATGCGCACATGTATATCTGTTGGGTTCCATCCATTAATCGGGTCAATATCGTCTGGACAGGCTGTTGTCACGCACACAAGATTATCCAGTGCTTCCATGACGACATAGTCGCCGGGGCGCGAGAACGCTTCTTCTGTGAGAATATTATGATGCGCATCCAGCCA
>CALKIF010000076.1:0-4119 GCA_937988715.1 uncultured Alphaproteobacteria bacterium | reverse complement strand
ATGACTGCACAAATATTCTGATGGCAGAGACAAATGACACCCGCCGAAAGGTTCTGGAACAGGTCACAACTGCGGCCACCTATAACCCGTTGCAAGCTGTACCGGATGCGGCAGAAAATTGTGATATTCTGATTGATGCGGTGGGCTCCGGCCTCACCCGCAAGGCGGCTTCTGCGCTGGTCCGTCCGGGCGGCGTTATCGTGCATATCGGCCTTCAGGATAATCTGGACGGGCTGGATACCCGCCGCCTTACGCTTCAGGAAATCACCTTTCAGGGCAGCTATTGTTATACAGATGCTGATTTCCAGCTGGCTGTTGATCTGCTGGTCAATCAGACCATTACCGGTACAGGCTGGACAGAGCTGCGCGCGCTGAAAGACGGCCCGCAAGCTTTTATCGATATTGATGAAGGCCGTGCCGGGCCGAAAATCATCCTGAACACAGACCTCTGAGCTCTGATACGGGCAGGAGGGCTTCAGACGCTTATGGTTGTGCCAATTAGGCCAAAACAAGATTGTCAGCACAGATAAAGCCAGATACTGTCTTGATCTGAAAGACCAGCCAGCAACAAATAGGGCGAGGTGTGATGATGGATACAGTAATGACACAGCCGAAACAGGCTTTATCTGCGGCCCAGATTGACCAATATTGGCAGGATGGGTTTTTATTTCCCCTCGATGTGATGAGCCCGGCTGAAGCGGGCCAGTGGCGGGGCCAGCTTGAAGATATGGAACAGGCCTGGGGTGATGTGAAACTGCCGCGCGCGCTCAACACCTATAAACGGGTCAATTCGCAATGCGTGATGCCCTTTGCTTATCAGATGGCGACCTTGCCTGGCGTTCTGGATATTGTCGAAGGCATTCTGGGCCCGAATATCCTGATTTATGCGGCTGAATTTTTCATCAAGGAACCAAACTCGCCGCAGATCGTCTCTATGCATCAGGACCTGACCTATTGGGGGCTGGGGGCAACCGAAAATCTGGTTACCGCCTGGATTGCGCTGTCACCGGCGACAACCGAAAGCGGCTGTATGCAGTTTGCGGCCGGTTCTCACAAAAACCCTATCCTGCCGCATCACGACAGCTATGCAGATAACAACCTGCTCTCACGTGGTCAGGAAGTACAGGCTGATATTGCTGACAAAGATCGCACAGATATTGTTCTCCAGCCTGGCCAGATGTCCTTGCATCACGGGCTGACCATCCATGGCTCAGGCCCGAACAGCTCAAGCGACAGGCGGATAGGCTTTGTGGTGCGCTATATCAATCCTGATGTGATGCAGGAAGTTGCCGAAACCGATTATGCGATGATTGTCCGTGGGGCAGATATCAAACGCAACTTCATTAATTACGCCCCGCCGTCAGGCCTGTTCGCAGAACGGGACTTAAAGCTGTATGAAGATATGCGCGAGGCCCAGCGTCAGGCAATGATGAAGGGTGCAACCGGAAAATCAGCGCTCTATTCCTGAACAGGGCGGTCTGCCACCGCAGCTATCTGCATCGCTGCGGGCAAAAATCTGTCTGCCTGATGTGATGCGCATTTTATTGGCTTTTATAATATTTTTTCGGTATTTATCACTCCGCTGACGGGCTGCGGATAGGGATATCCTCAGGCCATGACCGTTTAAACAGGATCAGAGGTCATTGTGGCGATGACAGATATCTATGGCATTGAAGACTGGGGTGATGGCCTGCTTCGTATTCTGGAGAACGGCCATATCGGCTTATGTCATCCGGACCGGCCAGAGGCGCAGCCGACAGACCTGCTGGAACTGGTTCAGAATTTGGGCCAGCGCGGCATTGCCACACCTGTTCTGATCAGGGTAACCGATTTTCTGAAACGGCGGATTGAAGAAATTAATCTCAGCTTTGCTGATGCCATTGCTGAAATGGAGTATCAAGGCAGCTATCAGGGCGTGTTCCCGGTCAAGGTGAATCAGCAGGCTGAAGTCATCGAACGCATTGCTGATTATGGCCGCCCCTATAATTTCGGCTTTGAGGTTGGCTCCAAGGCTGAACTTTTGATCGCGCTGTCTCTGGACCTGCCCGCAGAAGCGGCGATCATCTGCAATGGCATCAAAGACAGTGAATTTCTGCATCTGGCGGTCTCGTCTCTGAAACTGGGCTTTAATATTTTCATCGTGCTGGAAAGCCCGCGCGAGCTGGAATTGGTTTTGGATGTGGTGCGCGCAGCAGATGTGCGTCCGCAACTGGGGGTGCGCATTAAACTGACCAACACGGTCAGCGGCAACTGGGCCGAATCAAGCGGTGACAGATCAACCTTCGGGCTGACCATTGCCCAGATTATGGATGTCATCGACACGTTACGGGCTGAAGGGTATCTGGATTGTCTGTGCCTGCAGCATTCCCACCTTGGCAGCCAGGTCCCCAATATTATTGAGATCAGAAAATCAGTTCAGGAAGCCTGCCAGTTCTTTGCCGAATTGCGGCGCGAAGGCGTGCCGTTGCGGTATCTTGATCTGGGTGGCGGCCTGGGGATCGACTATACCGGAGAGAAAACAGCCTCAGCCAATTCCATCAATTACACGCTTCGTGAATATTGTCTGAACATCATTGAAACCGTGAAAGATATGATGGACAGCAATGGCGTTGACCATCCTGTTATTATCACCGAAAGCGGCCGCGCTTGTGTGGCCCAGTCTTCCTTGCTGATCTTCAATGTGCTTGAAGCCACCCATTTTGACAGCGAGGTGGAAATAACAGCACAAGATGATGATCACCCCTATCTTTTGAAGATGCTGGAAATTCAGACCTATCTGACGCGTGAACGGGTTCAGGAATGCTGGAATGATCTGAAATATTACCGTGATGAAATCCGTGCTTTGTTCCGCCGTAACCAGGTTTCTCTGGCGGTCACCGCACGGTCTGAACGGGCCTATCTGTATCTGATCATGAAAATCAAACAGGTCCTGCGTGACCCTGAAGCGATGACAGAAGATATGAAACAGGCCCTGATACAGGTTGCCGATATCTATCACTGTAACTTCAGCCTGTTCCAGAGCCTGCCGGATGTCTGGGCGATTGACCAGATACATCCGCTGGCCCCGCTTCAGCGTCTGCATGAACCCCCGCAGCGTGTCGCTATCCTCAGCGATATCACCTGCGATTCAGATGGCAAGATCGACAAATTCGTGCTCGGGGACGGGGTGTCTGACACCCTGCCTGTACATGATCTGAAAAGTGATGAAGATTATTTCCTTGGCGTGTTTTTCATCGGCGCTTATCAGGAAACGCTTGGCGATCTGCATAATCTGTTCGGGGATACCAATGTGGTGACCATCGGGCTGAACGAAGATGGCGGCTTTGAGATTCTGAAAGAACAGGACGGGGATACTATTTTTGAGGTTCTGTCCTATGTTGAATATGAGCCGAAACGGCTGCTCTCCTCATTCAAGGCGATTGTGGAAACAGCTGTGAAAAAAGGCAAGGTCAGCCCGGCAGACAGACGCCAGATGATTAAAGCCTATACAGACAGCCTGAATGGCTACACCTATTTCGAACATTCAGATCACTGAGGCAAATTCAACAACAGATAACGGTGAAAGGAGCCGTAAATCATGACCAAGATTCTTGTCATTGGCGCTGGCGGCGTCGGTTCTGTTGCGGTCCATAAAATGGCGATGCTGCCTGAGGTGTTTTCTGATATCACCCTGGCCAGCCGCCGTGAATTCAAATGCACAGATATCGCGACTTCTGTGAAAGACAGGCTGAACGCAGATATCAAAACAGCTGAGCTGGACGCTGATGACACGGACGCCACCGCCCGCCTGATTGAGGCAACCGGGGCTGAGCTGGTGGTCAATCTGGCGCTGCCTTATCAGGATCTGACCATCATGGATGCCTGCCTGAAGGCGGGGGCCCATTATCTGGATACGGCCAATTATGAGCCGATTGACGAAGCCAAATTTGAATATCACTGGCAATGGGCCTATCAGGATAAATTTGCTGAAGCCGGGCTGATGGCCTTGCTGGGCTCCGGCTTTGATCCGGGTGTCACCAATGTGTTCACCGCCTATACCAAAAAACATCTGATCGGCCAGATGAAAACGCTGGATATTCTGGATTGCAATGGCGGTGATCATGGCCAGCATTTCGCCAC
>CALKIF010000075.1:0-1245 GCA_937988715.1 uncultured Alphaproteobacteria bacterium | reverse complement strand
AAGACGCGGCTTTTTCAAAAAAGTCTGTTGCCCCGAAGTTACCGCTTTTCAGCGCGATCACCAGATCCGCCCCTGACGCCGTTTTTGCCCGCAAGGCAGGCACGCCAGGATCGATTTCAGGACCAATTTCAAGCTGATCCAACAGCAGGCTGTCAACAATCGCGCCTGAGGTTTCGCCGCCAGCAACAAGCAGGCGGGGGATATGTTCAGCAACCAACATCTGCGCAAGAGCAGAGAAAAATTCTTCAAACGCCTCTGCTGCGCGCTGCTGGCCATAGGCGGCCTGAATCTGTTTTACCTGATCAGGTTCAACCGCGCTATAGATAAGCGGGATGGTATCAGGATCATCACGCAGACAAGACAAAGCCCAGTCACGCGCGCTGGCAGCTGTATAGTCCTTTGTGATCACCGCTTCTGGATCAAGATTAAGCGCCGGATAGGTCTGTTTATGTGCAGCAATTTGCTGGCGTGTGGCTTTTGCACAAGACCCGCTGATGGCCACACAAGGGCCGGGCTGGCCCTGCCACTGGCTGGCCTGGTCAGTGATCAGCTCAATGCCATCGAAATTCGCCGGCAGACCCATCGCAATACCCGAACCGCCGGTTACCAAAGGCAGACCTGCCGCCGCCCGGCCAATCTCAATCAGGTCATTATCTGTGATCGCATCCACAATAATGTCACGGCGGCCCGCATCCTGTTCGGCCTGCAGAGCCGCTTTGATCGCCGCTGCCCCGGCAAAGACTGTATCGGCGGCAACATGGCCGACAGGCTGGCCGGTTTGCATGCTCAGCCAGCGGCGCAGGTCAGAATCGGTCATCGGATTCAAGGGATGATCTTTCAACGGGCTGTCCGAGAGCAGCTGATCGGAAACAAACAGATGACCCTGATAAACAGACCGCCCCGTGGTCGGAAAGGCCGGGCAGAAGATCACCTGACGGGCCTTCAGTACGTCTGCCAGCGCCGCCGCCACAGGCCCGATATTGCCTTCAGGGGTGGAATCAAAGGTTGAGCAATATTTAAACAAAATCTGCTGACAACCTTGTGTGCGCAACCAGTCAAGGGCGGCCAGAGACTGGGCCACAGCGTCAGCCACCGGAAGAGAGCGTGATTTCAGCGCGACAATGCCCGCCTGAACAGACGCATCTGCCGGGCCATCCGGCACACCGGAATATTGCACCACCCGCATGCCCGCCTTGGCCAGGGTGTTGCCCAAATCGCTGGAGCCGGTGAAATCATCACCAATGC
>CALKIF010000074.1:0-4860 GCA_937988715.1 uncultured Alphaproteobacteria bacterium | reverse complement strand
GGGCCGGATCGATATCGCTGGTCCCGCTGGCGTCTGTTTCTGTTGCACGTAACACAGCACAAGCCATTATTGAATCCGGCGCGGCGATCACCGCACAAGGCAATATCTCGGTCAGCTCGCAACAAACAGTCAAAACAAGTGCCATTGGCGATGGTGAGGCAGCTGGAACATCTGATGGTAAATTTGCCTTAGGTATCGCAGCAGGTGTGTCTGTTGCTTTGGACAGTAATGATGCTTCACTTAACCGTGATGTGACCACCAGCGGCGGTGATGTCTCTGTTATGGCCAGCACAATGCGGGAAATTGAATCAGGGGCAAAGTCAAACGCGTCTTTCAGCTCAGATGATGGCGGCGATGGCGGCGGCGATGGCGGGGCTTCATCTGACAATAGCACGACTGATAATGCCACCAATAACAGTACAGAAGATGCCTCTTCTGGTCTGTCTTCTCTGATGGCTGGCCTGACTGATGATCCAGATGATGATAATGGGACTTATGACTTCTCTGAACAGATGTCGGTTGATACAGACAGCCTGTCTGATGGGGCTGATTTGGGGTCAATCGGCGGCGATGGCGAAGATGAGGGAAGCTCAAAAATCACAATAGCGGCCGCAATGGGTGTGACTTATGCTGAATCTTCAGCTCGTGCTCAGGTAGCCGATGGTGTGACCATTAACGCGGGTTCAGGTGCGGTAACCATTCAATCCCTTAGCAATACAGATATGACAGCAGATGCAGATGCGTCTGTATCAGATGGCGACTACAATATCGGCGGCGGGATTGGTCTGAATATTGTCCAGAACGATAATGAAGCTGTTATCGGCAGTGGCGCGGCGATTACATCTGGTGATTTAACTGTTGAAGCGGGCATGCGGGCAGAGCTTCAGGATGATAATTCCACAGATGATAAAAACGTCATTGCTGCGGACGCTGTTGCAGGAGCAGGAACAGGGTCATTTTCATTAGCAGGCTCTGTTGGTTTGAACGTTGTGGTTCGCAATAACACGACCGCTGTTGTGAATACTGACGCTGTCATTAATGCTGGCGGGGATGTGACCGTCTCAGCTGCAGCCAAAAACCAGTATAAGACAGATGCGAAAGCAACTGTCGGAATGGATAAAACCATTTGGGACGGTATTGATGAGACCTTCTCGACATTAACCGATATCAAAGTCTGGACCGGGGCTCTTGAAAAAGGGTTTGAGGGGATGCTGGATAATCTGCAATCCAGCCTCACGTCTGATGGCGACGATGGAGATGGTGATGGTGATGGCGGCGACGGCGGCGGCGACGGCGGCGGTGATGATGAAGGCGGCACTGGCATTGGCGCAGGCATTTCCGTCAATATCATTGTTGCAGAAGATACCAAAGCAGCAGTCGAAGATAATGCCAGCCTGAGCAGCGGCGGCGCAATCGAAGTCTCTGCCTCAGCTGAATCAGAAATTGAAACCAACGCCTTTGCCGGAGCTAAGCCGGATGAGGCTGGCGGGGCCGCAAAAACCTCTTTGGATGCCGCTGTTGCGGTTGGTGTGCTGCTGAAAGATGTGGATGCTTATGTCGGGTCAGGTACAGGCTTGAGCGCAACAGATAATGTAACCATTTCTGCCAGCACAGAGACAAATACGCTATCAACAGCAAAAGGAGAGGTTTCTGCTGACAGTACAGCGGTAGGGGCGTCTGTTGCTGTGGGCGTGGCTCTGGAAACAACAGAAGCCAAGCTGTCACGTGATGTGACCTCAAGCGCTGGCGGCGTTGCTGTGACCGCGAGTTCTGCCAGCACAGACGTATCGCTTGCTGATGCAGTTGCTGCTGGTACTGTTGTTGATAAATATGCCGATAAGCTTGGCAAAACACCGGACATGCTGACCTCTCAAACTTCGCAACTGGGAGATGTGAATAACGGGCCGAGCTCTATGGAGGCGCTGAAAGGTGGATTTACCGGCGGCGACGGGGCCAGTTTTGATCTGGGCGGCAGTGACACAGCGACAGGGTCAACAAGCGGTGGTGAGGCGCAACAGTCAGGGTCATTAAACATTGCTGCTTCTGTAGCTGTGAACTGGGCTGACCATGCGGCGCAGGCGATTGTTTCAGATGGTGTTCAGATTACCGCAGCAGATGATGTGGAAATTTCAGCTACAAATGAAGCGAATTACCGCACCAGAGGCTCTGGCATGGCGGTATTTGCTGACCAGGCTATTGGTGTGGGTGTCGGCTTGCTAAAAACTGGCCAGCAGACAAAGGCCCTGGTCGGCAATAATGTGAATATTGATATCACTGGCGGTTCAGGTGATGTTCTCATTTCTGCTATCTCGTCTGAAAATCAGGGAACAGATGATGAGGGAACCTCTTATCGGTCTTATGCGTCCTCTGAGGGGATTGCTGGTGCTGGCGGTGGCGAGTTAGGTATTGCAGGTTCACTCAGCCTGGTCTTTTCTTATGATAGTTCTGAAGCCAGCTTAGGCGAAAATGTTGGCATTACAGCTCCTGGTGACATTGATGTCACAGCCACCTCTACCAATAAGATCGTGAACCGTGCATGGGCGGTTGCGGTCGCGTCAGATGTGACCTGTGATAATCCGGGTAATTGTGGCAGCAGCAGTGGTGATAAAACTGCGGTTGGTGCGTCAATCGCGGTCAATATCGTGATTGATAATAATTCAGCTATCATCGGCGAAGGTGCAACTTTGACCGCCGGGGATAATGTGACTGTAGCGGCAAAGGATCTCGCCTCCGGGGCAGGTGATTTCACCCTTGACCCGCAGGATAACACCACAAGTTCTGAAGATTATATCACCACCAACTATACCGTTATGCTGCAGGACAGCTCATATTACGCTGAGGCGATTGCAGGTGGTGCGGCACAGGGCGGAAATGCCGGGTCTGGCTCTCTGGCGGTAACCGTTTCTGTTGGCAAGACAGAGGCCATCGTTGGTGAGGGTGTCTCTATCTTTGCTGATGATGTGGAAATTTCTGCCTATAATGAATCAGAAGCGCGCCATCTGGTTGGTGCGGTTGCATTGTCGACTGATAAAAAGGCTATCGGGGCGTCGATCAGCGGCATTTATTTGCGTGAAGATGTTCGTACCATAGTCGGTGATGATGGCAGCACAGATGATGGCGATAACACAACCATTGCCGCATCGTCAGGGAATGTTGATATCTCTGCAAAGGCAGACCAGGATACGCTGACTTTCATGGCTGCAGGCGGCGTGTCTGGTAATGATCTGGCTCTGGCCGGTGCGTTTGGCTTTAACGTTATGGACACAGATGTTGAAGCCCGCGTGGTAGAAGATGCTCTTATCCAGGCTTCTGCTGGTTCAATTGATGTGAGTGCGGACAGCTTTACCAATATTCGCAATCTGGCCCTATCGATCGCTGGTTCCGGTGGCAGCAATTCTGCTGGTGGCTCGCTCGCGCTGAACATGTTCTTAACAGACAAAAAAGCGATAATCGGCGACAGCACAACCACAGATAACAATATTGTTCTGAATGCCGCAAATGCAGTAAATATCGGGGTTGATGCGAAGCAGGAAATCCTGAACGGCATTATATCTGCGTCTGTATCCACGTCGAGCAACGCGCTGTCTGGCGCGCTTTCTGCCAATATTGTCAAAGGCGAAACCTACGCCCTTGCCAATCGTGGAACCAGCATTAATGATAACACCACTTTGAACAGCGCCTCATCAACACAAAGTGTTGATGTCATCGCGAATGATAATACCACCATCACTGATCTGACCGGGACATTAGCGGCGTCATCCAGCAATTCTGTGGGGATTGCACTTGGTGCGAATGTGTTCTGGAAAGATGTGAAAGCCGGAATTGACGGAGCCGTTAAGGCAGATGAAAATGTCCGCGTGATGGCAGATACCGTTCAGAATCTGACTTCATTAGTCGTCGGTATTGCGGGGTCAACAGGCGGAACAACAGGTGCAGGTTCAGTTGGTGTCGGCCTTGTGAAATCAACGACGATCGCTGAAATTGGCACAAATGCCGATATCTACACCAGCGGTTCGGTTCAGCTTCATGCAGGCGATGATACCGACATCTTTATGATGGAACCCGCAGCCAGCTTCTCAGCAGGCGGAAATTCGCTGGCTGGCGCGGTGGGGGCGGCTGTCTTTGTTGGCCAGACAAAAGCACAAGTGAAAGACGGCGCAATTGTAACGGCATTAGGCAATACAGCTGTCCAGGTTGAAACCGCTGAAACCCAGACCTCATCACCTTTGCTTGATGGCATCATGGGCGGAGATGATAATCAAACCCGTGATACTTTGGGCTCATTCAATGATGATTTCACTTTTGACAATGTGAAGGATCTGTTCCTGACCGAACGCCGCGTTACCGAGACACGGCGCGGCGTAGCAGTATCGGCGGTCGCGGACCAGGATGTGATCTCAATCGCTGCCTCTGGTGCGGTGTCGTCAAGCTCAGCGATCGCTGTGTCTTTGTCTGCAGGGGTCGGCGTGGGTCAGGTTGAGGCGTCAATCGGGGATGCGGATATTAATTCTGGTTCTGGCACAGCGAATGCCGGTCAAGACGTGGTTGTCCGTGCGTTGTCCGACACTTATTGGACAGATGTATCTGGTGCGATTGCCGTGGGCACAGGGTCAGCCGGTGTCGGTATCGGGGGTGATATTGTTGTTCAGGTAAAAGATACCCGGGCTTTCATTGCGCAAGGCGCAGATGTTACCGCGGCGAATGATGTTGTTGTTCATGCCAATAATTCAGACCGGATAATCAATTCGGCTGTCTCTGTCGGGGGCGGGTCAAGTGCGGGTGTATCAGGTGCAGCGGCGATCGGTGTTGTTGTAAACACCACTAAGGCTTACATCGACGGCGAGGTGGATGCTGGCAGCG
>CALKIF010000073.1:0-1422 GCA_937988715.1 uncultured Alphaproteobacteria bacterium | reverse complement strand
AGGCTCAGCTTGTCCTGCACCCCGTGCCGCTTCAGGCTGTCTGCCACAAACCCGCCTGCCAGCAGCTCCGCCACCGTCTCATTCACAAAGGCAAGGGCGGCCGCATGGCCCTTATTCAGCCCGACTGCCTGACGAATAGCGGTAAAGGGCGGCTCCAGGATCTGAAAATCTGGATTTGCCGCCACCATATCCAACAATTTCGGCTTCAGGCAGGCCAGCACATCCCCCTGCCCGGCCTCAAACGCGGCGATGGACTCAGCCATAGACGCCTCGCGTTGATAGCGGGCAGAGGTGAAATTTTCCTTCAGCCACAGATCATACGCGCTGCGCCCATACAGCACGGTTTCCACATCAGGCCTGTTCACCTGCTCATTCCGGCTCAGCCCGCTCCCCTTACGGGCCAGGAAATTGGCGTCAATCTGGATATAGGGCAGGCTGAACTCGATCACGGCCGCGCGTTCCGGCTCTATCGCTATATTGCCGATATCCCAGATATCGCCTGCAGCCGCATCAGCCAGCAATCCGGGCCCGGCAAAGGGGATCAGCTCACATCTCACGCCGATGCGGCGGGCAATTTCACGCGCCATATCCGGCGACAGCCCGTCTGGCTGGCCATCTTTATCTTCCCCGGAGACCAGCAGAAAATTGCTCATATTGATCGCCGCCCGCAAATGCCCGTGCGGGGCCAGACCCGCCAGAATATCCTCATTCATGAACTGCTAATCTCCTTTAATCATGGCGTTGCGGGCAGACCGGCTGTCTTGAAATAGCGCGGCCAGCCTCTTACATCTTAAAGGGTAAGGGGCTATAATCAACATGGCCTGTGATCTGCATAAGGTAAAGACATGCGTATCCTCATGATTGTTGTTCTGTCCTTGCTTGTGCTGCCCGCTGCGGCAAAGGATAATCTGTCTGACGAAGGATGGACCACAGGCCTGTTCTGTGAATCAGTCTCGCCTGACCGGGCCTTGAATAATTTCTTTATCATCAATGCGGAAAAAAGCCGGATGCTGGTCGCCTCTTTCAATGAGGATAAGGTCAGCTTTTCCGGCGCGCCCATTACCCTCAGCAAAACCCCGGATGAGCTGGTGAACCGCAAATCCGGCCTGTCGCTGAACCGCAAAACCCTGCAGATGAAATGGCGCAACCGCAAAAGCACCTGCCAGATCACATCTGTTGACGAGCTGCGTGAGCTGGCCAAAACCCACCTCACCTTCCTGCTCAGCGATAACCAGATTTAAAGACGCAAATAGAACGCAGCAGAACGTGCCGCAGTGTGGTTACAGCCCCACACCTTTGCGCAGAATTGCATTTGCCCGTGTCTGCCAGCCACGCCCTCCTGCCCGCAGCCTTTCAAGCACATCAGGGTCAAGCATAATTGATATTTTGCGCTTGCGTTCAGGGGCGGGCAGAGGCGGCCGG
>CALKIF010000072.1:0-12260 GCA_937988715.1 uncultured Alphaproteobacteria bacterium | reverse complement strand
CGCGGCCCTAAAACGGACAGGTTTTTAAGATATCGCGGGTCACCTTGTTGATATCACGGTGGCCGCATAGGGCCATTGTCATATCCAGCTCTTTATGCAGAATTTCCAGAACCTTGGTCACGCCGGCCTCACCGCCGGCGCCCAGCCCGTATAAGAACGCGCGGCCGATACAGGTTCCTTTTGCCCCCAGCGCAATGGCTTTCAGCATATCCTGACCAGACCGGATGCCGCCATCCATCCAGACCTCGATATCTTCTGCGACCCGGTCAACCACTTCTGGCAGAATGGCAACAGAACTTTCCGCCCCGTCCAGCTGGCGGCCACCATGGTTAGAGACGATCAGCGCATCCGCCCCTGACTTTGCGGCCATCTCCGCATCATCAGCATCCAGAATCCCTTTGATGATCAGCTTACCGCCCCACCAGTCCTTGATTCGCTTTACATCATCCCAGTCCAGCTGCAGATCAAACTGCTCACCCACCCAGGACGACAGCTTGGTCATATCAGACACGCCCTCCACATGACCGACAATATTGCCGAATGACCGGCGCGGCGTGCCCAGCATCCCCATACACCAGCGCGGCCGTATCGCCATATCCAGAATGTTTTTCACGGTCAGCTTGGGCGGGGTGGTCAGCCCGTTTTTAATATCTTTGTGCCGCTGGCCCAGGATCTGCAGATCCAGCGTCAGCATCAATGCTGAACAGCCGGCGGCCTTGGCCCGGTCAATCAGCCGTTTGGCGAAATCATGATCCTTCATCACATAGAGCTGGAACCAGAACGGGTCCGGGCTGTGTGTGGCGACATCTTCGATGGAACAGATAGACATGGTCGACAGGGTAAAGGGAATCCCGAATTTGGCGGCCGCCCGTGCCGCCAGAATTTCGCCGTCAGCATGCTGCATGCCGGTCAGGCCGGTCGGCGCGATCGCGCAAGGCATCGCCACCTGCTCGCCGATCATTTTTGTCTTTGTGGTCCGGTTGGACATATCCACCGCAACCCGCTGCCGGAAGCTGATTTTCTGGAAATCATCGCAATTGGCCCGGAAGGTGGTTTCGGTCCATGATCCTGATTCCATATAATCATAGAACATGGTCGGCACGCGCTTTTTCGCGATCGCGCGCAGCTCATCAACGGTTGTGATTGCATCCATCATTTTCATCAATCCGGTCTTCAAAAATCGTGTCAGCTCGCGAACTATGCCGAATTCTGCCGCCTTTGTCAGCTTTACGAGGAGGGGGTGCGGCGATTTTTTTCATTTTTCGTCTGTTTCGGCATTGAAAGCCGGGCCTTGGTCTGGTTTTCTCACACTCATCTTGTCTGCCTGTTTGACAAGCTGCTGTTGAAAAGGAACCTGAAGTGATGATGGCCACATCTGCCCATATTGTGATTATCGGGGCCAGCCATGCGGGCCTGTCTTGTGCCGAACGTCTGCGCACGGGCGGGTTTGACGGCCAGATCACGATCCTGGAACGTGACCCGGGTCTGCCTCTGCAACGCCCGCCTCTGTCCAAAACCTATCTCAAAGCTGATCTTGCCGATGGGGAAGGGGCCTTTGCCCTGCGCAAGGAGGACTGGTTTGACAATTTCAAGATCACCTTCCGGCCGGCTTGTGCGGTGGCCTCTCTTCACCCCGGTCAACAACAGCTCAGCCTGACAGATGGCAGCACCCTGTCTTATGATCATCTTGTGCTGGCGACCGGGGCTTATGCCCGGCCGTTGCCGCACCTGTCTGACGGGGCCCCTAATCTGCATATGCTGCGCACCGCTGGTGATGCGCGCGCGCTGCGGGCTGGCTTGAGGCATGTGCGCACAGCTGTGGTGATCGGTGGCGGCTATATCGGGCTGGAAGCCGCGGCCTCTTTGCGCGGGTTTGATCTTGATGTTCATGTGGTTGAACTGGCCCCGCGTCTGCTGGCCCGTGTGGCCAGCCCCGCGCTGTCTGATCATTGCGCGGCCCTGCACCGCCAGCACGGCGTCCAGCTGCACATTGGCCAGGCAACAGAAAGCCTGGAAACAGATAGATCTGGCCGGATTACATCTGTCCATCTGTCCGGTGGCACGGTGCTTGAACCCCAGCTGGTTTTGGCCGGTATCGGGATTGTCCCTGATACCGCCCTGGCTGAGGCGGCCGGGCTGAAAGTTGATAACGGCATTATCACTGATCAGACCTACATCACCTCTGATCCGCATATCTCGGCGATTGGTGATGTGGCCCGGGCCCCGTCTGTAAATCCGTTCCGGGTAGAATCTATCCATCATGCTCAATATAGCGGGGCTGTGGCGGCGGCCCGGCTGACCGGCAGCGCGGCCCCGTCTCGTGAAGCCTGGTGGTTCTGGTCTGATCAATATGATGTGAAATATCAGATGGCCGGGCTGGTCCCGCCTGACGGGCCGTCTGTATCGGTTGCCACCCGCACAGGGCGGCGCGAAAACAGCCTGTCTGTCTGGTCTTATGACGGGGCGGAACTTGTGTCTGTTGAAGCGGCAAATGACCCGCAAGCCTATATGATCGGCAAAAAATGTCTTGAAGCGGGCCTCAGCCCTGACCCGTCTGATATCGCCAATCCTGACTTTGTGCTGAAATCCCTGCTGGGCTGAGGCGGACCTGCGGCGGTCTTGACTATTGATTCATCTATTAAACATAATTATATTTAATAGATGAAGATTGAATGGGATGAACAGAAGAGACAAAAGACGCTGAACAAGCGCGGCCTTGATTTTGCTGAACTTGAGTCTGTGAACTGGGAGGAGGCGAACACCATTGCGGATACACGCCAGCCTTACCCGGAAGACCGCTTTATCACTTTTGCGTCTGTCAGAGGCCGTCTGTGTGTCTTTGTGTGGTGCTACCGTGGTGACAGCATCCGCGTGTTCAGCCGTCGTAAAGCCAATCAAAAGGAGGTAACAAAGTATGAACGATCAAAGGGGTTATATTGACGCTGAAGGCGAAGTCCGTGAGCTGGATGATCATTTCTTCGCCAACGCCAGGCGCGGACGACCTCCTCTGCCCACCGGCCAGAAGAAACAACAGGTCACCATGCTGCTTGACCCGGATGTTCTGGCTCATTTCAAAAAAGACGGCAAGGGCTGGCAAACGCGGGTCAATGCGGCTCTGAGGCAGGCGGCAGGGCTGAAACGCAATCTGTAAGGTCTCCTAAAATGTGATCATCTCTTCCCGCCCAGACCAGCTTTGGTTTTTTTCATTTGCGAACAGAACGGTCGCCTTGTGGATATTGCTGATCTGATTTCCTGCCTAGCGTTTTAAGTCAGGACATGAAGGGGGACCGCAAAGAATGGCCACGCGGACAGGAAGCAGACAAACAGGCGGCAGACAGGCCCGCCAGGCCAAGCGCAGTGCTCAGTTTGCCGCCCCGGCTTATATCACCCGCAAGATCGGCTATTATGATTTTCTGGATGAAGACGCGCTGGCCGCGATAGAGGCCCAGGCCGACTGGCTGATCTCTGAAAAAGGGATTGCCTTTCGCGATGACCCCGCCGCTCTTACCCTCTGGCGAGAGGCAGGCGCAGATATTGACGGCGATATTGTCCGCGCCCCGGCTGAACTGGTCCGCCAGCTGATCAGCACGGCCCCGTCTGAATTCACCCAGATCGCGCGTAATCCTGACCGGTCTGTGCGTATCGGTGGGGATAATGTGGTGTTTGCGCCGATTTATGGGGCGCCTTTTGTGCGTGACCTTGAAGGCGGCCGCCGCTATGGCAGCATCGCTGATTTTGAAAAACTGGTGAAGCTCACCTCTATGTTGCCATCCTTGCATCATGGCGGGTTCGTCACTTGCGAGCCGTGTGATATTCCGGTCAATAAGCGCCATTTAGATATGCTCTATGCGCATATGACCTTGTCTGACAAGCCGCATTTGGGCGCGATCACGGCCAAAGACAGGGCTGAAGACAGCGTGGCGATGGCCCGCATTCTGCACGGAACCGAAACGTTTGAAACCTCTTGCGTGATCATGGGCAATGTGAACACCAACTCGCCTTTGATGGTGGATAAGGTGGTCACCGAAGCGATTATGACCTATTGCGGGGCGGGCCAGGGGATTGTGGTTGTCCCCTTTATCCTCAGCGGGGCGATGGGCCCGGTGACCACCGCGGCCTCTGTTGCTCAGGCGCTGGCTGAGGCGATGGCCTGTTGTGCCTTTGCCCAGCTGGTCCGGCCGGGCGCGCCCTTTATCTTAGGTAATTTTCTGTCCTCTATGTCGCTGAAATCAGGCGCACCAACCTTCGGCATGCCTGAACCGGTGATGTCGAATTATGCGATTGGCCAGCTGGCCCGCCGTCTGGGGCTGCCGTTGCGCTGTGGTGGCGGGCTGACCGCCTCCAAGCTGCCGGATGCCCAGGCCGCTGCAGAATCAGCAGATTCAATGCATTCCACTGCCCTGGCCGGGGCCAATTTTGTGCTGCATTCTGCGGGCTGGCTTGAATCAGGTCTGGTCACCAGCTTTGAAAAACTGCTGATTGATGCAGACCGCCTCGGTGCCTATCAGGTTATGCTCTCTGGTATGGCGGTTGATGAAAACGCCCTTGGCCGCCAGGCCTTTGTGGAAATTGAACCGGCGGCACATTATCTGGGCTCGGCTCATACCATGGCGAATTACCAGACCGCCTTTTATGAAGCCCGCCTGTCTGATTCAGAAAGTTTTGAGCAATGGGCCGATAAGGGCGAGATGGATATGGCGGTGCGCGCCAATGGCCTGATGAAAGACATGCTGGCGGCCTATACAGCCCCGCCTCTTGATCCGGCCATAGATGAAGAGCTGCAGGCCTATATTGCCCAGCGGAAAGAAGCGATGCCGGATGCCTGGTATTAAGTTAGGCTTGAGAAGACGAGCGTACGGGAGGAAAAAAAGATGAAAGACCAGTATAGAGTTGTGGTGATTGGCGGCGGTGTTGTCGGCGCGTCTGTGATTTATCATCTGGCCAAATTCGGCTGGACAGATGTGTGTCTTCTTGAACGCTCTGTGCTGACCGCTGGCTCTTCATGGCATGCGGCAGGCGGCATCCATGCGCTGAATGCAGATCCGAACATTGCCGCCCTTCAGGCCTATACCATTGACCTGCTTCAGGAAATTGAAGCTGAAAGCGGCCAGAATATCGGCCTGCATATGACAGGCGGGCTGACCATGGCCGGCACCGAAGACAGATGGGAATGGCTGCAGGCGGCCTACCGTGTGTTTCAGTCTATCGGCATTGATGACTGTCGTCTGGTCACCCCTGATGAAGCGCGCGAACTGAACCCGATTATGTCAACAGACGGGTTTCTGGGCGGCATGTGGGCAGACCGTGAAGGTTATCTGGATACCACCGGTACGGTTCATGCCTATGCCACCGCGGCGAAAAAGCGGGGGGCGGAATATTATGAACATACCAAGGTTGAAGCCCTTGAACAGACCGCTGACGGCTGGCGGGTGGTAACTGACAAAGGCACCATCAGGTGTGAACATGTGGTCAATGCCGCCGGTCTCTGGGCCAAACAGGTGGGCCGTATGGCGGGGATTGAACTGCCGGTCTCGCCGCTGAAACATCATTATCTGGTCTCAGATTCAATCCCTGAACTGGAACAGCTTGATTTTGAAGTCCCGATGACGGTCGATCTTGAAGGCTTTACCTATCTGCGTCAGGATCAGAACGGCGTGTTGCTGGGCATTTATGAAATTGACCATGAACATTGGGCGATGGATGGCGCGCCCTGGGATTACGGGATGGAGCTGTTTCAGGAACAGACCGACCGGATTGAACATGAACTCACCCTCGGTTTTGAAAGATACCCTGTCTTACAGGAAGTTGGCGTGAAAACCTGGGTCAATGGCGCCTTTACCTTTTCTCCTGACGGCAATCCTCTTGTCGGGCCGGTTCCGGGCAAAAAGGGCTATTGGTGTGCCTGTGCGGTGATGGCCGGCTTCCTTCAGGGCGGCGGTGTCGGCAAATCTCTTGCCGAATGGATGATCCATGGCGAACCAGAAGCTGACGTTTATGGTATGGATGTCGCCCGCTATGGCGAATTTGCCGAAAATAAGGAATATATCCGCCAGACCACCGGCCAGTTTTATTCCCGCCGGTTTGTGATGACCTATCCGAATGAACAGCTGCCTGCGGGCCGGCCGCTGAAAATGGCCCCGGCCCATGATGCGATGACGGCGGCTGGCGCGCTCTGGGGCACCAGCTGGGATCTCGAAGTCCCGCTCTATTTTGCCCCGCAAGGCTTTACCGAAACGCCGTCTTTAAAACGCTCAAACGCTTTTGATCTTGTCGCAGAGGAATGCCAGGCGGTCCGGCGTGATGTCGGCTTGCTTGATATTACCGGTTTCTCTCGTTTTGAGGTGACCGGCCCGAATGCACAAGCCTGGCTGGCCCGGGTTCTGGCGGGACGTATGCCCAAGCCGGGCAAGGCGGCCCTTGCGCCGATGTTAAGCCCTGAAGGCCGCATGAAAGGCGATCTGACTGTGTTTAACTGGGGGGATGGCCGCTGGTGGATCATGGGTTCATATTACCTGCGGGCCTGGCATATGCGCTGGTTCAGCCACTATGCAGAAACCGGGGTTGAGGTCCGTGACTTAGGTGAAGAATGGGCCGGTTTCTCTCTTGCCGGGCCAAAATCAAAACAGGTCATTGAACAGCTTACAGATGGCGATATCGGCCAGCTTGGCTTTATGGGCTGCGGGACGTTTGATATCGGTCTGTTGCGCACCCGTATCGGCCGTCTGTCTGTGGCCGGAGAGCTGGGTTATGAGATCAACTGCCGGATGGGCGATCATATCGCGTTGCGCCGCCTGCTGCTGGCGGCCGGGGCTGACTGCGCTATCCGTGAATATGGCTTTAATGCGATGTTGTCTCTGCGGCTGGAAAAAAGCTTTGGCATCTGGTCAGCTGAATTCACCCAACTCTACACCCCGGGCATGACCGGCATGGACAGGTTCATGGACTGGAACCGGGATGACTTTATCGGCCATGCTGCCGCCCGTGCAGAACGGGACGGCAACGGCCCTGAAAAAAAGCTGGTCACTCTGGCGGTTCAGGCAAATGATGCGGACGCTTCTGGTTATGAGCCGGTCTGGTCAGACGGCCGTCTTGTCGGCTTTGTGACTTCAGGCGGTTATGGCCATACCACCGGCCAGTCTCTGGCCATGGCGATGGTGAACACGGACCTCTGTGCTGAAGGCACCAAGCTGTCTGTGCATGTGGTCGGTGTGGAAAGAAGCGCTGAGGTAATCGCGCCCTCTCCTTATGATCCGGCCGGGGCGGCGATGCGCGTATGACCGGGCCGGCCACAGATACAGCAGATGTCATTATTATCGGCACAGGGGTAATCGGCACCGCCACCGCGTTTGAACTGGCCAAACAGGGTTATAAACCTGTGTGTGTTGATCGCAACAGCCAGATCGGTCATGGCTCTACTGCGGGGTCATGTGCGATTATCCGGATGCATTATTCCACCCGGGACGGCACCGCCTTTGCTTTTGAAGGCTATCATTACTGGCGCGACTGGGCGGACTATCTCGGCCTGTCTTCTGATCACGCTTTGGCCCGTTTTGTTGAATGTGGCTGTCTTGTGATGAAGACTGAGGCCAATGGCTATCTGGAAAAACATATTGGCCACAGCCAGGCCTTGTCGATCCCTATTGAAGACTGGGATGCTGACCAGATACAGGCCCGTCTGCCGATTTATGATCTGGCCTCTTATGCCCCGGCCCGCCCCCGTGATGATGACGCTTTCGGCCAGCCGAACGGAACCCGGATTAAGGGCGGTATCTTCTGGCCGAAAGCCGGTTATGTCACAGACCCGGCCTTGTCTGCGCAAAATCTGGCGGCCGCGGCGGCCCTTCATGGCGCGCGGTTCCGCCTGCGCGCAGAGGTTACCGAAATCTTGCAACAAAGCGGCGCGGTCAAAGGGGTGAGGCTTGCTGATGGTGCTGAAATTCACGCCCCTATCGTGATCAATATCGCGGGGCCAGGCTCTGCCCATATCAACCGGCTGGCTGGCGTGACAGACGACATGACCATCGCAACCCGCCCTTTGCGTCAGGAAGTTGTGCATCTGCCGTCTCCTGCCGGTTTTGATTTTGAACAAAATGGCATGATTGTCTCAGACAGCGATATTGCGCTGTATTGCCGTCCTGAACATGGCAATCATATTCTGATCGGCAGTGAAGACCCGCCTTGTGATGATCATAAATGGGTGGAGGGCGATACCGGCTATGATGACAGCTTTTCTGAACAATGGACCACACAAGCCCTTCGTTATGCCCAGCGTGTCCCGGACCTGCCTATAAGCTCAAAACTGCGTGGTGTGGTTGATCTGTATGATGCCTCAACAGACTGGATTCCGGTTTATGATAAATCCTCGCTTGGCGGGTTTTATATGGCCTGCGGGACCAGCGGTAACCAGTATAAAAATGCAGCCATCGCTGGCAAGCTGATGGCGGGTCTTGTTGAGTATTGTGAAGGCGGGGCCGATCATGACACCACCCCTCTGCAGTTTAAAATGCCCTATACCGGGCTTGAAATTAACGCCGGGTTTTATTCGCGCAAACGCCCGATAAACACCCAGTCCAGCTTTTCTGTCCTGGGCTGATACAAGGGGGCGGGTGACGGTGCGGCGGTCATATAAATTTAAGGTAGGCCTTGCCGGCGTCTGACTGCGGGGCGGTGAAAAACTGCGCAGCTGATGCCTGTTCCATCAGCCGGCCTTTATCCATGAATAAGATATGGTCGGCCAGCCGTTCCGCCTGAGCCCGGTTATGGCTGATCATCACAATTGTTGTGCCGGCGTCTTTTGACCATCTGATCATTTCTTCAACAAAGGCGGTGGCCTCAAAATCCAGATTGGCTGCAGGCTCATCCAGAAACAATAATTTCGGGCGGCTGGCCAGCGCACCGATAATGGCCAGCTTCTGCTGCTCCCCCCCGCTCATCGCCCGGGCCGGCACGCCCATCCGGCCGACCAGGCTGGCCCGTCTGAACCAGTCCTGTTTTTCTTCCTTATCAAGATTCGGGCACAGAAAATCAAAATGCTGGCTGGCGGTCCGGCGCAGCATCACCGGCGTCTGGAACACCATTTTCTGGACATCTTTATCCGGGCCGTCCACCGCGCCTGAGGTGGGGGTCACCAGCCCGTGCAGGGTCTGCATCAACAGCGTTTTTCCGGCCCCGTTATGGCCCAGGATCAAGCTGACCTGGCCTGCCGGAATGTCTGCTGTAATTTCCTTGAGTAACATCTTGTCGCCGCGCTCAACACATAAGGCGCGGGCAGCCAGACGGACAGATTGTACCGCGGTCTCAGTCATGCCGGCCCTCATGTTCAAACCGGGCGCGTATCTGATGGCTGAGGATATTGACCAGCAGCGAGATAAACAACAGCACCAGCCCCAGGGCCAGCGCAAAGGCCAGCTCTCCTCTTGCCGTCTCCAGCGCGATAGCAGAAGTCATCACCCGGGTGACATGTTTGATATTGCCGCCGACCAGAATCACCGCCCCCACTTCAGAGATCGCGCGCCCGAAACAGACCAGCGCAATAGTGACCAGCGCGGCCTTGCCATCTGCCAGCAGGGCCATGACCCGTTTGGCCTTACTCAGATTCAGCGATTTGAACAACAGATCATAATCCTGATGCAGCCCTTCAAACACCTGGCGTGACAGCGCAATTGACAAGGGCAGAACCAGAATGAACTGGGCCATCATCATCGCTGTGGGGGAATAGAGCAGGTCCAAAAACCCCAGCGGGCCCGAGCGCGAGATCAAAAGATAGACCACCAGCCCGACCACCACCGGCGGCAGGCTGAGCAGCGTGTTGGTTGCCACCACCACCACCCCGCGCCCATAAAAGCTGAAGCTGGCCAGAAGCGCACCCAAAGGCAGCCCCAGCAGCAAAGCCGCGCTTACCGCCACCACAGACACGCGCAGGGACAAACCGATAATTTCATATAAATCTGTATCAAATCCGGCCAGCATCTGGACAGCGATAACAAAGGGGGTGAAAAAATCCATATTGTGTAAATCGTCTGCTGTTCTGGCGATAAGGAAACAGGTTTGACCTGCCCCCCTTCGCCCGGCTAGGGTGGGGCGGTCTGTCTGATACGAAGAGGTCAAACTGTAATGTCATCTGCTGAAAAAGGCAATCTGATGCGCGCCATGTTTGCCTGCGCGATACAGGCGGCTGATCCTGACCAGTTTATGCCAGAAGCGATCCGGAAGCTGCTGCCTGACCATATGGCGGGCCGCCTGTTCATCACCGGTTTCGGCAAGGCGTCTGCGGTGATGGCCCGTTCAGCAGAAGCCCATCTGCCTGCGGCCTTGCGCCCGCATTATTCAGGTGAGGTGATTGTCCCTGATGGTCATGAAGAGGCGTGTGAGGTGATCACCATTACCTCAGCCTCTCACCCTGTGCCTGATGCGCGCGGCCATGCGGCAGCGGCCCGGATTCTGGCTGAGGCCCGGTCTTTAAGCGAAGGGGATCTGATGCTGGTTCTGGTCTCCGGCGGCGGCTCCAGCCTGTTCTGCCTGCCGCATGGGGCTGTCACTCTGGATGAAAAACAACAGATCACCTCACGGCTTTTGGCGGCAGGGGCCCCGATTGACGAGATGAATTGTGTGCGCAAACATCTGTCAATTGTCAAAGGCGGGCATTTTGCCGCCGCCGCCTATCCGGCCCGCACGCTGGCTTTGGCGATATCTGATGTGCCGGGGGATGACCCGGCTGTAATCGCCTCTGGCCCGACTGTGGCTGACCCGACCACCGCTGCTGACGCCCGTGCGATCCTCACCCGGTATCAGATTGATCTCCCGCCATCTGTTGCCGCCTTGCTGGACAGCCCGGCTTGCGAGACACCTTTTGCGGATGACCCGGCTTTGGCCGCCTCTGAGGTGCATCTTGTCGCCACACCACAGAAATCGCTGACCGCCGCGGCAAAATGTGCCGCAGAGGCAGGGTATGAGCCGGTGATCCTTGGTGATGCTCTGCAAGGCTCATCTCGTGATCTGGCAGGCTGGATGGCGGCACAGGCCCGCACCGCTGGCCCGGGCAAAGCGCTGATATCCGGCGGAGAGACAACCGTGCTGGTGCGCGGCTCTGGCTATGGCGGGCGCAATGCTGAATTTATTCATGCGCTGGCCCTTGCCCTGGACGGCGATGACCGGTTCTGCGCTCTGGCCGCAGATACAGACGGTATTGACGGCCGGCCTTTGCCGGACGGGCCTGTGGCCGGGGCTGTGATCATGCCGGATACGCTGTCCCGGGCGGCGGCACTGGGGCTGGATGCAGCCGTACTGCTGGCCGATAATGACAGCCATTCCTTTTTTGCCGCGCTTGGTGATGGCATTGTCACCGGCCCGACCAAGACAAATGTGAATGATTTTCGTGTGGTGCTGACGTAAAAAGATAGTCCATGGCCTCTTTTACTGATAAACAGACCGGCTATCTGGGCGCGGTGGGCTGCAACCTCATCTGGGGGGTGGCCCCGTTATATTTTGCCTATCTGGTTGCCTTTCCGATGGCCGAAATTGTGGCTCATCGGGCATTGTGGGCAGCGGTGTTTTTATTTGTGATTCTGCTGATTACCGGCGGTTTGCGCGGCCTGTCTGCGGCGGTGGCCAGCTGGTCTGTTTTTGCCTCTCTGGCTGCGGGGGCGGCGCTGGTCACAATAAACTGGACAGCCTATCTCTATGCGGTGGATACCGGCCAGATTGTGCAATCAGCCTTGGGCTATTTTCTGTATCCTTTGATGGCGATCGGCCTCGGCGTGACAGTTCTGGGCGAAAAGCTGTCCGCGCGCTCCTGGGCGGCTCTGGGCTGTGCGGCGGCCGGTGTGGCGGTAAAGGCAAGCTTGCTGGACGGCTTTCCGTGGGTCGCTCTCATCATCGGGGCCAGTTTCGCGTTCTATGCCTTGATCCGCAAGCGCCTCGCCATGGAACCGTTTGCCGCGATGGTGGTTGAATTACTGATGATCGCGCCGTTCGCATGTGCGGTGATTCTCTGGATAACCGCGACCTTGAAACCGGCGGGCGCATCTGTCTTTCTGGACGGCACGGCCTATGGGGTCATGATGGCCCTGACCTCAGGGGTGGTGACCTCTGTGCCGCTGGTGCTGTTTCATATCGGCAACCGCTATCTGCCGTTGTCTGTGGCCAGCTTTATGTTTTATATCAACCCGTCTCTGCAGCTTCTGCTGGGGCTGTTTGTGTTTGCCGAACCTTTCACATCTGTGGATATGGCGGCCTTTGCGCTGATCTGGCTGGCCCTTGCC
>CALKIF010000071.1:0-12251 GCA_937988715.1 uncultured Alphaproteobacteria bacterium | reverse complement strand
GGCCCGTTATCGAACCCGGCTCTGGTGAAACGGATATTGGTTGGCGTGTTTGATCCGCGCTGGCTGACCCCGTTTGCTGAAGCTCTCCAGACACTGGGCACCACTCATGGCTGGGTTGTGCATGGGGCAGACGGCCTTGATGAGCTGTCCACCACAGGCAGCAATCAAATCACCATCTTAAAAGACGGCCAGATTTCTGAAGCCAGCCTGCACCCGTCTGACCTAGGCCTGCCCACCGCCAGCCTTGATGATATCAAAGGCGGCTCAGCTGAACAGAACGCCGTTGCGCTGCGCGCCCTTCTTGATGGCCAGACCGGGCCGTACCGGGATATCGTATTGCTGAACGCGGCTGCCGGTTTTGTGGCAGGCGGGCATGAAACAGAATTATCAGTCGGGCTGCAGCGGGCCATCAGCGCAATTGACAGCGGCGCGGCAAAAACCGCCCTTGACCAGCTTATCACCATAACAAATGAATAAATATCAGACAGATGACAGACGTTCTTGACCAAATAATTGAAACAAAAAAACAGGAAGTCAGCGCCCTGAAAGCAGCTGTCAGCCTGTCTGACCTCGCCGCCCGGGCCGCGTCTGCCCCGGCCCCGACGGGCTTTACAGATGCGCTGAAAACCGCCTCTTCTGCTGGTTATGGGCTGATCGCTGAGCTGAAAAAAGCCTCTCCCTCAAAAGGGCTGATCAGGGCTGATTTTGATATTCCGCACCTGGCAAAAGCCTATGCGGGGGGCGGGGCGACATGTTTGTCTGTGCTGACAGACCAGCAATATTTCCAGGGTGATGATGCGTTTTTGATGGCGGCGCGTGCCGCCTCAGGCCTGCCTGTCCTGCGCAAGGATTTTATGATTGACCCTGTCCAGATTCTGCATTCCCGCGCGCTGGGGGCAGATTGTATTTTGCTGATCATGGCGGCCCTGTCTGATGATCAGGCGCTTGAGCTGGAAGCAGCCGCACATGAACTGGGCATGGATGTGCTGATAGAGGTGCATGATATTTCCGAACTTGACCGGGCCTGCCGCCTCTCCTCTCCTCTGATGGGCATCAATAACCGCAATCTGAAGACTATGGAGATTTCTCTTGATGTGGGTCTTGAAATGTTGCCGCGCCTGCCTGATGACCGGATTGCGGTGGCCGAAAGCGGGTTGTTCACACCTGCTGATCTGGCCCTGATGGCGGGCACCGGGGCCCGCTGTTTCCTGATTGGTGAATCCCTGATGCGGGCAGATGATGTGGCGGCGGCCACCTCTGCCCTGATCGCCAATCCTGTTCCTGCGGTTGCATAAAGGGGCTGAACAGATATGGCAGATTTTACCCATTTTACAGATGATGGCCGCCCACAGATGGTCAATGTCGGCGAAAAGGCCGAAACCCGCCGCACCGCGATTGCCGGCGGCCAGGTGGTGATGTCACCGGACACGCTGCAGACGGTGAAATCAGGCGGACTGAAAAAAGGCGATGTGTTATCTGTGGCCCAGCTGGCCGGCATTATGGGCGCCAAACAGACCGCCCAGCTGATCCCGCTCTGTCATCCTCTGGCGCTGTCTCATGTGGATGTCCAGCTCAGCCTGAATGAAGCAGACATTGCGATTGATATCCGGGCTGAATGCCGTCTTGAGGGCAAAACCGGGGTAGAGATGGAAGCCCTCACAGCGGTATCTGTTGCCGCGCTGACGGTTTATGATATGTGCAAGGCAGTGGATAAGGCGATGATTATCCGCGATATCCGCCTGCTGCATAAATCAGGTGGCAAATCAGGGACCTTTAATGCCGACTGAACTGAAACCTGTCGCTGAAGCGCTGGCGACCATCTGTGCCGCCTTAACGCCGGTCAGCACACAAACGATCAGCTTTGATGACGCCGTGCACCGGATTCTGGCAACAGATATTGTCGCGGCCTATGATCACCCGCCTGCGGCTGTCTCTGCCATGGATGGCTATGCGGTGTGCACCTCTGGCCGGACTTTGCCTGCAGACAGCCGGTTTGACGTGGTCGGAGAGGCGGCAGCAGGCCATCTGTTCACAGGCACGCTGCAGCCCGGACAGGCGGTGCGCATTTTCACCGGCGGGCATGTGCCGGACGGGGCAGATGCGGTTGTCCTGCAGGAAGATGTCAAGGCAGAGAAAACCACCATCACGGTGCAGGAAGCGATCCGCCCGAACCAGTTTATCCGGCCAGCCGGGCTTGATTTCACCTCCGGCCAGACCGTGATTGCCGCCGGGACCCGACTTGGGGCGCGGCAAATGGCTCTGGCCGCCCTGTCTGGCCAGACAGACAGCCTGACGGTGCGGCGCAAACCTCTCATCGCCATTCTGTCTTCAGGTGATGAACTTGTGCCCCCCGGCACGCCCCCTGCCCCGGGCCAGCTGGTCAATTCAAACAGCACCTTTCTGGCGCATGCGGTGCGGTCCTGCGGGGCGGACCCTGTGCATCTGGGGATTGTTGCTGACCAGCCCGGCGCGCTGACAGACCGGCTGCAGGCGGCCCAGGCTGAACAGGACCGCCCTTTTGATCTGATTCTGACCACTGGCGGGGCGTCTGTTGGCAGTCATGATCATCTGGCCTCTGATCTCACCGCTGATGATCCGGCGGCCCTGTCGTTCTGGAAAATTGCCATGCGGCCGGGCAAGCCGCTGATTTTTGGCCAGTGGCAGGGTGTACCGCTGCTGGGCCTGCCGGGCAATCCGGTATCTGCCGGGGTCTGTATGACGGTGTTCGGGCTGCCGGCCATCAAGACATTGCTGGGCCAGTCTGCTGAAGCCGATATCCGCACCTTCCCGCTGGCCGCGCCTGTGCCGGAAAATGACCGCCGCCAGGATTATCTGCGTAGTGTCTTTGTCGGTGATGGCCCTGACCGCACCATCCGTCCACTTGGCCGCCAGGATTCCTCTATGCTCAAAGCTTTTTCAGATGCGCACGCGCTGATTATCCGCCCGCCGCATGCCCCAGCCCTGACAGCCGGTGATAACGTCCCTGCGCTGATCCTGCCCGCCGGACTTTAGAAAATCATTTCACATCACTCGATTATTTTGTTCTTGACTTGTTCCTTAAAAGGATTTAGAACGAAGCAAGAACGGTTGTGGAAGCCATGACGTTTGCATAAGCGAAATGCTTAAGGATGAATGAGGCAACAGATCATGTTGACAGGTAAACAACATCAGCTTCTGTCTTATCTGATTGACTATCAGGCAGACAAGGACATTACCCCCTCTTTTGACGAGATGCGCCAAGCGGTTGGGCTTGCCAGTAAATCCGGCGTTCACAGGCTTGTCTCAGCACTAGAGGAACGCGGCTATATAAGACGACTGCCGAACCGGGCCCGTGCGATAGAAATTCTGCGTCATCCGGGAAGTCCGGCATCTGCAGATGGGCCGTCATCAAATGTGGTTGAAGCTGACTTTACCGAAAGCTTATCATCTGTTGTTGCGCTTCCACTGCTGGGCCGCATTGCGGCTGGCACCCCGATTGAGGCGCTGTCTGATCCCTCCAGCTATCTGGACGTCCCGGCCGGGCTAGTCGCTGGCGGGGATCATTTTGCACTTGAAATTGTCGGGGATTCGATGGTTGACGCTGGCATTCATGATGGGGACACAGTAATCATCCGCCGGGCGGAGACAGCCTCCAGCGGCGAGATTGTCGTGGCCCTTATCGAAGACAGTGAAGCAACCTTGAAGACCTTTCGCCGGGAAGCTGGCCGTGTGGCACTGGAACCGGCAAATGCGGCTTATGAAACGCGCTATTTCTCAACAGATAAGGTGCGTATACAAGGCCGCCTGACAGGGCTTATCCGTCGTTATTGATGTCATCTACGCCAGGGCCGCCTCTGTGCCTGCAGATTGGACAAGAACGGCGAGATAACGCCATTTGCCTCTTCAGGCAGCTGCATCAGCCACCTTTCCCTTTCCTTCGGGACAACAAAAACCAGAGGCCCCCTATCCGGCAGGGATATAACGGACCAGCAAGCGTGACAATCAGCTCAACGTTGCTTTCACAGGCCACACCGAGCTGCCCAGACCAGCTTATGGCTGTCTGCCAGCGACAAGCCGTCTGACAGAGCTGTCACATCTGGAATTTTGAGCATCCGGAGTGCCCTTTTGACAGCAGACATGCTATATCCACTTAACAGTGATAACCGTCAGGCCTGTGCCTGGCGTCCAGCCTAACAGCATAAGGTTAAGAAAAGATGAGCGTTGTTACGCGTTTTGCGCCCTCCCCGACAGGCTTTCTGCATATTGGCGGGGCCAGAACCGCCCTGTTCAATTATCTGTTTGCCGCCCATCATGGCGGGCGTTATCTGCTGCGGATTGAGGATACAGACAAAAAACGCTCTACGGCTGAGGCGATCGCGGCGATTCATGACGGGCTGAACTGGCTGGGGCTGAGCGGTGATGATGAAGCTGTGCTGCAGTCTGAACAGGCCGGCCGTCATCATGAGGTGGCTTTGCAGATGCTGGCCACAGGCACAGCCTATAAATGTTACCTCAGCGAGGCTGAGCTGGCAGATATCCGCGCTCAGGCACGTGAACAGGGCCGGCCGGTGCGCTCACCCTGGCGCGAGGGGGGCGATCCGCCTTCTGCTGATGCGCCGTTTGTGGTGCGCCTGAAAATGCCTGATGAGGGCGAGACCAGATTAACAGATATGGTTCAGGCAGAGGTCACCGTACAGAACAGCAGCCTTGATGATCTGGTGCTGCTGCGCAGTGATGGCAGCCCGACCTATATGCTGGCTGTGGTGGTGGATGATCATGATATGGGCATCACCCATGTGATCCGCGGAGATGATCATCTGAATAACGCGTTCCGCCAGTATCATATCTATCAGGCGGCAGGCTGGACCGCGCCCGCCTTTGGCCATATCCCGCTGATTCACGGCCCGGACGGGGCCAAATTATCCAAACGCCACGGCGCGTTGGGGGTTGATGCTTACCGGGATATGGGCATTCTGCCTGAAGCCCTTGTGAATTATCTTTCCCGGCTGGGCTGGTCACATGGTGATGATGAATTATTCAGCCGCGAAGAGGCCATCAGCTGGTTTGACGGCCAGCATATCGGCAAGGCCCCGGCCCGGTTTGATATGGACAAGCTGAAGGCGGTGAACCAGTACTGGCTGCGCCAGGCGGCAGCTGACCAGCTGGCTGATCAGCTGCTGGCGATGCAGGGCGGCACGCCCGCCCCCCAGACCAGAGGCTGGCTGACCACGCTGATGCCGTTATTCACAGAACGGGCACAGACCCTGACAGAGCTTGCCGGCATGACCGGTTGGTTGTTCCAGTCCGGCGCGCCTGAGCTGACAGAAGAGGCCGCCGCCCTTCTGACAGATGAGGCCAGGCAAACCCTGCGCAAAGCCGCCTTATTTTTTGCGGCCGCCCCGGCTGAGGCAGACGCCTTTGATACAGCCTTTAAGGCCTGGATGGAAGATGAGGGTCTGAAAATGCGGGATGTCGGCCTGCCCCTGCGGGCCGCGCTGACCGGCACAAAGACCGCGCCGTCAATTCTGGATATTGTCCGCGGACTGGGCACAGAAGAAACCATCAAACGGATAAATCAGATTTGCACTTAAGCCCTTGTTCGGACTATACTGCGCCAAGCCGAATTCATGTACAGGACGGGAGGAATACATGTCGAATACAAACAGCAACAAATCAGTGACCCTGACCGATAATCAGTCTGGAAACAGTTGCGAGCTTCCTGTCCTCAGCGGGTCTGTTGGCCCGGATGTGATTGATATCCGCAAATTATACAGCGAAACAGGCCGCTTTACCTTTGATCCCGGCTATGGGGCGACCGGTTCCTGTCTGTCCGGCCTGACCTTTATTGACGGGGATGAAGGCATTCTGTTGCATCGCGGCTATCCGATTGAACAGCTGGCTGATCAGTCCAGCTTTTTGGAAGTGGCGTATCTGCTTTTAAATGGCGAGCTGCCTGATCAGACTGAACGTGATGAATTTGTCAATGCCATCACCCGTCACACCATGGTGCATGAACAGCTGTCCACCTTCTTCCGCGGCTTCCGCCGGGACGCGCACCCGATGGCCATCTTGTGCGGGGTAACCGGCGCGCTGTCTGCGTTTTATCATGATTCAACAGATATCAATGATGAAAACCAGCGGATGATTGCCTCTCGTCGTCTGATTGCCAAAATGCCCACCCTGGCGGCCATGGCGTATAAATATTCAATTGGCCAGCCCTTTAACTACCCGCGCAATGAGCTGGGTTATGCTGAAAACTTCCTGCATATGTGCTTTTCGGTTCCGGCTGAAACTTATGAAATTGACCCGGTGGTTGCTGATGCGATGGATAAAATCTTTATTCTGCATGCAGATCATGAACAAAATGCCTCTACCTCTACGGTGCGGCTGGCCGGATCATCAGGCGCGAACCCGTTTGCCTGTATCGCAGCAGGTATTGCCTCCTTATGGGGCCCTGCTCATGGCGGGGCAAATGAAGCTGTTCTGAACATGCTGAATGAAATTGGCGACAAATCGAATATCGGGACCTTTGTGGATAAGGCAAAGGATAAGGATGATCCGTTCCGCCTGTTTGGGTTTGGCCACCGTGTTTATAAAAACTATGACCCGCGCGCACAGGTCCTGCGCAAATCCTGTCATGAAGTTCTGGGCAAGATGGGCATTAATGACCCGCTTCTGGAACTGGCGATGGAGCTGGAAGAACTGGCCCTGAAGGATCCGTACTTCATTGATAAAAAGCTGTATCCGAACGTTGATTTTTATTCCGGCATTATCCTGAAGGCGATGAATTTCCCGACCTCTATGTTTACCGTGCTGTTTGCGGTTGCGCGCACCGTGGGGTGGATTTCGCAGTGGAAGGAAATGATCGAGGACAACACCCAGCGGATTGGCCGCCCGCGCCAGCTCTATACAGGGCCGGCAATGCGTGATTTCGTGCCTGTCGATAAACGCTAAATCAGCGGCGTCAGACGGTCAGCAAGATTATCGGCAAAGCGCCCCTGCCCGGCACGTAACAGGCCGCAGAGCTGCTGAGAGGCTGTTTGCATTTCTGCCTGGCGGGCCGGCAGATTATCCAGCAGGTCAGCAGCATGTTGATACAAAGCATCTGTGCTGAGGCGGGGCGGCAGCAGAAACGGGTAATGCTGGCGGCCAAGCACAAGGTCAGGCAGGACCGGTGTATCTTTTTTATAGAATAGCCGGGTAAACAGCCTGTTCAGCGGGCTGAGATGATAAATCACAACCCCCGGCACACCGCTTATGGCCGCTTCCAGAGTAACTGTGCCTGACGCAGCAATCATCGCGGCTGACCGGTTCAGAATTTGTCTGGCCGGGACCAGCTGTACAGAGACCACCTGCTCAAGACCAGCAGAGGCCACCTGTTCAGCGATATGATCATGAAGATGCGGCAGTGCAGGTATCGCCGCACAAAGCGGGCCGTATGTATCCTGCAATCTGGCCAGAACCGGCAGCAAGACAGGTAAATGATGTGTGATTTCACTGCGGCGGCTGCCCGGCAGAACAGCCAGGTCATATGGTCTTGCCTCTGTACTGTTCAGGTCCGGGGAGGTGTCGGCCTGCGGATGGCCAATAAAAACAGCCTTCAGCCTGTTTTCATCAAACAGCTCTGGTTCAAACGGGAACAGGCATAACAGCACATCAAACACGTCTTCAAAGGCGGTCTTGCGCCACCCGCCCCAGGCCCAGATGGTCGGGGCCACCATATGCACCAGCTTTGGCCGCCAGCCCTCGCCTGCCAGACGGCGGCGCAGACGGCGCGCAAACCGCACTGAAAAGGCCTTTGAATCAACAGTGAACACAATGTCAGGGCGGGTATCCAGAACCCGGTCAATCAGCCTGTCAGCCAGACGTGACAGGCGCGGCAAAGCGGTCAGCGCCTCACCCAGACCGATCACAGAGAGCTGGCTCATCTCCTCAGCAGAGGTCAGACCGGCGGCTGTCATCTCTGGGCCGCCCATACCAGACCAGTCAACCGGGCCTTTTATCTGTTCAACCGCCTGCATCAGCTGTGCGGCAAGCACATCACCTGATGCTTCTCCGGCAAGGATGAACATCCGGCTGGTCATCACCTTCCCTCAGGCAGGCTGGCCCGGCTGCAGACAGAGATACCGGCCTTGTCTGCGGCTGAGGTAATCTTGTCCAGCGGATCAGCCAGCATGAGCCGGCCGCCATCAAGGCAGACAGCCTCTATGCCCGCCTGCTGCAGATGGATAAGCGTATCAAGGCCGAAGACCGGCATATCCAGGCTGATATCCTGGCCTGATTTCGCCAGTTTTACAAAAACAGTGTCAGGCTGTGATTTATCGATCAGAGGGGCGGCGCGGATAATCATCTCATTGGTGCCTTCTGCCCCTTCAATGGCCAGGACACGTTTCTGCTGAACAATAACGGACTGTCCCACATCCAGCTCCCCCAGTTGGTCAAGGACATAACAGGCATGATGCACTGCCATAACCTCACCAGAGGTCAGCGGGCGGGCGGTATGAAACTCAACCGGCAGCACACTGTCTGGCAGATACTCTGCGTTCGCCGCCACAGAAATACCCTGTTCAGCAAAATAGGCCGCAACAATCCGCAAAGCGGTGTCATCACCTGTCAGCATCAGCCTGCCCATCAGGGCCAAACCGGCCTTATCAAAACTGATATCGGCAACAGACGGGCGTTTGAACTGGCCCACCAGAGCCAGCTTGTCACAACCTGCCTTAATCAGATGGCTTGTGATTGCCCCGACCTTGCCAACCGGAAGCTGAACCGTTTCAAACCCGTTAAAGCTGCAGTCACATTGCCCTTTCAGGCTGATGATAAAAGGGTCCTCACCCTTATCGCGGGCGGCCTGAGCCAGCTGGAGCGGCAGGGGACCCCGGGCTGAAATAATGCCAAGTCGCCCCATCTGTGCCCCCTATTTCAACGGCTGGCACAGGTTTTTATCCTGTCCGTCTTCAATAAAGCTGACCAATAAGGAGACCATCTCATCTTCGCCGCGCTCTGTTTTCAGCTGATCCAGCTTTTCAGCAAACAACCCGTCCTTGACAAACAAATCGCTGTAGGCAGACCGCACAGCAGAAATCTGAGAGGCGGTGAACCCGCGGCGGCGCAGGCCAACCAGATTCAGCCCGTGCAAGGCTGCCCGTGGCCCAGAAGCAAGACCAAAGGGGATAACATCAGCTGTTACAGCTGTACCGCCCCCAATAATAGAATGGCTGCCAATCCGCACAAAAGGATGAATTGCAGAATTCCCGCCAAAATAGGCATAATCACCGATTTCAACATGCCCGCCGACATTCACACCATTGGCCAGAATAACGTGATTACCAACAATACAGTCATGCGCAATATGAGAGCCGACATAAAACAAATTATTGTCACCAATCACGGTGCGCATATTGCCCACAGCCGTGCCCGGATGAAAGGTGACATATTCCCTGATCACATTATTTCTGCCGATGATCAGCTCTGAATCCTCGCCTTCATAACGGGTGTGCTGAGGGGCAAGACCAAGCGCCGCAAAGGAGAAAACCTCACACCCCTCACCCAGTTTTGTGTTGCCGTCAATCACAACATGGCTGTGCAGGGTTACATTATCGCCAAGCGTCACCTTATCGCCGATAACACAATACGCCCCGATAGTCACATTCTGACCCAAAACAGCCGTTTCAGACACAAGGGCTGTTGGATGAATTGTTGTCTGCATGGTCTGTCTTACCTGTCTTTCTCGACGATCATGGCTGAAAATTCAGTTTGTGCCACTATCTTTCCTTCAACACTTGCTTTGCCTGTGAATTTCCACAAATTGGCCTTGGCTGCGGTTTTCTGAACATCCAGCATCAGAACATCCCCGGGCCGGACAGGCTGGCGAAACCGTGTTTTGTCTATGGTGGCAAAAAAGACCAGCGTGTCCCTGTCATCATCTGACAAGGTCAAAGAGGCCACACAAGAGGCCACCTGGGCCATCGCCTCAACAATCAGCACCCCCGGCATCACCGGATTGCCCGGAAAGTGACCGGCAAAATAGGGCTCACAGCCACTGACTGCCTTAATCCCTGTCGCTGACTCGCCAGGTACAGCATTGGTCAGCTTGTCGATCAGAAGAAACGGCGCCCTGTGGGGGATCAGCTTTTCAATATCTGTATATTCAAAAACCTTGTTTTCACTTGTCATTTTCTTGTCTTCAGTCCCTTAACAGAGGTTGATTGTTCATGTGTCTGTCTTTGCCTTGACCAGACGCCGCAAGGCCGCCTGCTGGGCCCAGAACCCGCGCGCAGGTTCAGCCGGAAAGCCTGCATATGTGCCCGGCGTGCCAATATCCTTGGTAATGCCAGATTTTGAGGCCACTGTCACACCTTCACAGAGGCTGACATGATCAGCAATACCAACCTGGCCGCCGATAATACAATTTGCCCCCATCCGGACACTGCCCGCGATGCCCGTTTGGGCCAGAATGATGCAATTATCGCCAATGATCACATTATGGGCGATATGAACCTGATTATCGATCATCACATAAGAGCCAAGATGCGTGTCATCAAGAACGCCTCTGTCAATGGTCACGCCTGCACCAATATCACAGCCCTCACCCGTCACCACCCGGCCAAGATGCGGAATAAAACTGGCTTCTGCCCCCTGCCCTTCAAAGCCAAATCCGCGTTTGCCCAGGACTGTATTCTGAGCCAGGCGGGTGCGTGCGCCCAAGATGGTATGGCCCAGCCAGCAATGCGCAGACACATGACAGTCCGGGCCCAGATGAACATCACCAGCCAGGATAGAATGCGCCTCAATCACTGTGCCTGCCTCAACCACACAATTCGGGCCAATGACGACATAAGGGCCAAGAGTTGCGTCTGGGTGAACAGATGAAGATGCATCAATGCGAACTGTATCACCGCCCGATATAGCCGGCTGGGTCTTTGCTTTAAACAGAGAGGACAATATATCTGCATAGGTCCGGCGCGGGTTATCACAGACCAGGACAGCAGCTTGCGGACAAGAAGAGGCCAGCTGTTTGGCGATCGCAGATGTGGTCAGGCAAGTAAAGGGCTGTGAGGGGGACAGTTGTTCAGCCAGCCGGTCTTCATAAACCGCTGTAAAGCTGCCGACAGTGGCCGCATAAGGTGTGCTGACATGTGTGAGAACAAGGTCGCCTTCACCGGCAAACAGGGTCACGTCAAACCGGCGGGCAAGGTCCGCGACAGTCAGCGAGCTATCGAATTTCAGATGCTCTGGTAGAGTGCTCACTATCCTGTCAATCCTTTAGCGGTTCAGTTATCTTTGGACGGGGCGACCTCAGTCACTTCAAAACGGGCATCTTTGGTGCGCTCATTCAAACGCTCAAGAACAATTGTGGTCAAATCCAGCTGATTTCTGAAAATCAGAACATTGTCGCGGTTCAAGACCAGATCAAGTTTCCTTTCTTTGGCCACATCCCCGACAATTTCAAGCGCCAGATCGCGCAATTTATCCTGAGCCTGCTGAAACGCATTATCCAGTGATTTGCGTTTGCGCTGGATTTCACGCTGAACATCAGCAACTTCTGCCTGAAACAGTCTGACCTCCTCGCCAAACGCTTCTGCTGACATCACATCACGCTTGCTTTGCAGGGCTTTTTCGCGGGCCATAAGGTCCACTTCACGGGCGGCGAATTCTTCCTGAAACTGGGCACGTTTTTCATCCAGAAGAGCGCGCACGCTGCTGGTTGCCGTGGACTGACGCAACACTTCGACAAGATCGATAGTGCCAACACGATCAATCGTGAACACAGCATCATCAGTGGTGTCTGTCTGCTGGGCCCAGCCCGGCAACGCCCCGCCAGTGACAAGGGTTAATGCCAAGCCTATCCAGGCCAGATTGCGGATAACGCGTCTTCGCATAATCTCCCCCCCCTGTTAGAACCGTGTGCCAATATTAAACTGGAACCGCTTTGTTCTGTCATGACTTTCCTTGCTGATCGGATCAGCCCAGTAGAATGTCAAAGGGCCAATCGCCGTATCCCAGAGAAAGCCGAAGCCGACAGTCTGGCGCATCGCGCTTTCATTTGGTGCGGTCACCCCTTCAGGAAAATCTGTATCCCAGACAGATCCGAAATCAGAAAAGACGGTCCAGCGCACCCCTAAATCTTCGCTCAGGCCCAGGCTGGAGATCACTTCAACAGATCCGGAATATGTTTTGTTACCGCCGACAGCCGAATTGGCCCCTGTATCGCGCGGGCCAATGCCGCCGCCGTCAAAGCCGCGTACCTTGCGCCCGCCCAAAGTAAAGCG
>CALKIF010000070.1:0-2921 GCA_937988715.1 uncultured Alphaproteobacteria bacterium | reverse complement strand
CAGAAGTCACCAAAGGCGAGGCCATTGCTGATTTGGATATTTATCTGGATATGCCAGAGATTGCGGAAAACGGCAATCAGGTCAAAATTGCTTTTGAAATCGACAGCCCTATGACGGCCGATGATCACGTCAAAGCGGTCTATGTGTTTGCTGATGGTAATCCTGAACCTGACGTGGCGCAGTTTAATTTTACGCCAGCCATGGGCGCTTGTGGTGCAACCACACGGATGCGGCTGTCTAAGACGCAAAATGTTACGGTTCTTGCTGCGATGAGCAACGGGTCTTTTGCAAAAGCTGAAACAACAGTCAAAGTCACAATTGGCGGCTGTGGCGGTTAAGGAGAGAGAAAATGGCAAAAGTTAAAGCACGGGTAAAAGTCCCAAAAACAGCGGAAGTTGGCGAAGTTGTTGAAATTAAAACTCTGATATCGCATCCGATGCATAGCGGTCGCGCAGTCGACAGTGACGGCAATGTTGTGCCGCGCAAAATAATCAACAGTTTCACCGCGAAATTTAACGGAAATACTGTGTTTGAAGTGGATATGCGTCCTTCTGTGTCATCAAACCCCTTCTTGGTCTTTCCCTTTAAAGTCACAGAAGCCGGAACGTTCGATTTCATCTGGGTTGAAGATGGCGGTCAGGAGTATACCGCATCCAAAAAGATTAAAATTGCCTGACAAAAGGGGCGTACTGAGCAGGGGGTCAGGACGCCTTTCATTTTATGACACTCACAAGACAATTTTGTATTGCAAAGATTTGTGAGCAGGGACCATGGGGGAAAATATGACGGTAAAAGACAAACAATCCCTGTCATTGACAAGACGCTCTTTATTAGGTGGCGCGGCGGCGCTGAGCACAGCATCGGTATTGAAAGCAGCTGGCGCATCAGACGCAAACCCGGATAATCTGCCTCCGAATGTACCAGAATGGACACCGTATCTGGGCGCA
Source organism: uncultured Alphaproteobacteria bacterium (assembly GCA_937988715.1). Taxonomy (GTDB): domain Bacteria; phylum Pseudomonadota; class Alphaproteobacteria; order Puniceispirillales; family Puniceispirillaceae; genus JADHLI01. Next base: position 1,974 of record CALKIF010000070.1, on the reverse strand, counting down.
GGTGTTGACGCCAATCCGTACGGGATGCCATCTGAATTTGAATCACATGTGGTTCGCCGGAATGTTGAATGGCTGACCGCCAGCACAGAATCATCAGTGAATTTCACACCGCTCCATGAACTGGACGGCTTTGTCACCCCGAATGGGTTGTGTTTTGAGCGCCATCATGGCGGTGTTCCAGAGGTGAACCCAACTGATTATAGATTAATGATCAATGGCCTTGTCGACAGAGAACTGATTTTTACGTTAGATGACCTACGCCGTTTCCCGCAAACAAATCGGTTTTACTTTCTTGAATGTGCGGCAAATGGAGGTATGGAATGGCGCGGTGCCCAGCTGAATGGGTGTCAGTATACCTTCGGCATGGTTCACAACGTCCAATATACAGGCGTGCGTCTGTCAGACATATGCCGCGAAGTGGGTGTCAAGCCAAATGCGAAATGGGTCTTGGCCGAAGGCGGCGATTCAGCCGGAATGAACCGCTCTATCCCGATGGAAAAAATCCTTGATGACTGTATGGTCGCCTATGCCATGAATGGTGAGGCGTTGCGTCCTTAACAGGGGTATCCGGCACGCCTGGTGGTCCCTGGCTGGGAAGGCAATATGTGGGTCAAATGGCTCCGCCGCCTTGAATTTGGTGATATGCCGTATATGGCCCGCGAGGAAACCTCAAAATATACTGATCTGATGAAAGACGGGAAGGCCCGGATGTTTACCTGGGTCATGGATGCAAAATCTGTGGTCACATCTCCTTGCCCTGAAAAGGCCATCATGAGCAAAGGCACACAATTGCTGAAGGGTCTAGCCTGGTCAGGCCGGGGAAAAATTACCCGTGTGGATGTGTCTTTTGATGGGGGTCGCAACTGGCAGACATCAGAGCTGCATGGGCCTGTGCTCGATAAATCACTGACCCGCTTCACCCTGCCGTTCAACTGGAACGGGGAAGAGATGCTGATCCAGTCCCGCGCGATTGATGAGACAGGCTATGTCCAGCCGACCATTCAGCAGTTGCAGGCGGAAAGAGGTGTGAATTCTATCTATCACAATAATTCAATCGCCACCTGGATGGTGAATAAAGACGGGAGTGTGGACAATGTCAGACTTGGCTAAGACTATGAAGAACAGCCTGATGGCAACCGCAATTTTATTTCCTTTGTTCACCGCCTCCCAGGCTGCTGCGGACCAGCGTCCTTTCAATTTGGGGGAGGTTGCCACAGCAGAACAGGTTGCCGGATGGGATATTGATGTGCGTCCAGATGGGCTTGGTGCGCCTGTTGGTACCGGTAATGCCTTTGATGGAGAAGAGGTTTACGCTGACAGATGTGCATCATGTCATGGTGATTTTGGGGAGGCTGTTGACAATTGGCCTGTTCTGGTTGGCGGCGAAGGCACGCTGGCTAGTCATGACCCGGTGAAGACAACAGGCAGTTACTGGCCTTATGCCTCCACCATGTATGATTATATCTACCGGGCTATGCCGTTTGGGGAAGCGCAGTCATTGACGCATGACGAGACGTATCAGATCGTTGCTTATTTGCTGTATATGAACGATATCATTGATGATGAGTTTGAGGTTAATCAGGATAATATCGGCACGATAGAAATGCCAAACCGGGATGGCTTTATGATGCCTGATCCACGCCCGGATGCGCAGCCAATCTCTGGCATTGCCTGTATGAAGGACTGTGATGTACCGACAACAGTCATCGGCAAAGCCCGTGAAATTGATGTTACACCAGAAGATGAGAGTTAAAGGGAGTCCAATGATGCGTATCGTCTTTATTCTTGTGGCACTTATGTCTTTCAGCCTCCCTGCACAGGCAGGTGACGTGGCGGCAGGTGAAAAAGTGTTCAAAAAATGTAAAGCCTGTCATGTAGTTGATAAGGAAAAGAATAAGACTGGCCCGCATCTGGTCGGGCTGATTGGTCGTGAAGCCGGCTCAGTTGACAGCTTCAAGAAATATTCCAAGGCCA
>CALKIF010000069.1:0-1468 GCA_937988715.1 uncultured Alphaproteobacteria bacterium | reverse complement strand
TGCACAGATTTGACGATATTATGATAGCCGGTACACCGACAGATATTGCCTTCCAGACCTTCGCGGATCTGTTGTTCTGTCAGCCCCTTATTTTTTTCCACCAATTCAATGGCGCTCATCACCATGCCCGGGGTGCAGTACCCGCACTGCAGACCATGATTTTCATGAAAAGCCTGTTGCATGGGGTGTAATTCATCCCCGTTGGCAATGCCTTCGATTGTTGTGACCTCAGCACCGCTAGCCTGTGCGGCCAGCAGGGTACAGGATTTGACTGACTGGCCATTGACATGAACCACACAAGCCCCGCACTGGCTGGTATCACAACCCACATGGGTTCCTGTAAGCCCTAATGTTTCTCTTATGAATGATACCAGAAGCGTGTTATCTGGCACGTCTTGCTCAACGGCCTGACCGTTAACGCTCATTTGTACAACAGCCATTCTGTCCTCCCAAAACAGATTGATGAAGTTTAAAGGTAACGCAAAGCGTGTGATGAAAACGAACGCTTGTAAAGAGGAAAGGGTCAATTTTTTACAAACAAAGACGGTTTTGGAATATCTATGCCACCATGCGGACAAGCTGGTGTTTTCCGCCTGTTGTCTTGCCACTCAAACCTCCAGCCCTCATATTGTCAGGATGACTTGTTCAAATCAGATGAGGAAAAGATGTCTCAGTTTCAGTCTGTAGAGGCTTTGCAAGCGGCTCTGACCGGCCATGATTATCTGGCACAGGACGGGTTAGCTGTGGCACTGTATCTGGCCCTTGCCCGCAACCGGCCTCTGTTTTTAGAGGGTGAGGCGGGTGTCGGTAAAACGCAAATTGCTAAGACTCTGGCCACCGTTCTGGAAAAGCCCCTCATTCGTCTGCAATGTTATGAAGGTCTGGATATCAGCTCAGCTGCTTATGAATGGAATTATGCCCGCCAGATGGTCGATATTCAGGCCGGCGGCGCGGCGGGTGGATCAGCCAAAGATACATCATTATTTACTGAAGACTATTTGATCGCGCGGCCATTATTGCAAGCCATCCGTCCGGTATCTGGCACCGCACCCGTTTTGCTGATAGATGAGCTTGACCGCACAGATGAAGCCTTTGAAGCCTACCTTCTGGAGCTCTTGTCAGACTGGCAGATCACAATCCCTGAACTGGGCCAGATAACCGCTGCTGAGCCGCCTGTGGTCATCATCACCTCAAATCGCACGCGTGAGGTTCATGACGCGCTTAAACGGCGCTGTTTTTATCACTGGGTCGACTATCCTGATTTCGGAAGTGAGCTGGCGATACTGAACAGAAAGGCACCTGATGCCGGAGACGATCTTAAGGCCCAGCTGGTTGCGTTTGTGCAGAGGTTGCGGCAGCAGAATTTGTTTAAGGCCCCGGGCGTTGCTGAGACCATTGACTGGGCCCAGGCTCTGGTTGAGCTGAACTGTGTCGCCCTTGATCCGCAGACAGTGGATAAGACTATGGG
>CALKIF010000068.1:0-7655 GCA_937988715.1 uncultured Alphaproteobacteria bacterium | reverse complement strand
AGGAACAAGTCTGACTGAACCTGAATTACGGCGGATGATATCAGCAACAACAGTTAAGACTTCTTGTTCAACAGTACGCACTGGTGTCGCCAGCTCATAAGACTGGCTGTAATACGCCAGTACCGCGCTACAATCGACTGCCGGACGGTTAAAGAGGAAGCTGAAGCTAAGGACTGCATTTGCATCCCCTAAGAAACTTGGCGCCCCGGTACAGCGATAATCATCCTCACGGTTCAATTGCGGAGCCAGAGCCGCATTATCAAAATAACCAGCCTCCGTTCCGGCCAGAAGCCAGCTATCAAAGTCCATCACATTATTTTCGAGACGGCCAATACGGGCAAGGAATTCTGTGCCCCCTGCCGCGCCGATGTCAAAGTAAGCGTTATCGCGAATACGCCCATCTGTCACAGTAAATACAGGTGTCCCTGGAGCTGGCTGAGTCAGGGGCGCCCGAATAGTGGCACTGTTCATATACAGACGCTCTAGATTAATGCCTGCTTCTGCATTCACACCAAGGACTGTAGCCACCCCGCGTGCACCATCATTCTTGCCCGTGATATCCAACTGCAGAGCGTTGCTGCCGTTATAATCAATATCATTCACATTGATATATTGATGGGCCTGAAGACGGATATCACCATTGCCATCAACAATCATATCAGAGCGCACATCACCGGCATCCTGAATATTGGTTGCCATCACCGTAACCGCACATCCGAGCTGATTATCAGCACAGGCGGCCCCGCTTGTTGTGCGTAAGCTTGTTACTGTTATTGTATCACTCGCGGACAGACGGATAGACCCGCTGGCGACATCAATCAGGCCTGCATCAGTTCCATTATCTTCAATCGTGATGTTCTGGTTCAGAAGACCATCCGCATATGCAGTGAAATCACCACCAGAGGTCAGAATTGTTGCATCCGCAGCCACTGTCATATTGTCGCCAACTGTTGCGTTAATGGCGCCACCGCCAGTGGTGATATTACCAACAATGTTGAGATTGTCCCCTGTAATCAGGTTGAGAACCGCCCCATTGGTGTTGATCCCGCCATCACCGTCAAGCTGCATACTTTCATAAGACCGGAAATTGACATCTCCGCCACGGGTCTCAAAGCTCCCTTTTGCCTTCAGTTTTGCGCCAACGGCGATATCCAAATCATCATACAAATCAGCATTTGTAATCCGGATATTCTGGCTCAACGGCCCATATAGCCAGGCTCCACTGGATGCGCTGGTTACGCTGAAGGTGGAATTGTCATAATCCACAGACGCGACATCTAAGGCTTTTTGTTTTTTCACCAGACTACTGTCTGCATTAAGGTACTGCTCACCAATCGCGTTCTGGGCAATCAGGCTGACAACATCACCTTTCACATCCATGATTAGATCATTTTCAAAATCTGTAATCGCCCCCGGGCTGACCAGTCTAATCTCATTTGGTGAATAGATCTGGCCAACTTCCATATTATTGGTCATTTCTTCCAGCCAGATGCCGTCTTCAGCACGGGCAGTGACCTTGTAATTATCCTGAATATCAATACGGAACGGGTTCAAGGCTGTGCCAATAGCGCCAATACCTGACTCAATCACCGCTGACTGTGAGGTCAAAACAGCGTTATTGTCGTTGCGGACATTTCGGATTGACCCGTTCACCTTCAACCGGACCTCACCTGCGGCGGCCAGCGTATTGATGTTCAGGCCATGCTGGCTGTTCTCACCACCAACAAAGGCATAACCGGACGGCGCGTTCACATTCACAACTGAATTTGCATAACGCGCCTGGATATCAAAATCTTCACGCTGTGTCAGGATCAACATGTTTGTTGTTTCATTCACGAACACATCATCAGCTTCAGCAGCGGCAAGCTTGATTTTAGAGGCATTGTCCAATGTGCCTGCTCTGATCAGGTCAATGTCATATTGCTCGGGCGCTTCAAAAATGCCAATATTCCCGCCCTGTATCGACAAGGTGATATTATCCCCGATGATATTCGGTGTCTCGATAAAGGCTGTTGTGTCCGTTACTTCTTTGAACGCCTGACCAGGGAGCGGCACTTCCAGCTCATGCTCTTCCCACTTATAGCCTGCGGTCAGCACAGCTTCTTCATCAGCGGTGATCACATGGTTGTAATTAGGGTCGTACGGATCATTGCCGAATTTTTCAAACCCTTGCTGATAGCGTGCCTGCTGGCGGGCTTCAAAGGCAGCAATGGCAGCAGCGTTATTGTTGAGCGCAGCGCGCTCATCAGCTGTTGCGGTATAGGTGAAATTCGGGTCATAAACCTCACGGACATAAACACCCGGGCTGACCTCAGTGACGTTCCGCAGCGCATTATAATCTCTGTATAAGTCGTTCATCTCGTTGTTGTAGGACGCAATCTGTGCGGTTTTCTTGTCTTCTGCACGCTGTCCAGTCAGTGACAATTCATTCCACAAGGCCAATAGGGCGGCTTGTGTTGTCACATCATCTGTCTGCTCATCATTGCCGTCCAGAATGCTGCCATTTGTGGTGCTGAGCGTCACATTGCTGATAGAATCAATCTGCTTCACCCGTAAATCGCCAGCAACTTCAGCAATATTAATCTCACCTGTCCGTGAATAGGCTGACAGAGCCCCTGTTCCCTGACTGTCAATGCGGATAGCGTTTCCGGAAACATCAGTCAGGCTGCCATATTTGGCTTTCATCGTAATATCGCCGCCACGCAGTGCGGTGCTGGCTGTAGTCAGAGAGATGTTTTCACCTGCATATAAATCAACCGCACCATTACCTGTATTGGTCAGATTCACAAAATTCAGATTACCTTCTCTTGATTCGATAAACACCCCACCATTTGCGGTCACATCAATCGTGTCTGTGCTGCCCTGGATCAGCCGTAATGAGGCATTGTCATCGCCGATGCTGCCTCCGCTATTCAGCACCAGAGTGGCCACATCAACTATAGACCTATCGTTCGTCACAGCGATGTTATCTGACGCTGTAAGCGTTGTGGTTCCGGTACGATTATTGATGTCACCGGCAACACGGATGCCGGCATTACTGTTTACGTTGATCCGTCCCTCATCAGACCCGATGAATCGGATATCTACCGCCCTGTCAGCCTTAGCATCAAAGTAATAATAATGATTGCCGTCATCCTCGATGGTTCCGCGTACAGTCAAATCGCACTTGTACAGAATGAAGCCGCGGCAGTCTTTATTTGTATAGGTAACCTGATTGTCGTAATAGGTCCTTTCATATCTATATTTCATGCGGAGATCTTCAGCAATGCCAGGTGAGATCGTTGCATAATCTGCCTTTGGCAGCTGAGAGGGTGTCATCGCTGCTGGCTGCATATTTGATTTTGACACAACAAACCCTGAACTGCTGAACCAGTCCCATCCAGGGAACCCAAAAGTCGTCTTTGTGTATGTCCAAGGGATATCCTGCTCAGCAAACTCACCAGCCATCCAATGATAGCGCGCGTTCGACCGTGGGTCATACTGGGTAACCCGCTGTTCACCTGTTGACGCAAAATTGGAGAAGGTGGAAGAATAAGCGCCGGTTACATCGGTTGTAGGACTGCCATATCCTTCCTTTACTTTTATGTTATTCCCTTCACGGGTGAATTGTGTAACCTTGGTAAGATTTTGACTGTTCACCTTAAAGTTATCAATTAACGTAATCTTGCCTTCAACTTCGCCGGTGTCTACAGAACTCAACACAATGTCTTTCCCAGACAGATTGTTGATGTCAAAGCTTCCATATCCATCAAGAACATTAATCTGACCATTACCTGTGCTGATTAATTTACCGCCAATAAATACCTCTCCGCCCTTCGCTTCTAGACTGCTTACATAAACACTGTCATTTGAAGGGTCATAATATACTTTCGATAACCCTCTCATCTCTCTTGTCAAACCAGAACCTGAAAACGCTCTTTGTGCCCCGGAGACAAGTGTCGTGGCATTGTCGAAAGCAAGAGCATCACTGTTGGCCAAATCAGCTAAATCAAACTGACCATTGCCGTTCAAATCATTCCACTCGTTTCCGTCCAGAACGGAATCTCCGTCCGCATCCAAATCGTTCTTAAATACATTGAACAGGTTTGTCCCTGTCAGGCCGGTGAAGTCATTTATGGTAATGTTTTTCTCGGCAATGCCTGACTGAATCAGACCGTTTAGGTTCACAGTGTTTGCCACCACAAAGATTTTTTCACCAGCTAAGACAAAGTCCTGACCGCTGAACTGAGGCTCACCCGCAGCATTTGTCTGATTACAATTAATAGTCCGATCATTGGCGCCACCACAGCCGCCCAAAGTATCCCAGCCGGTAGACCCAACACCCAAACTATTTAGTCGTGGGTTCACAAAGGAGCTGAAACCGCCCTCTGGGTGAGGACCAAGATTGGTAATCCCATTGCCCTTGTTTGAAATAAACAGGCTGCCTCCTGCTGTTAATCTCAGTTCAGCTGCATTAATTGTCGCAGTCTGGAAAATGGACCCAGTTTCATTTGTTACTTCAACAAGTCCTCCTCGATTTTCAATCTTTCCATTCAATAACAACTCAGGTGATTTTAAGTTCAAGCTCAGAGGATTATAGAATGGAGCAGATGCGTCATACTTACTTTCAATAATCACACGCGGGTCAAAGTTTCCTGGATCAGAATACATGTTGAACCCTGCATTCTGATTACCTTCGTTCAGCCGCCGAACATCAGTTACGTTACGCACAACCTGTTCATTGAAATAGATGGTCCCACCAGGGTCGTTCGGAATCGTTACATTGAGCAACTCCATTGGATTGGTTGACGAGTTCCGCACATGAATTTCTACGTCATTTTTAGACCTTATTTCGCCTGACGAACTTCCAGTTAATGCTCCACCCTCTATAAGCACATGACCCGTTGAAGCAAACAGCTCGTCAACTTGAATAACGTCAACTAGGCCTTGATTTAATTGTGCTTTTTTTGCCTGTAAGAACTGGATTTCGGTATTAATTGCTGCCTTTATATCAGCTGGCGCACCATCAATTATTGAATTTTGTAGAACAGTTTTTTGACCGTTTAGCTCTGCGATTATTACGTCTTCAGGCTGGAAATTATTTGGCCCTGCAGCCACAAGCTCAGCCCTTGAGGCTGTCATTGCAGTTCGATTATCATCCCATGTTGTAAAGTTGGCTTGTTGAGTAGCATTCCAGGTACTTTGATCTGCTGGAAGAGAAGCAATATTGTTGTTCATATCTTGAATGCCATTATCGAAACCTGTGATGGCATCATTATAATTATCGGCAGCCGGCTCCATGTCTGTAATTAGACCATTGTTTATATCACTTATCATTTGGTCAATTTCAGCAATCTGATTTTGTATAAGGGTTTTCCCAGATGAGCTGTAAGAGGCAGCTAAAGCATCGTTTAACTCCTGTATTTCGTTATCAATATCCTGAGCGAGTGACCTATCTGTATCAAATGTCCAAGATAGCTCTTCACCTGATTTTACAGTAACGCTGTCTGAGCCTACAGCGGGCCCAGTGGCAACGTTTGTTGTTCCAAGATTTTAACTTTTATGGATTCACCGCCGCGCGCAAGTGTGGTTTGATTGGTCGTAGACAAGAACCTGCCTCGCATCTTCATTTAGGTCGCCGGTGGTTGCGGTATTTGCTACCATATTCCCGAAAGTTTTTGAGAATCCGATAAACTGGTTGTTGTAGACACCTGTTTCAACCGTTCCATCTATATTTACTACACCAGTAGAATTAGCTGTCTCATCGCCAAAGCTGTCATCAGCAGGGATGCCAAGAACAAGGAATTGATGATGACCATCCCCATTCAAATTCATACCTGCTTTGGCAGCCCTTAGACGAAGGTGGCGACCGGATTTCACTGACGCGCCATTCTGAATATCAAGCCGGGAATTATGGGTACCCCGCGCATCGGCCACTAGACCAGTCGTAATCGGCAAGGCTGTGCGGTTATAAACATCGGACTTTGCAATAACACCAACCTGTGACGGCGAGACGTCAGAGCCCGCATACATATACATGAATCCGTTTGCGATCACTGAAGACCCGCTTTTGACAGTGAACCCTTCATTTGACGTCACTGTGCCGTAAGACTTACCTGAAGCGCCTGCTCCGGCCAGTCCCCAGACAGAGGTCTTTGCTCTGGAATTAATATTGGTATCCGCAATCGTGCGGGCATCGATATCGCCGCGCTGTGTTTCCAGCCTTGCGTTATCTTCAAAGATGATATTGGTGTTCTGATAACCTGTGTTCCGTGCCTGGGATTGCGGGATAGACACAAACCCGCCTGTACTGACTTTAGAGCCTGTATCCATACGGCCATAGGATAATGCCCTGATATTTGCGTTGCCCTCACTTGCCGCATTGCCGGCAACATAAACATCTGAATTCTCACCAAACTCAACCAGTGAATTTTGTGTCTGTGTGGCCTCAGCATATCCGAGCGTCACGGTAATGCCGCCGCCACCTGAGAAGTTGAAGTTCTCGCCTGTGTAGCCGTCTTTGGTGAAGTTATTTTCACTTGTCAGGTTCAGCTGATGAGAGTCTATCTCAGTGAAATCACCAATGCGGACCTTTGTTGTGCTTATACCAACAGATTCAGCCTTACCGCCTGTAACCGCAGCCGCACCGATAGCAGAGGCATTAATCCGGCTGTCATAATTGTCATTATTATAGGCGCGCAGTGTAAGACCATCTGAAACCGCTATCTGGGATCTGTTAGCTGAATTTGAGGCATCTGCAAAGATAATCTGGTCGCTTGCAGTTGCATTTGTGCCTGCTTCACCGCCAACCGCTGCCAACGCGCCCCCGGCACCCGCCACATTATCTGTTAATGCAGTTCTGTCCGAGATTGCCTGAATTGTTGCTGAGTTCTGGGCGTTAACATCCACGTCATAGCCGAACTGGACCAAGGTACCGCCTGTCTGATTTGACCGGCTGACATGCGCGCCGATCGCGGCAGCCCCAAAGGCAAAAGCGTCAATTTCGTTAAGCTGATTGGTATTGTTTGTTGCTGTCACTGTCAGATTATCGGCGGCAACACCGGCTCTGTTCACGTTCAGCTGCGCGGAATTGCCCACAAGAACTTGTGCATTTGCATCCACATCGACAAAACTTTCTGAACCGCTGACCCCGACCAGAATGCCGCCAGACGCCCCGGTAACATCAGATGTCGCCATATTCTGGCCGGTTTGGCCGATATTTGCGGCCAGGTTCAGGGACGCCCCCGTCAGCTGGGTACCATCACCAACAGATACGCGCGAATCCCTGTCCACATCCACATCAGATGAAATGATGGACAGACCAACACCGCCGGCAATGGCCACACCAACCGCATCAGAATTGTTCCGGGCGCGGTCATCAGCCGTAATATTCACTGCTCCCACAGAATACACACTGGAATTCGACCCGATGCTCGCCACCGTAGAACCGGTATCTTCCAGATTGACAATGGCCCCGACCAAAGCGCCGGTAAAGGCCCCGCCAGCAGAAGTGGCTGAGGTATCCTGGGTTGACTGGTTGCGCGCCCGGATCGTGATATCGCCCAGACGGTCTGTGTTACTGCCAATTGTCACATTATTGCCGATTTGCGCGCGGGCATCACCAGACGCATCCACCCCGGCATAAGACACACCAGCCGCAATCACACCACCCGCAA
>CALKIF010000067.1:0-14538 GCA_937988715.1 uncultured Alphaproteobacteria bacterium | reverse complement strand
TTTGCAATTTATGAGCCAGGGTTTTTACGTTTGGGGGCGATGCTGTCCAGAAACATAAAAGGCTGTCCCCAGCCAGTTTACCGCTTTATGTTTTCAGAAAAATTCAGCTTTGGTTTTCCAGCTGAGGAGATATATTTATCAGCTTATATTAACTTGCTGAAACAGACCGATCCGGATGCGGTCTGGATGATTGCTGGCCTTCAGGTCAATCTACAGAACATTATCAGCACATGTCTTGAGGCGGGCGGGCACATCAGAACGGGGCTAGAAGACGCCCACTTTTATTCTGAGACAGGGAACCTAGACCTTGTCAGACAGACAGCACAGACCATTCACAAAGAAAATTATGAGATCGGCACAGCAGCACAGTTACGCCAGTTGCTGGCTGGTTTTTAGGCGGGAAAAAAGCGCTGTTGGCTATAGATTGTCTCAAAAGTACGCAGGTCCAGTATTCGACAAAGCCACAGTCTCTTCTCTTAAGCGGAAGGCAAGGGCTGTTGTGTCCAGCTCAACATCATCCCAGCTCAGGATTTCATCACACTCAACCGCCCGCTTTAAGCGCGCCCCTTTGCACAGACCAAGAGGCAGATAATGTTTCTGGACAGACAGAACAGCGGGACGAAGCGCACCATAAACAGTTGCCCCACCCTCACCATCAAGTATTGTGCCGGCCTCCAGCCTTCCTTTTGCGGCAGCACTGACATCACCAATGAATTGTGCCGGGGTTCCTGTGGTCTCGCCGCGGATGCCGATTTGAGCAACAGACATACCCAGTTCTAGACCGATCAGATGCCAGCGTTTATAAAGCGAGCAATACTGGCCAGTGTCATCTGTCACAACCTTATATTCCTCAAAACAGTTCTTGATATAATCTGTATCTGCCTGAAGACAGACCCAGACCCCTTTGCGGATGTCATAACCAACATGGCTTCCATCTGGCTTCAGGGACGAGATCACCTCAACCATGCCGGCCTTCTCAAGGACACCGCCGTCTTGTTTCGGGCGCATTAATTGTGGAATTTCATCTATAGTCCCTGCAGGATAGCTCAAGCCTGTTTCAGGTACATTCAGCCCGCAGGCATTGGCGATGGCCGCAGATTCAATGGCAGGCTTGGACCCGTCCAGAAACGCATTGAACATTTTCGGGTTCAGGCGTCCGCGTTCGGCCTGCTCTTTGCTCAGCCCCCAATGCTCCCAGACCGTTTCCGGTGTAGACAGCCTGTATTCTGGCTGCCAGATATGGCCTCTGCCAGCCGCCATCACCTGAAAGCCGCAACATCTTGCCCAGTCAACAAGCTCTGCGGTTAAGGCGGGTTGATCGCCGTAAGCCAGAGAATATAAAACCCCATGTTTTTCTGCTCTTTTTGCCAGCCCTGCCCCGCAAAAAGCATCTGCTTCCACCGTGACATTGATAACATGTTTGTTTTGGGCAAAGCTGGCCACAATATGATCCACCGCTGATATCGGATTACCCGTGGCTTCAATGATGATGTCAATGAACGGACAGCTGATCAGCTCATCCACGTCTTCTGTCAAATAAATCTGACCAGATTGTCGTGCCTCATCAGCTGAGCGTGCCTGAAGGGCTTCTTCAGGCCAGCCCACCAGCTGCAGATTGGACCGGGCCGCCGAAACGGACAGATCCGCGATGGCAATGATCTGAATCCCTTTCAGCTTCAGCGCCTGGGCCAGAAACATAGATCCGAATTTGCCGGCCCCGATCAGCCCGAGGCGGATTGGCTTATCTTTAGCGTGCCGGTGCAAAAGGGCCTGATATAGTGACATAGGGATACCTTCTTTTTGTCTGTCTGCTCAGTTAGCGTGCACGTTGATTAAAGCGCCGGCCCACCAGCGCAGACGCGATATTTGTTTTCTGCACATCAATCGCCCCGCCTGCGATACCCCAGCCCCAGGCATCACGCATTTTCTGTTCCATCGGATAGGCCGTTGAATAGCCATATCCTCCCATTAATTGTAAGGCTGCACCAGTGACCTCTCTGGTAATCTCATTCGCATAACATTTGGCAATAGAGCTGTCAGCGATACTGGGCAGGCCAGTTTGCGCGCCAACAACCGCCCGATAGAGCAGCATGCGCGCGGCGTCCAGCTTCATTTTCATCTCTGCCAGACTGATCTGTACGGCCTGAAAATCGACCAAAGGCTTGCCAAACTGGTGCCGCTCCTGAACATAGGCCAGCGCGATATCAAAGGCAGACTGCGCACAGGCCAGGCTCATGGTTGTATTGCCGCATCTCTCTAAATCAAAGGCTTCCATTAATTTTTTGAAACCGCCGGCGGGAACAACAATATTGCTGGCGGGAAGTTCCACCTCATCGAAATACATATCTGCACTTGGGATGCCGCGAAACCCCATATGATGTTCGGCCGAACCAAAGCTGAACCCTTCTGTATCTTTTTCAATCAATACAGCACCAATAGCTTTTGCCCCTGGCTCATCTGAAAGGCGGCAATAGACAAGATAGGCATCAGCATGACCAGCGCCTGAACACCAGCGTTTATTGCCATTCACGATCACCTTGTCACCTTTGACGGTGGCCCTTGTTTTTAAATCTGTCAGGGCGGTGCCTGCCTGCGGCTCAGACATAGACACCGCGATGATCATATCGCCGCTGCATACCAGGGGCAGGACGCGCCGGCGCATCTCTTCAGGGGCGAAATGGGCAATGGCGAGGGCAGGGCCGAAACTGCTCTCAAATACAGGAAAAGCAACAGCACAGGAAATCTTCGCCAGCTCTTCAAGCACCAACACCGCATCAAGATGGCTCATGCCGCCACCGCCATATTCAACCGGCAGATTCACCCCCATCAAGCCAAGCTCAGCATAGCGTTTAAGCAAACTCTTCGGAGGCGGGGTGCTGGAATCTTCTATCTGTCTGGCCAGTTCCGGCAATTCTGCTGCGGCAAATTTCTGGGTGGTGTCGATCAGGGCCTGTTGTTCGGCGGTGAGAGAAAAATCCATAATTTATAGTCTCCTTACATCTTCTGGCTGAACGCCTGTCACGCCTTGTCAAAAAGCGGTGATCTCTTCACAACGTTAGTGTGGCCGAAACTCTGTCGATGTGGAAACGCTCTCCTACCTGAATAAAACCACGGCCTGGCGGATCTGCCAACCCATCAAGCTATCGCGGCACATGGATGCAGGCCCTGTGTTCCGGGCCGTTCGCCGGTTTTTGCTGAGGGCAGAGGTCAGGCTAGGGCTTGACCGTATCAGCGGTGACGTTAAGCCCGCAATCCTGTGCAAACCGGACCAGATTTGACAGCGTGTCATCTGCCAGAAACAGCCCGTTTTGCTCAGCCTCTTGCCGGTGGCGGTGTTCTTTTTCCCCTGGATAGTAAATCTCTGTCACACCGTCTGCTTTCTGGCTGGTTTTCCATTGTTCAATCAGCTGTCCCATATCTGCTTTGAACGCGTCCAGCTCGCGCACTTGTGCAATATCAATGGCAAAAAGGAAATGACAGGCCCCGCTTTGTTTATCAGCAACATAAGGCCCGTTAACGCCCGTGCCAAAGGCGCCGCCGGATAACACCCCTGACAAAATATCCATCATAGCTGACAGCCCGAACCCTTTATGTCCGGCCATTGGCAACAAAGTGCCCAGGATGGCTTCTGCCGGATCAGTGGTCGGCAGGCCTTGCCTTGATACAGCCCAATGGCCGGGAATGCTTTCCTGCCGGTCCTTTGCCAGATGAAGCTTGCCGCGGGCAACTGTTGTATGCGCGATATCCAGAATAAAGGGCGCGGCAAGGTTTGTTGGTGCTGACCAGCTTTGCGGGTTATTGCCGACCAGTTTCTCCGCGCCGCCAAACGCCGCCATAGACGGGCTGGCATTGGTTGTTAAAAACCCGATCATATTTTGCTCAGCCAGCAATTTTGTGAAATACATCGCCGTGCCGAAATGTCCTGAACGGCGGATGCTGGCACATCCCACACCATATCGCTTGGCTCTTTGTCCGACCATCTGCACAGCTTTATGAGTGATCATCTGGCCGATACCATTATGCCCGTCCAGAGCCAGAAGCGGGCCTGTATCGGTAAGGATTTCGATATCGGCACAGGCCTGCATTGCCCCGGTCTTCAGCCGCTCACCATACCAGCTTGTACGCAAAACCCCGTGTGAGGAATGTCCCCATAAATCAGCCGCAACCAGACTGTCACTGAGCCGTTCAGCCTGCACATCGCTCAGCCCGAGGGCCAGATAAATCTCTGTGACAAGCTGCTGTAATTTGGCACTGTTGACGATGACTGTCATCAGCCGATATCCAGCTCTTCCAGCAGCACCGCATAAGAGGCCCCATGCATATCTCTGTCATCTGCCGTGCCTTGTATATGCGGGCGGGGCAGGCTGAATTTGATGACATGCAAATCTGCTATATCAAACCGCTTTAAAGCCGCCTCATCGGTTTGAAATAAATCAGCCACTCTGGCGGTCTGAAGCTGCTCAGAAACATGCTGAAAATTAGCCTCATCAAAACAGAAAATATCCAATGTCAGCCAGAATGGCCCGGCGTTTTTTGATCTGATTTTGCGGACCTTCTGGCCTAATCTTGTCATCAGCTTAACTTTCTGTCACATCCAGCCGGAAGGCGGCCAGCGGCGTGTCCAGCTCAAGGATATGGTGCAGGCAGAATTCATAAACCGGGCCCTTATCCATCTCTGGTGGTGAAAACGGAAAGGCAAAAGTCGGCATCGGCTCATGCAGGGTCAGGGGCAGATGCAAAAGATCAGGGTTCAGCAGTTTTGCGGCTTCATTTGCGCTGCTCTGATCCGGGCTGGTAAAGACGGCCAGTACAGCGACCTCGCCCCCCTCTGTAGAGGCTGTCTCAAGAGGGCCTAATGTGGCGTTACGCCCGATCACCCGCAAGTCCAGAGCGGTATCAGCCAGGCCGTTTTGTTGTGCCTTGCTGGCAAATGATTTGTACAAAGCCTCGACCCATTCATGAATATGGGCACTGTAATGCGCATCACGAACCAGAACCAATGACACGGTCTGAAAGCCTGCCCGTCTGGCCGCTTCCAGCTTGACGGTATAAGGGCTTGTGTCCTGCCAGAGGCTGCCTTCGACCCGTACAGACCTCTCCTCAACAGCGGTATAACGCGCCTTGCGCACATCCAGATACCCGCCGGGTTCATGCAGGATATAGGGATCTGCATTTTCATACAGCATATGTGCAGAAACCGTATAAGGTGTTGCGGCGGCGTCATCTGCCAGCGGTGTTACCGTAAAGCCTGTCTCATCAAAGCTCATTAATATAACACCTGAATTCGGATTGGTTGTGGCCAATGCCCCGCATTCAGCGATTTTTGCCCCATGCCAGGCCGCCCCTTTATGACAGCCTCTTGCGATAGGCAAGGCGGCGATCACTGCGGTATCTGTTGCCCGGCCTGCGATAATGATATCCGCCCCGGTGGCCAGAGCGGCCTGAATTTGTTCTGCCCCGGCCAGAGCCACAATATTTGTTGCCTGCTCAAAAAGGGCTGTATCAATGTCCGGGGCCCCTTCAAGAGGGGTGATCCGGCCCGCCTGAAAGGCGGTGATAATCTGGTCTTTATCCTGGCCTGATTTCAATGTGGCAATTTTCAGCTTCTCGCCTCTTTCTCTGGCGATCTCCAGCGTGATATCCAGCATCCAGTCCACCGCGCTGTCTGCCCCGCAGGTGCCCGCTGTGCCGATCAGCAAGGGCACATTTGCTTCTGCCCGTGCGGCCATCAGCACGGCCCAGTCTGCTTTGGTTGCGGTGCGTGAATATTTGGATGTGCCTGTGCCCAGATAATACGGCCCGCTGTCTGTTGACCCGCCATCAATGGCGATCAAATCAGGTTTGGCCTCCAGGCCCGTGGCCAGCGCGGCTTTGTCATAAGGGATGCCAAGCGCGCCAGCAGGGATCAGGATGTTTGTCTTTGCATATGTCACTCAACAGACCCGTTTTCAAAAATTTAACTTGCAGAACGATTTTCAGCCCGACACACTTATACCCTATCATTCGTAACTTTCTTTGGGAGGAAAAAATGAAATCGTGGACAATTGCGCGCAGGACCTTTCTTGCCGCGGCATTAGCAACAGGCCTGGCTGGCCCGGCAATGGCAGATGGTCATCAGGTTGTTGATTCAATTCACTTCCTGATCCCGGGCGGTGCTGGTGGCGGCTGGGACGGTACGGCCCGCGGCACAGGCGAAGCCCTGACAAAATCAGGTCTGGTCGGCTCTGCCTCATATGAAAATATGTCAGGTGGCGGTGGCGGTAAGGCTATCGGGTATCTGATCGAAAATGCAGACAGCAATCACGGCACCTTGATGGTGAATTCAACACCTATTGTGATCCGGTCATTGACAGGTGTGTTTCCGCATAACTTCCGTGATCTGACCTTGGTGTCAGGAACCATCGGTGACTATGCCGCATTGGTTGTGCCGGCAAATTCAAGCATCAAATCAATGGGTGATCTGGTCTCTGCCTATAAGGCTGATCCATCTGGTGTGGCGATCGGCGGCGGGTCTGTGCCTGGCGGTATGGACCATCTTGTTGCTGCAATGGTTATGCAGGCAGCCGGGGCGGACCCGACAGAAGTTAAATATGTTGCTTATGATGCCGGCGGTAAGGCGATGGCCGCCCTGCTGTCAGGTGAGATTAAGGCCCTGTCAACAGGCTTTTCAGAAGCTGTGGCTATGGCAAAGGCTGGTGAAGCGAACATCATTGGGGTGACCTCTAATGATCGGGTCGGCGCGTTCCCTGATGCCAAAACCATGAAAGAACAGGGTATTGATACCTATTTCGTGAACTGGCGCGGGTTCTTTGCGGCTCCTGGTCTGCCCAAGGACAAGCTGGATGCGTATCAAAAAGCGATTGCCAAAATGTACAGCACTCCTGAATGGGAAGAGGTACGGGCCCGCAATGGCTGGGAAAACATCCATAATCCTGGCAGTGATTTCCTGACCTTCTTAGAAGGCCAGGAAAAGGAAATTGGCGATCTGATGAAAAAGCTGGGCTTCCTCTAGGATCAACCATCACTTCAGACCACCCGGCGCAGACGTTGGGTGGTCTTTAGGCTTTAAAAGGGGGGAGGGAACATGGCTTTAGACAGATGGTTGGCGCTTTTGATCGCGCTTATTTTTCTGATCTATGGATATACCGCCTTTTTCCAGATGGATGGTCTGCTGCCGCCTATCCTGCAGCGTAATCCTGTATGGCCGTCCACATTTCCAAAAATTCTGTCTGTCATTGGTGTTCTTGGGGCTGTTGCGGTTCTGGTGAATATCGAAAAGTCAGCCAAACAAATCGGTGATGATATCGATATGTCGAACTGGCAGCGTTACAAGGTGTTTGACGCGCTGGCGCTGATAGCTGGCATGATTGTCTATGCGCTGACCTTGCGCGCCTTGGGGTTTTTGGCCGCCACATTTCTGTTTTTATCATTGGGCGCTGTGTTGCTTGGCGAGCGCCGCTTTCTCTTGCTCATCCTTGTGTCTGGTTTGGCAAGTTATGGCATCTGGTATCTGGTTGATTCCGTGCTGGGCATCTATATGACGCCTTATCCTGCGTTCTTGGGCCGCGGTTAAGGAGGCAGCGATGATCGAAGGATTTTTACTCGGGCTCTATACGGCCTTATCTGTCAAAAATATGCTGATGGTCATTGGCGGCTGTATTATCGGCACCTTCATTGGGATGCTGCCTGGGCTGGGGCCGATGTCAATTATTGCCATCATGATCCCGGTTGCGATTTCAATTGGTGATCCGGCCGCCGCCCTGATTTTGCTTGCCGGTGTGTATTACGGGGCTGTGTTTGGCGGCTCAACATCTTCTATTCTGATTAACGCCCCTGGTGTGGCTTCTACAGTGGCGACCAGCTTTGATGGCTATCCGCTGACCCGTCAGGGCAAGGCAGGCAAGGCCCTGACCATCGCGGCGATTGCATCATTTGCCGGCGGCACGGTCGGGGCGATATTGCTGGTGTTTTTTGCCCCTGCTCTGGCGTCTGTGGCTTTGCTGTTTCATTCGTCTGAATATTTTGCGCTGATGGTGGTGGGCTTATCCGCGATTGCGGCCTTTGCAGGCTCAGGTCAGGTGACCAAAGCGCTGTTGATGACCATTGCCGGGCTGGCGCTGGCAACCGTTGGTGAAGGCGCGCAATTCAATATGCCGCGCTTTACGATGGGCATTATGGATCTGCAGTCTGGCATCGGGTTTATCACTCTGGCGATGGCCATGTTCGCGATCCCTGAAACCCTGTTTCTGGTGCTTGACCCCAGCCGCTCAGGCAAAGCAGGAGACAAACAATCAGAAATCAGCGATTTGCGGATCACAAAAGAAGAAGCAAAGAAAATCACCCCTGTCATCGGCAGGCAATCTTTGCAGGGGTTTTTAATCGGGGTGATGCCGGGGGCAGGGGCAACCATTGCGTCTTTTCTGGGCTATGCGGTTGAACGCAATATCGCGCCAGAGGATGAGCGCAAAGAATTCGGCAAAGGCTCTGTCAAAGGTCTTGCTGCGCCGGAAAGTGCCAATAACGCGGCCTGTACAGGCTCATTTGTGCCGTTGCTGACCTTGGGGATTCCGGGGTCTGGGACAACCGCTATTCTGCTTGGGGCGCTGATTGCGCTGAATGTGTCGCCCGGCCCGCGCCTGATGCAGGATCAGCCGGAAATTTTCTGGTCTGTGATAATTTCGATGTATATCGGCAATGTGGTTCTGCTGATTTTGAATCTGCCTCTGATCCCCTATATCGCCAAAGTGCTGACCGTGCCGCGGACCTTTCTGATCCCCTTTATTCTGTTCTTTACGCTGATGGGGGCCTATATCGGCCAGAATAATGCCACTGAATTGCTGTTTTTGGTCGGGCTGGGTGTGGCGGCAACGATTTTGCGGTTTGCCTCATTTCCGCTGGCCCCGCTTTTGATTGGGTTTATTCTGGGCCCGATGCTGGAAGATAATTTCTCGCGGGCCACCCAGCTTTATGACGGGGTCAGCTTTATCTGGGAGCGTCCGATGACAGCTGTGTTGCTGGTGGTGGCGGTATTGCTGATTGTCCTGCCTGCGATGCGCTCACGCAAAACCGCCAGAACACAAGCTGCAGGATAAACTGACATGCTCTCTGGTATAAGGGTTCTTGATCTGACAAATGTTCTGGCCGGTCCGTTTTGTTGTCATCAATTGGCCCATATGGGTGCAGATATTATCAAGATTGAGGCGGTCGGGCGCGGCGATCTGGCCCGCCAGCTGGGCGCGGATAAACAGCTCAGCACAGCACAGATGGGAATCTCGTTTCTGGCGCAGAATGCGGGCAAGAAATCACTGACCCTTGATCTGAAATCTGATCAGGGCAGGGATATTTTTAAAAAGCTGGTCAGCAGCGCAGATGTAATTGTCGAAAATTTCAGGCCAGGTGTTATGGCTCGTCTGGGCCTTGATTATGACACGCTGAAACAGCTTAACCCGCAGCTGATTTATTGTGCGATTTCCGGCTTTGGCCAGACCGGGCCGCTCAGCCCGCGCCCGGCTTATGATCAGATTATTCAGGGTCTGTCCGGGGTGATGAGCATTACCGGCAAGCCAGAAGACAGCCCGTTACGTGTCGGCTTTCCGCTGGCGGATACCATTGGCGGGCTGACCGCTGCAATGGCCGTGTCAGCAGCGCTGAATAAACAGCCTCGCGGCCAGATGATAGATGTGGCGATGCTTGACTCGGTTCTGGCCACGATGGGCTGGGTGGTCTCAAACTATCTTATCGGCGGCGTTCTGCCGGCACAGCAAGGTAATGAGAATGTCACCTCTGCCCCGTCAGGCACCTTCCGGACCGCAGACGGGCTGATCAATATTGCAGCGAATGAAGACAAACAATGGCAGGCGTTAATTGCGCATTTGGGCTGTCCGCATCTGGCTGAAGATGATCGCTATTCCAGCCGCGATAACCGCAAATTACATCGCCAGGCGTTAACCGCAGAACTTGAAACCTGTCTTGCCCAGAAATCAGCAGCAGAATGGGAACAAGAGCTCACCGCCCTTGGTGTGCCTGCCGGGGTGGTGATGAGCGTGCCGGATATTCTGGCGCATCCTCATATCGCGCATCGGGGGGTGCTGGCTGAATTTAAAGATGTTCCCGGTGCGGGCCGGTCTATATCTGTCCTGCGCACAGGGTTTCAGACAGATGGTCAGCCGACAGCGGTTGACACACCGCCGCCTGTTATCGGCCAGCATAATCATGAGCTGCTGTCCGAACTGGGCTATGCTGATGACGTGATAGCGCAATTCAGACAGGAGGGCGTGATATGACTGATGTGGCGGACTGGTGGCAGACAGCCATCATTGATATGGAGCCCGGGCGGATTGATATCCGGGGCCACGCTATCCAGGATTTGATCGGCAATCTGTCTTTTGCTGAAATGGTGTGGCTGATGCTGCGGGGCACAACACCCACCCCGGCTCAGGCTGCTTTGCTGGATGCCGCGCTTGTGGCCTCTGTTGATCATGGCCCCCAGGCCCCGTCTATTGCGGCGGCCCGGATGGCGGTGACCTGCGGCCTCGGGCTGAACGGGGCGATGGGCACAGCTGTTCATATGCTTGATGATGTGCATGGCGGTGCAGGCCAGCAATTGGTGGCCCTGTTTTATGATCTGCAGGAAAAGACAGATCTCAGTGATCAGGTGCTGACAGACTACCTGACCGCTTATCGCAAAGATGTCAGCCCGTTCATTCCGGGGTTTGGTCACCGGTTTCACAAGCCGGTTGACCCGCGCGCGCCGCGGCTGATGGCGCTGGTGAAACAGGCCCGTGACGAGGGCATCGTGTCCGGCCGGTTTATGCAGCTTGGTTTGCAGATTGAAGCTGTTCTTGCCGACATGAAAGGCAAGCCTGTGCCGATGAATATAGATGGGGCAACAGCTGTGATTTATGCTGAGCTTGGCTTTGCTCCTGAACTGGCCCGCGGGTTGTTCTGCCTGTCCCGTTCAGTAGGGGCAATGGCCCATGGCCATGAGCAGATGCAGCAAGGCGGCCGCAATAAAGGCCCGACACCGCCGCAGTACCGCTGGTCCTATCAGCCTGACTAAAGCCTACCGCTTTATGGCGATGTTTTTTGTCTGCACATAATTCCACAGGGCTTCACGGCCTTTCTCGCGGCCATATCCTGATTTGCCATAACCACCAAAGGGTGTTTCCACACCGCCGGCATACCATTCATTGACAAAGACCTGTCCGGCCCGCAAATCTGCTGCCGCTTTTGTGGCTCTGTTCAGGTCTTGCGTAAACACGCCGGCCACCAGGCCATAATCTGTGGCATTGGCAATGGCGACAGCCTCATCATCAGTCTCAAAGCTGAGGACGCTCAGCACCGGCCCGAACACTTCTTGCTGGGCAATCGCATTATCAGGCTGACAGCTGATCACGGTTGGCTCCAGAAACGCTCCTGGCCGGTTCGGGCGGCGGCCGCCACAGACCAGCTCTGCATCATCGGCAACCGCCGCGGCGACCATCGCTTCAGCTCTGTCCCGCTGCGCATCAGACACCATCGCCCCCATATTATTGCCAAATTCAGGCAGATTGACGCCTTCATCAAGATGCAGGGATGTTGCCACCGCCGCGGCCCGGTCCAGCAATTCAGCCTTGCGCGAAGAATGCACAATCACCCGTGACATCGCAGAGCAGACTTGGCCTGCATTGAAAAATATGCCCCAGCGCAGGTCAGATTCAAAAGCCTGCAGATCAGCATCATCATGAACAATGGCAGCTGATTTGCCGCCCAGTTCCAAAACACAAGGCACAACATTTTTTGCCGCGGCTGAGGCGATTGCAACACCTGTGGCAACAGATCCTGTAAAGACGATCTGGTTGACATCGCGGTGGGCCGCCAATGCCGCGCCGGCGTCACGCCCAAGACCGCATAAGATATTCACAGCCCCCTCAGGCAGCCCGGCCGCTTCAGCAGCCTCAGCAAAAATATAATGGGTCAGCGGGGTCAGTTCAGGTGATTTGATGACGCACGCATTGCCTGTTGCCAGGGCTGCAGATAAGGAACGGGCGGTCATCTCTATCGGGTAATTCCAGGGAATGATCTGGGCGGATACACCAAACGGCTCATAGATGGTGAAATCAAAATACCCCTGCCCGAGCGGGATCGACCGGCCTTCCACGGTTTCGGCCTGATTGCCGTAATATTCAAAATAGCGGGCCGCCCCTTCAATTTCGATATGCGATTCCCATAGCGGCTTTCCTTGTTCTAGGCTCAGAAGCTCAGCCAGCTTGTCTTTATGCTGCAGAAGATACTGTCCCATTTTCTGGACCATGCGGCCCCGTTCAACCGGCCGCAGAGCTGAAAATTTGCCTGAGACATGCAGCGCCTTTGCCGCGGCAACCGCCTTGTCCACATCGCCTGCATCTGCCAGGGCCTGCTCGCCAACTGTCTGACCATTGGCCGGGTTGGTCACCTCAATCCGGCCGGCCCCGCCTGCAACAAATTTGCCGTTTATATAATTCTGGAACTCAGCCATGAAGGTGTCCTTCCCCAATCAAAGAGACTCATCGGCGGCCTGGCGCATCCAGCTTTGCAGATGCATCACAGGATGTTCAGAATTCACACCGCAATTCGGGTCAATCACCAGAGGTCCCGGCCTGTACCCTCGTGAGCGCAGCCCCCGCTGGACAGATTCAACCAGATGAATATCCTCTTCAACAGTTGTCTGCCTGTCCTGTACCGCTAATTTACGGATTTTCTCATCCTCAACACCGTCAACTGAATACCAGCCGCGCCACACCGTGACCTGATCAGGGCCATGGGCCCGCCAGTGATAGGTGTTCAGAACATTGCCCGGATAGACCTGAAAGCTGAATAACGGCCACAGATACCAGCTGGAATATTCATCAAAATGGGCAAAGCCGGAACGGATATCATAGCTCATGCTGTCCAGATTCTGGCATTCGGTTGTATGGCGCAGGCATTTGCCCTGCGGCTGGATATCATAGGTTTCCGGTTTGACAACGCCATTAGAGAAGGTCAGGTGATTCAGCGCACAATGATAGCATTCTGAATAATTCTCCACCGATACTTTCCAGTTACATTGTTCGGGAATTTCAACCCATTCCAGGGGTTTAAGATCAGCCCAGTTCGGCACCCACTCTTCTAATTCTGCCCGGACACCGGGAAACCAGCTGTCCATCGGCGCGGCCTCGACATCCAGATTGACAAATAAAAAGCCCAGAAACTCTTCACAACGCACCTCAGTCAGGCAAATCTGTGATTTATCTGCACCGGCAACCACATCCAGATTCGGGGCCGCCCGCAAAGCGCCGTCAAAATCATAGCTCCAGGCATGATAAGGACAGGTAATTGCCGGAGACCGTCCCGCACCAGAGACCAGCTGATGCGCGCGATGCTGGCAGACATTATAAAAGACCCGCACCTTCAGATCCCGGCCCCGCACCGCAAACAGGGCCTCACCGCCGATCTCAAAACTGGTGTAACAGCCAGCTGAGGGCAGCTCTGACAGATGACAGGCAAATTGCCATGAACGGGCAAACAGGCCGGTCTGCTCGCCGATAAAAATCTGCGGGTCAGTGTAATAGCGGGCATCAAGAGAATGGACAGGCGGGGTCATGTTCACACCTCTGTATAGAGACCGAGTTGATGGCGACGGTGATGGAATTTTTCAACCCGGTCAACAATTTCATCACTGGCCACAGAAATCACAACAGACAGTAATGTTTCCAGTAACGCGATAATGCTGACAGAAGAGGGGAAGAATTGCGGTGTGTCAGTGGATACCACAAACCCGTGATCAGCATTTAAAATCACTGGGCTTGCCGGACTGTCTGAAAGCCCGATGATGGTCATTCCCTGTTCTTTGGCGATTTTTACCGCCTCCACCACTTCAGCGCGATAGGGCTTGCAGGTGATCGCGATCAATACATCATCTGTGCCGGCCCAGGCCAGATCATCCACAGGTGTTGAGCCTGAACGCGGGATGGCATGAAATTGAACCATCCCTGTTGAAGCCAGATAGGTGAAATTGCGGGCGTTTGAATTATTGATCCCAACCCCTAAGGTAAACACATTACGGGACTGCCAGACAGCCGTTGCCGCGGCGATCAGCTGGTCAATCTGGATATCAGCAAAAGTCTGTTCAATGTTGGCCAGTGCGCTCTGGACCATATCGGCATAAAGCGCGCCCATGGTCCCTGATTTGCGGGTGTCCTGCAGCCATCGTACCCGATCAGGAAAACCGGCCGTCCCATTGCGAATCGCATCCCGGAAGGGGGCCCGGAACTCATCATAGCCGGCAAAGCCAATCTGGCGCGCCATCCGCACCACTGTATTCGGATTGACATTCGCCGCATCTGCGATTTCGCGGACCGTCAGCACCCCGACATCCAGCGGGTTTTCCAGCACATAAGTCGCTGCTTTGCGCGCTTCTGGGGTCAGCTCAGGCAGTTCTTCAGCCAGCCGGTCAAGACGTTGTGATGATACATTTGCTTCATTCATAGTTGACTATGGTATATTTGTATCATTAATCTGTCCAGACAGAAGTGATGCCGG
>CALKIF010000066.1:0-2787 GCA_937988715.1 uncultured Alphaproteobacteria bacterium | reverse complement strand
TTGCCAATGCGAACCGAAAAGCGATTTACACAGGGGAGGATAATCTGGCGATTGCCCATAACGCCCAAATTGAAAATGCAATTGGTGGTTCTGCGGCAGATACCATAACAGGTAACGCGCTCGACAATGCGATCGAAGGCCGGGGCGGCAATGATACCCTTGACGGGGGCACAGGAAATGATGCGCTGACCGGAGGCATGGGCGATGATACAATCGACGGCGGTGCTGGCACTGATACAGGGGTGCTGACAGGGACGTCCAGTGAATATACCTTCGATTACACAAATTATGACAAGTCCACACAGACCGGAACAATAACTGTCACAGACACGCAAAGCGGACGAGATGGCACAGATACGTTCCAGAATGTTGAGTTCCTGAAATTTTCAGCAGGTGAAGCAACCGCAAGAGGGGCGCAGGTGCGCACCGATTCAGTTGCGGCTACAGATATGACAGGCTCACATCAGATGGGCATTCAGATTGACGGCGGTGCAGAGGTGACAGTGACTTTTGCTGGACGCGATTATTCCTCTCTGGGGCTGTCAGCTCTGGCCTCTGATATGCAACAGGCGATTAATGCGGCCTTGTCAGCTGCCGGACAGACCTCGTCTGTTACTGTTACTGTCAACTCACCTTTAACAATTACCTCAGACGATACGTCGGCAAATTCGGCTGTGAATATTAACAGCCTGTCTTTGGATCTTCAGGCGGCGCTGGGAACAATCACCCAAGAAGGGGCAATTTCTGTTGGTGATGTTGTTTATTATAATTTGGGCGGGGGGTTTGTTACCACATATGCGCCGCTGGTTGTGCCGACAATTCAGACAACCACCGGTACATCCACTTCCGGAGGCGGCGGTTCATCCACCCCGTCAACCCCGCAGACCAGCGGCGGTGGTTCAGGCAATGGCGGAACACCGGGAACAGGCAGCACAAACCAGCCTGCCGGAAATGGTCTTGGGGGAACCGGGCTGCCCAACCTCAGCAGCGTGTCTGTTCTGACCCAGGAAGACACAGTTATTGCTATTCAGACCATAGACAGAGCGATAAACCAGATTTCTCAAAATCAGGCACGGCTGGGCGCGATCCAGAACCGTATGCAGCATAATATTGATAATCTGATGTCTCAGGTCATGCAGACTGAATCTGCCAGAGGCAGAATTGTTGATGCAGATTTTGCCGCAGAAACCGCCAAGCTGATGAAGGATCAGATCCTACAGCAGGCGGCGATGCAGGCGATGAATATGGCCATGAACAGCAAGCAGGGTGTGATGGGTCTGCTGGGGTAGGCTGATCAGATCAAATCAATCAGCGTCTGGATATTTGCATTGCGGGTATTGGCGTAACTCAACATGGCGGTCGCCGCATCGTTGAGGATCAGAAATTTTGCCATATCCGCTGACTCTCTTGCGTAATCTGCATCAATGATGCGGCCTGCGGTCAGTTCGCTCTGCAGAAGAGAAAAATTCAGGGTGTTGAGGTTATGTTCAAGTCTGGATTCTGTTGCCCCCAATTTTGAACGCGCCGCATTTATTCTTCTGAACACTTCCATCAGAACGTCCTGACCTTCAGACGCGTCTTGTAATGTGCTGATGTTCACTTCTTCAAAAGACAGTATGTTATTGTCAATCGGATCGTCATTCACATAGATATGAATATCTTCTTCATAGAACTCGTTGCCGGCTCCATTTATATATCTCATGAGCAGGCTGTAATGGGTTTTCCCGCTTTCATAATCAAACAGAATATCGCCAATTAACCGGCCTGTCTGTGTCACCTCAAACAGCTCATAATCATCTGGGTTGAACGAAGATGATAATAATTCAAACCGCCCGCTCATGCCGTCATTCTGTGCGTATTTGTAGATGTTGGGCAGACGCCCAGGCATAAGCTCAAGCAGGGATCCTTCGCTGATTTCAAGGTCTGTTCTGCTTCTTAACAATGAGGTGGGGGTGATGTTCAATTCGATATTGTCGCGGAATTCATTTCCGAACATGTCCTCATAGATAGCCTGAAGGGTAAACTGGTCTTTCGGCAGGAGGCGGACCTCAGATTTTGATCTGATTTCACCAGAAGATGTGATCGTGAAATAGTCATTATCTACGCCAGGCCCCAGACGATACCCGCCTTGATAATTGTCTTTTGCGGCATATTCATTCAGTCTGGCCAGTGTCTGATTTTCGAGTATGACCAGATTGGCTTCTTCAGCTGCCAGCGTTGTTGTGGCGCTCAATGTATCAAGAATGTTGACTGTGATCCGCTCTGTGACCACAGTCGAAGAGCTTGTTGTATAGATAGCGTTGAATACATATTGCTGTTTCGTGTCATATTCCAGCCGGACGTTGGAGACGATATTTACGCTGCTGTCTATTGAAAAGGAATTGTGGTCTCCATTTGTGCTGGACAGAGAAAATGTCCCCAGAAACCCGTCTGCTGTGGCAATTGTTGAGGCCAGATTCAAATCCGCTCCTGAAATCGTGCCCTGCCCGGTTTCTGCCAAGTTGAAGACACCTTCAGCATCGAATGTTTCTGTCACGTTCAGGCGGACAGTCTCAGTAATCGTTGTGGACAGATCAGCAGATGTATAGGTCACATCAAAGGTCAGTTCGGTGGTTGGCGCAAAAAATTCTATCGGCACAACCGATGCGATATTGCCCTGCCCATCAATGGTGAATTTGGTATGATCTGGGCCGCTTGCAACAATCTGATAAGTGCCCAGCTTGCCGTCTGAAACTGCAAGATCGGAAGAGCGTCGTGTAGGGAAAGAGTGTAGATCTCGGTGGTCGC
>CALKIF010000065.1:0-76588 GCA_937988715.1 uncultured Alphaproteobacteria bacterium | reverse complement strand
CTCTGACCATGACAGATACTGAATTGACTGATGGCGGTACAACATCCGCTGATGAGTACACAGTTCTGGAACTTTCTGCTTCTTTCTAATTTAAAAGAAGTTGTGTATAAGAGAGAGGCTGGATATCCAGCCTCTCTTTTTTTGGAAGTTCTTATCATGCGCTTTATTCTGCTCATTGCTGTTTTTCTAGGCCTTTTCGCCTGTTCTGGCACAAGAACACCCCCACCAGCTGAAGACAGCCCTGGTTCTTTTATCACGGGGAGGTCTGAGCAAGGTCTGAAATTAAGTGATTTTGCAGGCCTCGGCGCTGACAGTAGCGCGGGGCTTCCTATCAACGCGCTCTTATGGCGGGCATCTTTAGATATTGTGGCTACTGTTCCGCTTGATGATGTGGATACGTTTGGCGGCACCATCGTCACTGAATGGTATCGGCTAAATCAGGACTCTGATGAACGAATTAAGCTGGCGATCTTTGTCCTTGACCGGGAGCTGCGTTCAGATGGTATTCGCGTGATTGTCTATGTGCAGAATAAAGCAGGTGATGTCTGGCAGGACAGCGGCACAGATGTTGATATGGGTCAGCAGCTTGAAGAACTTATCCTGACACGTGCGCGCGAAATCCGGGCCGCAGGTATGGTCGAGTCAAACAGCTAATCAGCTTTCCTTGAACAAATTTCTGGTCCCCCTATTTTTCCTGTAACAGGTAATCCTGAGATGACTAAGTTTTCGCCCTCTGAGCTTGAATCCAAATGGCAGTCCATCTGGGAGGGCCAAGCCTGTTTCAAAACAGAAACAGACAAAAACCAGCCAAAATATTATGTGCTGGAAATGTTTCCCTACCCCTCTGGGCGCATCCATATGGGGCATGTGCGCAATTATGCGCTTGGTGATGTTGTCGCCAGATTCAAGCGGGCTAAGGGATTTAATGTCTTGCATCCGATGGGGTGGGATGCGTTTGGTCTGCCGGCTGAAAATGCCGCGATTGAACGCGGTGTCCATCCGGGCAAGTGGACAATCGAAAATATCGCCGCCATGCGCGCCCAGCTCAAAACGATGGGCCTGTCTTATGACTGGGACAGAGAGGTTACCACCTGCTCGCCTGACTATTATAAGCATGAACAGAAAATGTTTCTGGACTTCCTGAAGGCTGGCCTTGCCTATCGCAAGGAAAGCTGGGTGAACTGGGATCCAGTTGAACATACCGTTCTGGCAAATGAACAGGTGGTTGACGGTAAAGGCTGGCGTTCGGGTGCACCCGTTGAACGGCGCCAGCTTTCGCAGTGGTTTTTGTCCATATCTGATTATGCTGAAGAGCTGCTGGCCGCAATTGAGGGGCTGGATAAATGGCCAGACCGCGTGCGCTTGATGCAGCATAACTGGATCGGCCGGTCTGAGGGCGCGACCGTTCAGTTCAGGCTGGACGATGC
This sequence comes from uncultured Alphaproteobacteria bacterium, assembly GCA_937988715.1. Classification (GTDB taxonomy): domain Bacteria; phylum Pseudomonadota; class Alphaproteobacteria; order Puniceispirillales; family Puniceispirillaceae; genus JADHLI01. The sequence continues at coordinate 75,161 of CALKIF010000065.1, read as the reverse complement.
AGATAAAACAGTTGAGGTGTTCACCACCCGGCCAGACACGCTCTATGGCGCGTCTTTTATAGCGCTGTCTGCCCAGCATCCGCTCACCTCAGCCTGGCAGGACAACAATCCGGATCTGCAAGCCTTTGTGGCTGAATGTGCCCGTCTCGGCACCTCTGAAGCAGCCATTGAAAAAGCAGAGAAAAGAGGGTTCTTTACGGGCTTTTATGCCAATCATCCACTGATTGACGGTCAAAAGCTGCCTGTCTATATCGCGAATTTTGTGCTGATGGATTATGGCACAGGCGCGATTTTCGGCTGCCCTGCCCATGACCAGCGCGATCTTGATTTTGCCCGTGCTTACCAGCTGCCTGTCCTGCCTGTGGTTCAGCCGGCGGGCAGTGATGATGAGCCCGTGATCACCGATACCGCCTATACCGGGCCTGGCCGCCTGATCAATTCAGGACCATGGACAGGCCTTGATATTGACAGCGGCAAAGCTGCGGCCATTTCAGCTCTTGAAGATGCAGATGCCGGAACACGAAAAGTTACGTTCCGGCTGCGGGACTGGGGTGTGTCGCGTCAACGCTATTGGGGCTGCCCGATCCCGATTATTCATTGCTCTTCCTGCGGGCCAGTCCCGGTTCCAGAAGATCAGCTCCCGGTCACTCTGCCAGAAGATGTGGAGTTTGACACACCAGGCAACCCGCTGGATCGCCATCCCACATGGGCAGACACAGATTGTCCGTCTTGCGGGGCACAGGCGCGGCGGGAGACAGATACGTTTGATACGTTTTTTGAAAGCTCCTGGTATTTCTTGCGATATACGGACCCAGACGCAGATGAGGCCTTTTCAAAAGAGGCGGCCTCTTACTGGATGCCAGTTGATCAATATATAGGCGGGGTCGAACATGCGGTTTTGCATTTGCTCTATTCCCGGTTTTTCACCCGTGCCTTATCAAAGGTCGGTTATGTGAATGTGGATGAGCCGTTCGCGGGGATGATGACACAAGGCATGGTCTGTCATCAAAGTTTCAAATCTGAGGACGGACAATGGTTGTTCCCCGAAGAAGTAGAGAAAAAAGACGGCAGCTGGCAGCACCGAAACACAGGTAAAGCGGTTCTGGCTGGCCGGGTTGAGAAAATGAGCAAGTCAAAACGCAATGTTGTTGACCCTGAGCAGATCATCTCAACCTATGGCGCAGATACCGCCCGGCTGTTCATGTTATCTGATTCGCCGCCTGAACGTGACCTTGAATGGACTGAGGCCGGAATTGAAGGGGCGTTTCGTTTTATCCAGAAAATCTGGAAACTGGCTCAGCAGACTGATCAGTCAGGCCAGGATTTCGCCCCTGACAGCTCCACCTTATCTGCCGCTGATGAGATGGTATTACGGGCGCTTCATGTCGCCATCAGGTCGATTGAGACAGATATAGAGCGGTTTGCTTTTAACCGCTGTGTTGCCCATCTTCATGTGCTGGTCAATGCGATATCTGACCATAAAGGCACAGATGAAACCGGCAAAGCCCTGCGCAGTTATGTCATGCGTCATTTAGCGATTCTTCTGGCCCCGTTTTCTCCTCATATTGCAGAAGAAATCTGGCATATCACCTGTGCACAGGGGTTGGTGAGTAAAGCAGCCTGGCCAGCAGCAGATGAAAAATGGCTGGTTTCTGATACTGTTGACATTGCTGTTCAGGTAAATGGTAAGCTGAGGGCGACGTTATCATTGCCGGTGGATTGTGATAAGCAGATTGCTGAAGAACAGGCGCTCAGCCATGATGCGGTAAAGAAATATCTTAATGATATGCCGCCGAAACGCGTCATCGTCGTGCCAAACAGGATCATCAATGTGGTTTGTTAATCAGGTTCAAATTATCATCAAACTAGCCAGTGTCGCCGTGCTTGGTCTGGCTCTGGCATCCTGCTCTGTGCAGACCGTCAGCCAAGTGAACGCCTTAACAGACACCCAGTTAAGGAAAATCAGCCTGCCTGAAACTACAACACGTCCTGAGCAGCTTTTCAATCAGGCGCTTGAACGCCAGATCGGCAGCTTCGATGTCAGCTCCCAGTATGACCTAAGCTATAAGATCACTTCTGCAACATCTTCGTCACTGTCTGCCTCAGGCAGTTCATCAACAATAAAAAACACGCAAATGTCTGTCAGCTACACGCTCACGGATACGCAAACAGGCGATATCCTTACCGAAGGGGCTGTGTCTGCCACAGCGACCTCAGGGACCATTACCTCTTATTATGGGCAGGATGAGTCCGCCCGCTTTGCCTCTGAGCGCCTGCTTGGGCTTTTGGCTGAGCGTATGCATCAGAAATTGCAGCTTTATTTCCTGTCCGCCGAGACTTAAGTGAAAATTGCCCCCCGTGAGATTTCAGCCCTTCTTCACCAGCCTGAGTCGCGGTTTCACGCCTATCTACTCTATGGTCATGATGAAGGCTTGGTAAGAGAGCGGGCCCGTAAACTGGCCTCTCATTTTGCTGACAATCTGGATGACCCCTTTGCCGTCTCACATCTGACAGGCCCGGATGTTGCCGCAGATAAGGCCAGCTTGTCAGACAGTTTAAACGCTCTGCCTGCCTTTGGCGGTCTGCGTCTGGTAATGTTGTCTGGTGCGGGCACAGAAATGACTGAGGCGGTTAAGCTGGCCTTTGAGCATTTACATGAAGGGGCCCGGCTGGTGATACAGGCCCGTGATGTGAACACCCGCCACGCATTGGTTAAATTCTGTGATCAGCAGCCCTCTTGTGCTTCTATCGGGTGTTATCAGGATGACAGCCGTTCACTTGGTGAGCTTGCCCGCGAGATTTTCGCTAAAGACAGCATAAAAATTGAAACAAATGCACTGGCCTTATTATTGTCCAGACTTGGCAATGACCGGGCTGTCTCTCGCATGGAGATTGAAAAGCTGGTCTTGTTTGCAGGCCCAGGAGGCACGCTGAATGCACAAGATATTGACCACGCTCTTGGTGACAGTGGCGCAATTGTTCAGGATCAGATCACCATCGCCATTCTGAGCGGCAATGTGAAACAGTTTGAACAGCTTTACAGCCGGGCCAAACAGGACGGCCTGCCCCCGATAGCGCTCTTGCGTCAGACCTTAAGCTTATTCAGGGGCATGTTATCTGCACGTCTGGCCATGAATGCAGGCAAGCCAGCTGGCGCGGCCTTATCCGGGTTCAGACCGCCGCTGCATTTCAAAACCAAACCCGTGGTTACAGCACAATTAAGTAAATGGGGCGCACAACAGCTCTCAGATGTGATTGACCGGCTGATCGATACAGAAATTCAGATTAAATCTGCAGGCGTGATTGACCCGGCCACCCTGACCGGACAAACCCTGCTTGGCCTTGTCTTGCGCAGCCGCAGCCTGAATCGGTAAGACGCCCTATCTGGGTGACCCTAAGCCGATTTTTTCCAGCATATCTTCAAGCTGTTCAAGAGATGTGACTTTCAGGACGACCTGGCCTTTTTCAGAACGTTCATCCCAGTCAAGCCGCATAGCCAGACCCAGCTCTGTTCGTGCCCGGATTTCAAGAGCCTTAATATCTGCAGATTTTTCAACAGCTTGGACTGGTTTTTCCGGTTTTTGGCGGCCTGCTTTTATCAGCCGTTCCACCTCACGAGCAGAAAGCTGATCTTTCATGATGTGCGCAGCCAGCTGTTCAGCATCATCACGGCCGATCAACGGGCGGACCTGTCCCATAGTGAGCTTTCGCTTAATCAGATTGTCTCTTATTGACTGCGGCAGGGTGAGCAGGCGCCCAATATTGGCTATGTGAGAACGGGATTTACCCACAATATCGGCGAGTTCCTGTTGTGAATAGCCATGCTTATCCAGTAACGCCTGATACCCTTCAGCTTCTTCAATCACAGACAGATCACGCCGCTGAATATTTTCGATCAACGACAATTCTGCGGCTTCTTTGTCATCAAACGCGGAAATAACGGCCGGAATATCATGTAATGAGGCGATTTGGGCGGCCCGCCAGCGTCGTTCACCGGCGATCAGCTGAAACCGGGACGGCTGATCAGGGTGAGGGCGGACGATCACAGGCTGCAAAAGCCCTCTGCTCTTGATAGATGCGGCCAGCTCTTTCAGCTCATCTGTATCAAATGATCGCCGCGGTTGCCATGGCCCAGGCACAATCCATTCAATCGGCAAAGGCCGTACATTACGGCCCGGAACCACAGCTGCCGTTCCGCTTGCAGATGCCGCTTCAGCCTGGCCGGAAGCATTCGTCGTTAAAGTGGACTGCGTGATCGCAGGGGCATCACCCAGCAAGCTGGACAAACCACGGCCAAGCCTCTGAACATCCTGCTTTTTTTGTGGTTTATCTGAAGGTGTATCCTTGGTCATGCGACTTTCTGTTCCTGTTTCAGAAGTTCTGCGGCCAAGGCGGCATAAGCCTGTGCCCCGGCACATTTCAAATCATACATTAAAATGGGCTGCCCAAAAGACGGCGCTTCGGAAATGCGGACATTACGAGGAATCACCGTCTGATAAACTGATGTGCCGAAATGTGATCTGACATCAGCTTCGACCATCTCAGACAGTTTGTTCCGGGTATCATACATGGTCAGCACAATTCCCTGCAGAACAAGATCAGTGTTCAGGCCGGTCTGGACCATGGTAATTGTCTGGGTTAATTGAGCCAGCCCTTCAAGGGCATAAAACTCACATTGCAGGGGGACGATAACCGTATGTGCTGCACAAAGGGCGTTCACCGTCAACAAACCAAGTGAGGGCGGACAGTCGATCAGGATATAATCATAATTCTCTCTTATCTCAGCCAGTTTGTCCGCCAGCCGGTATTCCCGCCTGTCCAGAGGGCTCAGCTCTACCTCAGCAGCAGATAAATCCATTGTTGCCGGGATTAAGGACAGGCCGGGGACCTGGGTGGCGACTACCGCTGGCTGAGCTTGTGTTTCACCTGTAACCAGACGGTAACTGTTCAAGGCCCGCTCATCAGGATCAACGCCCAGACCGGTACTGGCATTCCCCTGCGGGTCAAAATCAACCAATAAAACATGCATACCGCAAGCCGCCAAAGCCGTTGATAGATTTACCGCTGTGGTGGTCTTGCCGACACCTCCTTTTTGATTGGCTACAGCGATGACTTTGGCAGACATAACAATTCCCTAAGTATCTGAAAAAATATGTTAATTCTGGTTTTTAAAGTGAACAATAACAGCATCTCTATCCGTGATGCTGGGATAAGTATGAGCGGTTAGTGTTAACGAAGTTGGTAGCGCGGTCAATTCCTGTTTTACACCCTTACCTTTTAGAAATAAATAATCCAGACCATCATGATGCTGGGTCTTTGTGAGGTGAAACAATCTGGCTAAGGGGGCAAGCGCGCGGGCGGTAATCACATCCATATGCAGACAGGCCAGCTCTTCAATGCGGCCATGATGAATGACAGCATCCACCCCTGTCTCAGCGATTGCTGTGCGCATGAACGCCACTTTTTTGCTGTCTGATTCCACCAGATGCAGCTGATGATCTGTTAAAATCGCCAGAATAAGGCCTGGCAGACCGGCCCCTGCCCCAATATCCATCACCGTTTTCGCCTCTTTTGGCAGAAACGGCACAAGCTGGGCACAATCCAGAATATGGCGTTGCCAGACCTGAGGCAAGGTTGAAGAGGAGACAAGATTAATCCGTTTCTGCCACTTCTCCAGCAGCTGAACATATGTCACCAGCCTGTCTTGTGTTTCACGTGAAACATCTAAATAGGCGCAGATCTCGTCTTGGCCGCTATGTGGCGGGAAAAACCGGTCCTTCACTGCACTCTCCGCTTGCCTCAACTCATCTTTTGGATCAGAGACGTGACCGTCAACGCTGAGCCTGCTTGCTGTGCTCAGCCCTGCTTGCTGATGATTGTCTGTCTTTTTTCAGATACCGCAAGACAGCAACCAGAGCTGCAGGTGTCATACCAGGTATACGGCTGGCCTGGCCAATGGTTTCAGGCTGGAATCGTTGCAGCAAATCACAGGATTCAGCTGATAGACCACCAATGGCGCTAAATTCTGTCTGTGGCGGTATTTTCAACGCATTATCACGGCGCATGGCGTCAATATCGGCCTGTTGCCGCGCCAGATAACCTGAATAACGGCAATCTGTTTCCAGCTGGCTGTGTAACGATTTGTCTATCTGACCCAACTCTGGCCACAGGCGCAGGCAGTCAGAAAATGTGATCCCATCAAGAGCGAGCAGATCAGCCGGTGTTTTTGGGCTGCCGTCACGTGACACAGGCAAATCGGCGGCGGCCAGCTCCTTCGGCCGCTTCGGGGTTGCTGACAAGATCTGCTCAGCCTGTTGCAGAGCCTGTTTTTTCTGCTGCCAGTGAGTTTCGCGCTGCCCGCCAATACAGCCAACCGCCAGGCCCTTGTCTGTCAGTCTCTGATCAGCGTTATCTGCCCGCAGAAACAGCCTGTATTCTGCGCGTGAGGTGAACATCCGATAAGGCTCAGGCGCCCCTTTGGTGACCAAATCATCAATCATGACGCCGATATATGCATCTGCCCTGTCCAGCACAAACCGGTCTGCCTGATCTGACCCGGCTGCCAGACTGAGCACGGCATTCACCCCGGCCATCAAACCCTGGGCAGCAGCTTCTTCATAGCCGGTGGTACCATTAATCTGACCCGCCAGAAACAAACCAGGCAGGGTTTTCAGCTCAAGTGATGAGGTGAGCGCGCGGGGATCAACAAAATCATATTCAATCGCATAGCCAAATTGCAGGATTTCAGCTGTCTCCAGCCCTTCAATTGTTGACAGAAGCGCAGCCTGTACATCACGCGGCAGGCTGGTTGAGATACCGTTCGGATAAACTGTGTGATCATCCAGCCCTTCAGGTTCCAAGAAAATCTGATGCGAATCACGATCGCCAAACCGATGCACCTTATCTTCTATAGACGGGCAATAGCGGGGCCCTTGGCCTTCTATCTGTCCGGAATAAACAGCTGATAAATGCAAAGATTCTGCGATAATTTCATGTGTCCTGGCGTTGGTCCGGGTGATACCGCATTCAATCTGTGGCACCTCAATCTTGTCTGTCAGCGTAGAAAACGGAACAGGCTCTAAGTCTGCTGGCTGCATGGCCAGACGAGACCAGTCAATTGTGCGACCATCAAGACGGGCAGGTGTGCCTGTTTTCAGCCGACCTATTGGCAGCTTCATCTCCCGCAGCCGCTTTGCCAGCGCAACAGAGGGCTGCTCACCCACACGGCCTGCAGGTGTGCGCTCTGTGCCCAGATGGATCAGCCCGCCCAAAAATGTCCCTGTGGTTAACACAACAGCATCGCCTGAGATCACATCACCTGTTTCAGTAATAATTCCTGAAACGCGGCCCTGACGGGTCTGAATATCGGCAACCGCGCCTTCAATGACGGTTAACCCATCCTGTTCGGCCAGCAAGCTCTGAACCGCCTGGCGATACAGCTTACGGTCAGCCTGGGCACGCGGGCCATGTACAGCCGGCCCTCTGGACCGGTTCAGCATCCGGAACTGAATACCTGCCTGGTCAATTGCCCGCCCCATCAACCCGTCAAGGGCGTCAATTTCCCGAACCAACTGGCCTTTGCCCAGCCCGCCGATTGCCGGATTACAGGACATCTCGCCAATTTTATCTGTCTTCATGGTGACCAGAGCTGTTTTGGCCCCCATACGGGCTGCCGCGGCCGCTGCTTCTGTGCCTGCATGGCCGCCGCCGATCACCACAACATCATATTTCTGAGGCGTCATTACGTTCATTCCATGTTCACATCTGGAAAAAGAGACACAGCCAGCCTTTTACTGGCCTCACCAGCCCTCTTATCGTTCTGGCCAGACTGATGGCGACAAATTACTCTGTTTCACGTGAAACATCAATCATCAATCCGGTTCGCGCCGCCAGCGTCCGGTATGGTCGCTCGCTATTTACCGATACAAAAAGAAGAAAAGATGTGATCAAGCACATCCTCAATATCAATCTGGCCAAGAATACGGGACAGCGCCACTGTGGCTGATCTGAACTCTTCAGCAACAAGCTCTGTCTGATCCGCAACAGATAAGGTCAAGCTGGCCTGAAGGTGATGAGACGCCTCACTCAGGGCTTGACGATGGCGGACCCGGGTTAACATCACAGATGATTGGTCTGAATTCAAATCAGCGACAAACTGGTCTAACCGATCTTCAAGCTGGTCAAGGCCGGTGCCATCCTGCGCGCTGATGGCGATCACATTGCCCGCGAGGATGTCCGCAGACACCAGCAGTTTCTGTTCATCCTGCATGCCCTTATCCTGTTTGTTCACTAGAACAAACACATCAGCCTGGCTCCAGCCAGAGATGGTCAGCACCTGATCAGCCCAGCCAGGCTGGCTGCCATCAACCACGATCAGCAGCAGATCTGCTTGTGAGGCGGCCTGTCTGGCGCGATTTATGCCCTCACCTTCAACAGGATCATCTGTCTGTCGCCAGCCAGCTGTATCTGTCAGCACCACAGGTACGCCTGAAATATCAAGGCTAACCTCAACACTGTCTCTTGTGGTGCCCGGCCGATCAGACACAATGGCTGCCGGACGGCGGGCAAGTGCGTTCAGTGTGGTTGACTTGCCGGCATTGACAGGACCGGCCAGAACCACCGACAACCCAGAGCGGACCATCTCTCCTCTGCGCGACGCTGCCAAACCAGCCGTCATTTCCTTAAAAATCGCCTGAATTCGGTCCTGAATCTGTGTCTGAAGCGTGTCTGGCAGCTCTTCATCTGCAAAATCAATTGAAGCTTCCAACAAAGATAAACAGGAAATGATATCTTGCCGCCAGGCCTCTACAGGACGGCGCAGACTGCCTGCCATCTGTGCTGTTGCCTGACGTCGTTGCAGGCTGGTCTCTGCGGCGATCAGATCAACCAACCCTTCAGCTGCGGTTATATCTGTTTTGCCGTTATCCAGCGCGCGGCGGGTGAATTCGCCGGCCTCAGCGGGACGGCAGCCGGGCTGAGCGGCCAGATGATGCAAAATATCCTCAACCACAGCCGGCGAGCCATGTGTGTGGATTTCCAGCACATCTTCACCAGTGGCAGAGGCTGGCCCGGCAAAGCCGATCAGCATCACATCATCCAGCAAACTGCCTGCTGCATCCTTCAACCATCTGCGATGCGCCTGGCGCGGCGTTATTGGTGCTGCCCCGAACGCTGCCGGCACAGCCAATGCTGTCTCGCCAGATACTCTGATAACCGCCAGTGCCGAGCGGCCAGGCGGTGTCGCCAGAGCAAAAATTGTATCGGCAAAAGACGCTGTTTTCATAACTCTGTTCGTTTCCTTAAAGAAGGCCTGTGTAAAAAGGTTAACCATGCTAAACTTCAGGCTGCAGCATCCTGCTTTAGTTCAACGCTAGAATATCAGTTGCCATGTTTACAAGCTCAATCACCACTCCGCTCGGCTATATGCGCGCCTGTGCCAGCCCAAATGGTCTCTATGCTCTTGACTGGCAACAAACCCCTTTTGAGACGCCAGATCAAGATAATGATGTTTCACGTGAAACAACACATCAGCTTCTGCTTTATCTGGCCGGCAATTTACAGATATTTACCCTGCCGCTTGACCTGTCCGGCCAGAGCGAGGCGTTTCGCAGATGGCTCACTGTGATGTCAGCGATCCCATATGGCCAGACCATCACCTATAAAGATTTCGCCAAACGATGGGGAAATGAAAAGGCTGCCCGTGCCGCCGGTCAGGCCTGCCAACGTAACCCGCTGCCGATTATCTTGCCTTGTCATCGTGTGGTGCAATCGGACGGCACATTTGACAATTACAGCGGCGGTGATAAAACCACCCCTCGCGATCCAGAAAATATAAAAAGAAAACAATGGCTTATTGATTTAGAAGCCAGACATCGCCGCACAGCTTAGCTGTTCATCTGTTCAAAGAAATCTGTATTTGTCTTGGAATGGCGCATTTTATCTGCCAGGAATTCCATTGCATCAACAGGCCCCATCTGCATCAGAATGCGCCGCAACACCCACATTTTAGACAAGGTTTGTTTATCAACCAGCAACTCTTCTTTACGTGTGCCTGACTTGGTCACATCTATTGCCGGGAACACCCGCTTATCAGACAATTTCCGATCCAGCACAACTTCACTGTTGCCGGTGCCTTTAAACTCTTCAAAAATCACCTCATCCATACGTGAGCCGGTTTCAATAAGAGCTGTGGCAATAATGGTCAGTGATCCACCCTGTTCGACATTCCGGGCCGCGCCGAAGAACCGTTTTGGCCGTTGCAAAGCATTGGCATCAACACCCCCGGTCAGCACTTTTCCTGATGAGGGCACAACTGTGTTATAGGCCCGCGCCAGACGTGTGATCGAATCAAGCAAAATAACCACATCACGCTTATGTTCAACCAGACGTTTGGCCTTTTCGATCACCATATCGGTTACCTGAACATGACGCAGGGCAGGTTCATCAAATGTTGATGAAATCACCTCACCATTTACAGACCGCTGCATATCAGTCACTTCTTCAGGACGTTCATCGATCAGCAACACAATCAGATAGACCTCTGGGTGATTGACCGAAATTGCATGCGCAATGCTTTGCAGCATCATGGTTTTACCGGTCCGCGGCGGTGCCACTATTAACCCGCGCTGGCCTTTACCGATGGGAGAGATTAAATCCATCACCCGCGGTGTATTATCTTTGCGGTCCGGATCGAACGGCAATTCCATGGTGAGTTTTTCATCTGGATAGAGCGGGGTTAAATTATCGAAATTAATCCGATGACGGACCGCCTCAGGATCTTCAAAATTAATCGATTCTACCTTTAACAGGGCAAAATAACGCTCGCCATCCTTTGGTGCTCTGATCTCGCCTTCAACAGTATCACCCGTGCGCAAGCCAAAACGCCTCACCTGGCTGGGAGAGATATAAATATCGTCAGGTCCGGGCAGATAATTTGATTCCGGGGCCCGCAAAAAACCAAACCCGTCAGATAACACCTCAAGAACGCCTGTGCCGCGAATCACAACATCATTTTCAGCAAGCTGTTTCAAAATCGCAAACATCATGTCTTGCGTGCGCAAGGTCGATGCATTTTCAATTTCCAGCTCTTCAGCATAGGCCAGAAGCTCAGCTGCTGTTTTTGATTTAAGTTCTTGCAAATGCATCTTTTTTTACCCTGAAACAAAGATGTATGGAAAAGGTGTGTTTGCTCCACAGAACGGAGCGGCACGGACAATCAAAAGAAGGAGAGAGATGCGATACATCCGGCTTACAGCTTCTTCATGCCATAATCAGGATGGATCTGTCAAATTTACATAAAGCCTGTTTGATGCTCAGAACGGTTCAACCACCGCCATAATCACGATAATGATCAACAGCACGGTCGGGCCTTCATTCCAGATTCGATAGGCTTTTCCGCTTAAGGCCTGATCAGCTTCCAGATTCCGGCGCATCCGGGCAAATACCATATGGCAGGCCGTCATCAGAACCACACAGACAAGCTTGACCCACATCCAGGGCATGACAAGCAGGCTGGGATTTTGATGTAACATCCACAGACCCAGCCCCCATGAGACAATCATCGCCGGGTTCATAATCGCTTTCAGCAGCCGGCGTTCCATCAATTTAAAGGTCTGCGCCCGAACCGAGCCCGGTTCAACCATCGCATGATAGACAAACAGCCGCGGCAGATAAAGCAACCCCGCCATCCATGACATAACAGCAATCAGATGAAGTGCTTTCAGCCACAAATAATCCATAATCACACTCTACCGCCCGTTACGAACCAAATCGATCAAATCCTGGACATGTTCAGGCGGTGTTTGTGGCACCACCCCATGACCAAGATTAAAGATATGGGGCCTGTCTGCAAAACAATCCAGTATCCGGCTGACTTCTTTTTTCAGCTGATCCCCGCCAGCGACAAGGCACAGCGGGTCCAGATTTCCTTGCACAGGAAGGTCTGCGCGCAAATTTTTATGTGCCCAGACAGGATCTGTATGCTGATCAAGAGCAATACAAGATGCCTCAACCCGGTCAGCATAAGCCACCAGCCCTTCACCGAGACCTTTTGGAAAACAAATCACAGGCAAATCAATGCCGCGCTGTCTTAATGTTTCAATGATTTTCTGATGCGGCTGAATAATCAGCTTATCACGCCAACTGGCCGGAACCGCGCTGGCCCAGCTGTCAAACAACATTAATGCATTTGCCCCACTTTTTGCCTGAAGGGTGAGGAATTCAATGATTTTCTTAACAAGAATCTCAATACAAGCTACAGCTTCATCAGGATGTGACCACAGATATGACTTTGTGGCCGCAAAATCGCGCGAGCTACCGCCTTCAAACAGATAAGTCATCAGCGTCCAGGGCGCGCCGGAAAAGCCAATTAAAGCGGTATCTTCAGGAAGATGAGCTCTGGTCTGATGAACAGCTTCACCAACAGCCTTATATTTTATAGTCAGATCTGTTTCAGCAAAATGTTCAATATCTTTTACAGACACCAGCTTATCTAATACCGGACCTTTGCCGGTGATAAACTGCACATTCCGGTCCATTGCCCAGGGGATGAGCAATATATCTGAAAAGATGATTGAAGCATCAAACCCGTATCTTCTGATAGGCTGAAGCGTGACTTCTGTGGCTTTTTCAGGATCAAGACAAAATGAGATGAAGTCTGATGTGGTTTGTCTGACACGTTTATATTCAGGCAGATATCGTCCGGCTTGCCGCATAATCCAGATAGGTGGTGGATCATGGCGCATGCCATTTAAGGTATCGATGAACCGCATTATAGTCTTCTTTTCAATATTATTAATGTAAAGAATCTTGTTGGTGATGTTGTAGGCAAAATAACATGAATTACAAATAATCCAATTGTTATCCCCAGCTTTATACAGAAAACATCTCCAGATTTGCCAAGCTTACACTCTGATACAACACGCTAATTTGCCCTGCCCTGATCTTATCTGTTGTAATGATATCTAGGTGCGGCGTGCTTATCCCCAGGCGCATAATTTTGACATCAATTGTGCATAAGCTGAACAGATAGAGCTGAGGTGAGTTTTCATCCCCAGAAAAATGGTTTTCAACAGAGCCTATCTGAACATATTGACAGGGCATTTAAACAGATGACGGGCTGCGTGAAGATTGGTATCACTTTAAGGCCATGGCAGATTCATCTATCCACATTCATCTTGTCTCTGATTCAACTGGTGAAACTGTTCACCAGGTGGCCCGGGCGGCTCTGGCCCAATTCCCTGATGTTCACATATCTGAACATATCTGGACATTGGTGCGCACACCAGCTCATGTTGAAACCATATCCAGTGCCTTGAAACGCAGCCCCGGTATTTTGCTCTATTCGGTGGTTGACCCCGATATCCGGAATGCGATTGAACAACTTTGTAAAAGTCATAATATCCCCAGCCTGTCTGTGCTGGACCCGCTGATGGATATGTTAAGCTCTGTTTTGGGCTATCGCCAGAATTCACGCCCGGGCAGTCAGCACAAGCTGGATAAGGCCTATTTTGACCGGATGGCGGCTGTCGAATTTGCGGTCACACATGATGATGGTCTGAATATGGACAGGCTGAATGAGGCGCAAATTCTGCTTGTCGGGGTGTCACGCACATCAAAAACACCGACCTCTATGTATCTGGCCAACAGGGGCTACAGGGTGGCCAATTATGCGCTTGTGCCAAATGTGGATTTCCCCCTGCATCTGCTTGAAAATACACCAGATCTGTTTGTGGTGGGGCTGACAACAGATGCCAAACGGTTGGCCCATGTCCGGCGGAACCGTCTGCAGCATATGTCAGACAGTCAGAATGACACTTATGCTGATCTGGACAGTATTAATGATGAGCTGAAGTCAGCACGCCGCCTGTTCTCTTCGCAGAACTGGCCGGTTCTGGATGTCTCTCGCCGGTCAATTGAAGAAACAGCAGCAGCTATTTTGCATCTTTATGTGAATCAGCGTGAACAAAAGCTCAATGAAATGCAGGAACAGGACCAGCCCTCATGACCATCTGGTCGCTGTCCGGACAGCCTCTGATACTGGCCTCTGCCAGCCCGATAAGAGCCGCTCTTCTGGAGGCGGCGCAGATCGCATTTGATATTGCGCCGGCATCTGTTGATGAAGACGCGATCAAACAGGCCGCCCTTCAGGAGGGCTTTTCTCATGATGAGCTTGTCGTTCTTTTGGCTGAGCTGAAAGCAGAGGCGGTCAGCCAAAACCAGTCTGGATATGTCCTGGGCTGTGATCAGATCCTGGTCTGCGAAGACCGCCTGTTCAGCAAGCCGCGCACGCTTGATGAGGCAAAATCACATCTGCGCCTGTTACAGGGCCGGGCGCATCAGCTGAAAACAGCTTGTGTCCTGTTCCGTGAGGGCAAACGGATCTGGCATCATCTGTCAACCGCCACCCTGACCATGCGCCCGCTATCAGAGGCCGATATTGACGCCTATATCACCAGCTTTCCAGAAGCTTGTCTGTCCACACCCGGGGCGTATCAGATTGAATCCGGAGGAGCACACCTGTTCACAGATATGTCTGGGACAGGATATGATATACTGGGCCTGCCTTTATTGCCGCTTCTGGCCCAGCTTCGTGAACATGGCCTGACGGCCAGTCAAAAGGGCGGGTGATATGCTGATTATCGGTCTGACAGGGTCAATTGCGACAGGCAAATCAACTGTCGCGATGATGCTGCGTCAGATGCGGTTTTCGGTTCATGATGCGGATGCGACCGTGCACCGGTTAATGGGCCCGAACGGGGCGGCGGTGGCGGCGATTACGGCTTGCTTTGGTGCGGATATCGGCGATCAGGCAACAGGCATCAACCGTAACAGGCTGGGTAATCTGGTGTTCACAAATCCAGAGAAAAAAGCAGCTCTTGAAGCAATCCTTCACCCGCTTGTCCGTCAGCACAAAGACCAGTTTATAAAACAGGCCCGCCGACACCGGAAATCAGCTGTGTTTCTTGATGTGCCGCTGTTGTTTGAAACAGGCGGCGATCAGGCTTGTGATTTTGTCATTACGATCTGGTCTCCTGCGTTCATTCAGCGTCAGCGGGCCCTGCGCCGAGACGGCATGACGCCGGAAAAACTTCATGCTATTGTGCAGGCGCAATATCCGCAGCCAGATAAAAAACAGATGTCTGATCTGGCGCTGCCATCTTCACTGGGGCGGGCGGAAACCAACAGACGATTAAGAAAATGGCTGAAATCAGCCAAACTGCTGTGAACAGGGCGTGAAGGCACATCATGCGTCATATTGTATTAGATACCGAAACCACCGGCCTGTCTGCCAAAGACGGTCACCGCATTATTGAGATTGGCGCGGTTGAGATGGTTAATCTGTCGCTGACCGGCCAGTCTTTGCATGTATATATCAACCCTGAACGCGAGATTGACGCTGGCGCACAGGAAATTCATGGTCTGTCATCTGAATTTCTGGCAGATAAGCCGGTCTTTGCAGATATATTGTCTGACTTTACCAATTTTATTGGTGATGATCTGTTGGTGATCCATAACGCGCCGTTTGATATTGGCTTTCTGAACGCAGAGCTCAGCCGGTGTGGTCATCCGCCTCTATCTATGGACCGTGTTGTGGATACATTGCCGCTGGCTCGTCAAAAATATCCTGGCGCGCAGGCCAGCCTGGATGCGTTGTGCCGCCGGTTCGGTGTGGATAACTCGCATCGTGATTTGCATGGCGCGCTGATAGATGCTGATTTGCTGGCGGCTGTTTATGTGGAACTGCAAGGGGGCCGCCAGCCTGGCCTGCAGCTTGATGAGGATACCGGCCAACACGCACCAGAAACCGCCTCACCTGAAGATACAGACTTATCAGGATTTATATTGACCAATAAGCCTGTTCGCCCGGCCCGTTCATTCACGCTTCCTGAACAAGAAGCAGCGGATCATCAAACCTTGATTGAACGTATGGACAACCCTATCTGGCTCCGCTGAGAAGATTAATTGACGGTCGTGTTTTCAGACGGCTCTGCTTCGCCAGATGGCTCTGCTTTGGTCAAATTGTTTTTATATAAAGCGACGAAATCAATAGGATTCAAATTCAAAGGCAGGAAACCGCCATCACGTGTCACATCTGACATAATCGCCCGGGCGAACGGAAATAACATCCGCGGGCCTTCAATCATCATCAGCGGCTGCAGATTTTTTTCTTCTATTCCTGTTGCCGAAATCAGGCCGCCATACGACAGTTCAGCCACAAATATGGTCTTTTCCTCTACTTTTGCTGTCGCCATTAATTTCAGCTCGACCTCAAACAGAGTTTCATTTACGCGCTGGGCTGTGACATTCACCCCGATTTGCACATCAGGCTGACCGAGCTGCTGTACAAAGCAGTCTGGTGAAGACGGGCTTTCGAAAGACAAATCCTTCACATATTGGGCATGAATATTGATGTGCTGTGGGTGCTGTTCAGATGATTGTGCTTGTTCTGCCATGGGTCTGGTCCTGCTGTGTTGGCCGGTATGATAGGTTACGGGCGGCTGGTGATTTCATCTGTAACAGCCCTGATCTCATCTCTCAAGCTATTCCCGGCGGTATAGCTCTATTTTTGGGTTGTGTCTTTTGACTCGTACTGGCCTTCAATGACCTCACCGTCCAGGGAAGGGTGTGTTGGCCGGGAAAAAGGCTGGGCACGGTGGTGGTCTTCGTCAGTGTCAAAATCAGAAAAGCCGGCGGGCCCAGCTGATGAAGATGTGAACCGGCTGGCAAATCCTGATGATAACACAGTTGTGCTCAGGCGGCTGAGGATCAACTGGCCGATTAAGCTGCGCAGACCAGGTGTGAAACAGAGCAGACCGGCCAGATCAGTCACATAACCTGGCAACAGCATTAACACCGCCCCCAAAATAAGAGAGACGCCGCTGGCCAAAGCAGATGTGCTGACCTCACCCCGGCTCAGATTCGCCTGCCAACGCCGCAGAATTGAAGCACCCTGCTGTTTCATCAGAGCCATGCCAATGAAAGCTGTGATGAAAATGCCCAAAAAGGTGACCAGCCCGCCGACCATATTGCCAACCAAAATGAAGGCTTCGAATTCGATCCAGCCATAAAGCCCAAAAAAAATGAGCAGGAGAAGAGGCATTTTCGGTCCTTTGCTTGTAACTTGGCCTAGTTGTGATTATGTCTACTAGGTATCTGGTACATATAGGAACGGATTGTCCAGATGCAAATCAGCGTCTGTATCTTTTCTTATAAGACCAGACAGACTAACCCTTTTTACATAAGTGTGAAGTGAACCATGCCTTTCATTGACATACTCATTTTTGCAGCGATCGCATTATTTCTCATTTTCCGCCTGCGCTCTATTCTGGGCAACCGGGACGGGTTTGAACAGAAACGGCCGGAACAGTCCGCTTTTGATTCTACGGTACAGACCGAAAATGATAATTCTGCGCCAAAGAAAATTGTCCCGTTACGGGCAAACAACCCGCTTGCCAATGGCGAGGGTCTGGAAGCGGTCAGACGTGCTGATTCCAGTTTCAAAGATGATGAGTTCATGCAAGGCGCGGCCAGTGCCTTCAGCTTTATCCTTCAGGCCTTTGCAGATGGGGATCTGGCAACTTTGCGCCGTTTATTGGCGTTTGAGTTGTATGAGGAATTTGCCAGTAGTGTGCATACCCGCAATAAAGAGGGTGACCAGTTGGCGATCACAGTTCATGCAATTGATGATGTACAGCTGATCGATGCCACGGTGAAAGATTTCATTGCTTCTGTTACGGTTAAATTTGTCAGCCAGCAAAGCCGGGTCGTCAAAGACAAAGATGGCCAGGTTATTGAAGATGAGTCAGAAGAACAGGCCACAATCACAGATATCTGGATATTTGAGCGTGATACGCAGCTGAATGACCCGAACTGGAAGCTGGTGGAAACACAAACTGAGGATGACAGCTGATAAATCTGCAGGATAAGGGAAGTAGCCCGCAGATTTGCACTGATAGATGCGCGCCATGGGACGTTACCGTAAAGACAGCCCGTCACGCCGCCCGCCGTCAAAACCGGGCCAGCCGCCTGCTGATGATACCGCGCTGTGGGAACAGGTGACCAAAAGCGTGACTGAACTGCCCTCGCGCCGCAATACTGTGTTTCTGAAAGAAGAGGCCAGAACGGTGGCTGATCCTGCCGCCACCGCTGAAAAAGCGGCAAAAAAACCTGTCGCGAAACAAACACCCAAAGCGCCGCCAGCAAAACCACCTGCCCCGCGCCCGGCTGACCTCAGACTTGGCGAGCGATCAGGCATTGACAGATCAAATGCACGCCGCCTGCAGCGTGGCCAGATGGCCCTGGAAGACAGGCTGGATTTACATGGCCTATCAAAAGAGCAGGCGCATAGACAGCTGATTGCCTTTATCAGCCGCGCGGTACAGCAGAATTTGCGTCATGTTCTGGTGATCACCGGTAAAGGGCGGGATGGTCAGGGGGTGTTGCGGCACGAGGTGCCGTTATGGCTGAAAGATGCACCCCTGGCGGGATATATCAACGCCATATCACAGGCTCAACCTCAAGATGGCGGTGCCGGGGCTTTGTATATCCGTCTGAAACGCCAGCGCGGTGACAACAGATGACCCCGTTTGGTTTACGGCTGAGGCAGTTGCGCCGGGAAAAAAATGTCACGCTTCAGCAGCAGGCCCGGTTTTTAGGGGTATCGCCTGCTTATATTTCAGCTCTTGAACATGGCCAGAGGGGCAAGCCCTCACCAGCCTTTGTTGACCAGATCTGTGTCTGGTTTGGTCTGATCTGGGATGATGCAGAACAGCTCAAACATCTGGCCCAGATGTCGCATCCCAAACCAACAGTTAAAACCAGCGGCCTGACCGCAGAAGCCACATTTCTGGCGAATCTTCTGGCCCAGAATATAGATCGTCTGTCTGCAGATGAATGTGCTGCCCTGACCGAACTGCTGCACAAACAATTAGGCAGTGTTGCCCCGGCTGTCTTCAGCCCGCCAGACACAGATGAGGAAGTCTGAACGCTATCTGGTATTTTTGCCGGAAAACTGGTATCACCGCATCATAAACACAAGTTGGTTCAACAAATACAGAAATAAGGCTGCTTGTTATGTCACGTAGCGCACAAATAGACAGAAAAACCAATGAGACTGAGATATCTGTATCCCTTACCGTTGACGGTATAGGACAGGCAGATATCAATACCGGCATCGGGTTTCTGGACCATATGCTGGAACAGCTTGCCCGGCACAGCCTGATGGATATCACGCTGAACGCCAAAGGGGATCTGCATATTGATGATCATCACACCACCGAAGATACCGGATGGGCGATTGGTGAAGCGTTGAACAAGGCACTTGGCGAGCGGGCAGGCATCCACCGCTATGCCAGCAGCTATGTGCCGATGGATGAATGCCTCAGCCGAGTTGCTTTGGATATTTCGGGCCGTCCGTTCCTGGTCTGGCAGGTTGATCTGCCAGCCGAAAAGCTGGGCAGTATGGAAACTGAATTATTCCGGGAATGGTTTCAGGCGTTCGCCATGAGCGCGCGCCTGACCTTGCATGTGAAAAATGAATATGGCGTGAACACACATCACATTGTTGAAAGCTGTTTCAAGGCTTTAGCCCGGGCCCTGCGTCAGGCCAGTGAGATTGATCCAAGAGGTGACGGGCGCATACCGTCAACCAAAGGCGTGCTGGGCGGCTCCCTCTGAAATAGGCGTCACATGAATATCGGTATTATAGATTACGGATCAGGAAATCTGCATTCGGTCCATAACGCGGTCCGCCATGCTGCCTCAGCAACCTGTCCTGATGATGACATTCTGCGGGTAACCACGGCTGAGGAACTGGCTGCGTGTGATCGGATCATTCTGCCCGGGGTCGGACATTTTGCTGATTGCTTTGCGGGCCTGTCTGGTGTTGACGGCATGATTGACACCTTAACTGAGCTGGTGAAAGAAAAGGCGCGGCCGTTTTTGGGTATTTGTGTGGGCATGCAGCTTCTGGCCGATACAGGCAGTGAAGGGGGGCAGACAATTGCCGGGCTGGGCTGGATTCCAGGCCAGGTCAGACATCTGGCTGATCTGGTCAGCCTGAGCGAGGCACCGCAGCTGAAAATACCGCATATGGGCTGGAATCACCTGCAGCTGCATCAACCTGAACATGCTGTGCTGGCAGAACTGCCTGCCCGGACTCAGGTTTATTTTGTGCACAGCTTTATGTTTCAGCTGGCCCAGCCATCTGACTGTCTGGCCAGCGCATCTTACGGGGTGGACATACCAGCTGTGATCGGCCGTGATAATGTTTTGGCCACACAATTTCACCCCGAAAAGAGCCAGCAGGCCGGACAAGCGTTTCTGACTGGATTTTTGCGGTGGCGTCCCTAGCCTTGGCCCAGAGATGAGAAAAAGAGGATAGCTGCAGATGACAGATACCCCACAAGACAGACAGCCGCTGGTGACCGTTGAAATGGTCACAGAGCTGAATGCTTATGATATATCTGAGCTGAGCGATGCAACCGAAGAAGCGATTGATGCGGGCGGCGGTTTTGGCTGGCTGGCTCCGCCACCGCGCACAGTTCTGGAAGATTACTGGCGCGGGGTTCTGCTGATCCCTGATGTGACCTTGTTTCTGGGCAAGCTGGATCATGTGATCGCCGGGTCATGCCAAATTGTCAGCCCGCCCCGCAATAACGAAGCTCAGGCGCTGGCCTGTCAGTTAAAAACATTTTTTCTGGCGCCCTGGGCCCGTGGTCATGGTCTGGCAGGCAAGCTAGTGGCAGAGGCCGAAGATTTCGCTCGGTCTGAAGGGTTCAAGATTTTGAATCTTGATGTGCGCGCGACCCAGGACAGAGCCATCAGGGCGTTCCGGGCCCGTGGTTACCAACAATTTGGCACCAACCCGTTTTATGCCTTTGTCGGTGATGAATTTGTCCCCGGCTTATATTTCAGCAAGCTGCTGCAAAGCCCGTGACCGTTGTTTTTTGCTACAGAAAGACCTTTGTCTTATGATCACACTTTATCCTGCAATTGATCTGAAAGATGGCCAGGCTGTGCGCCTGTTGCATGGCGATTTTGACAAGCTGACCGTATATGCGCCTGATCCTGGTCGGCAGGCACAGGAATTTGCGGATGCGGGGTGCAGCTGGATACATGTTGTTGATCTTGACGGGGCGGTTGCTGGCGAAAGCCGGAACAGTGACGCTGTAAAGGCGATTCTGAAAACTGGCGCAAAGGTCCAGCTTGGCGGCGGGATAAGGACCATGAAGGATATTGAGACCTGGTTATCTGTTGGTCTCAGCCGTGTGATCCTGGGCACAGTGGCGCTGAAAAACCCTGACCTTGTCAGACAGGCAGCCACAGCCTTTCCCGGCCAAATCGCGGTTGGTGCAGATGCGCGCGAAGGGATGATCGCTGCTGAAGGCTGGCTTGAAACCAGTAAGGTTAAGGCTGTCGATCTTGTGCGCAGGTTTGAAGATTGCGGTGTTGCGGCAGTCATTTTCACAGATATCTCACGAGATGGCGCGCTGACAGGTGTCAATGCTGAAGCGACGGCTGAGCTGGCATCCAACGTGTCCATTCCTGTCATTGCCTCAGGCGGGGTGAGCCAGATCGACGATATTTCTGCCTGTGCGGCTTTGGCCCATACAGGTCTTGAAGGGGTGATCACCGGACGCGCCTTATATGATGGGCGCCTTGATCTGAAACAAGCTCTTGCTGTTGCCAGAGGTGAGCCATGCTGAGCGCGCGTGTTATCCCCTGCCTTGATGTTCATGACGGGCGCGTTGTTAAGGGGGTGAATTTTGTCAATCTGGTTGACGCTGGTGATCCGGTTGAACAGGCCCGTCTGTATGATGCGGCTGGGGCGGATGAGCTGTGTTTTCTGGATATCACCGCCACACATGAAGGCCGGGATACCATCTATGATGTGATCGCCCGCACAGCTGATCAATGTTTCATGCCGCTGACGGTTGGCGGCGGTGTGCGCGAGGTGAGCGATTTTCGCAAATTACTGCTCTGTGGTGCTGACAAAGTGTCGGTGAATTCTGCAGCTGTGAAGGATCCGGAACTGATCGCCCGGGCAGCAGATAAGTTTGGCAGCCAGTGCGTTGTGCTGGCGATAGATGCACGTCTGAATGAGGCGGGTATGTTTGAGGTGACAACGCATGGCGGGCGTCAGCCAACCGGCATTGATGCTGTGCTGTGGGCAGAACAGGCGGCCAAATTGGGTGCAGGCGAAATTCTGCTGACCTCAATGCGCGGTGATGGCACACAAGATGGTTTTGATTTGCCGCTGACCCGGGCGGTCAGTGATGCGGTCTCTATTCCGGTGATTGCCTCTGGCGGGGCTGGCAAGCCTGAACATTTTGCAGAAGCGGTTTTGCAAGGTCATGCCAGTGCTGTTTTGGCCGCGTCAGTGTTTCATTTTGGACAATTCAGCATTGATGAGGCAAAATCAGCCATGCAAGCTGCCGGAGTGCCGGTGCGCCGTCTGGCCGCGCAGCAGCAGGAAATGTGAAAGAAAGCTGATGGCAGACGAAACCAACCCCAGCCCGACCACCGCCCATAGTCTGGACAGGCTGTATCAGACAATCGCTGCACGCAAGGCAGCAGCTTCAGATGCAAGCTACACGGCCCAGCTTCTGGCAGCTGCCCCGGAAAAGCCGGCCCGTAAGTTGTGTGAAGAAGCAACCGAGGTATTGATCGAGGCCCTGAACGGGGACCAGGCGAAACTGGCGTCTGAATCAGCTGATCTGTTATATCACCTGCTGGTGGTATGGGCGGCAGCTGATCTAGACCCGCAGGATATATGGGCTGAACTTGACCGCCGTGAAGGGGTGTCCGGGCTTGTTGAAAAACAAAACCGTCCATCTGTTCAGGGCGAAGAAGACTGACCGCAAGGAGATAAAGATGAGCCGCCCTGATTATGATGATCAGAACATATTTGCCCGTATTTTGCGCGGCGAGATACCCTGCACAAAAATAGATGAATGTGACCATACACTCAGCTTTGAGGATATTCAGCCTCAGGCCCCGGTTCACATTCTGGTGATCCCAAAAGGGGCTTATGTGGATATGGCTGATTTTTCTGCTCATGCCTCTGCAGAAGAACAAGCTGCTTATATTGCTGCTCTCGGCCGGGTCGCAGAGCAGGTAGGCGTGACGCAAAACGGCTTCAGGCTGATCGCCAATACAGGCCGCGATGGCCATCAGGATGTCCCGCATCTGCATATGCATATTCTGGGTGGTGAGCCGCTTGGCCCGATGCGCCCTCGTAAAGGCTGACGCAAAACACATAACAAATCGCCCTGTTCACGCACATGCAGGAAAATTAGATTTTTCCTCACTTTTTTCTTGCATTAGAAGATACGGCTTTTAGCTGTAATAAGATGCAGTCTCTCATCCATACAGTATCGTTCAAAGGTATTGAAACCGTTACCGTTTCGGTTCAGGTGCATATCTCAAACGGGCTTCCGGCGATGGCGATTGTCGGGTTGGCAGACAAGGCGGTTGCCGAATCAAAAGAACGGGTAAGAGCAGCGTTATCTTCTCTTGGCCTGTCGCTGCCGGCAAAGCGGATCGCGGTCAATCTCGCACCAGCTGATCTGGTCAAAGAAGGGGCGCATTTCGATTTGCCTATTGCGCTGGGGCTGATGACGGCAATGGGTGTTCTGCCAGCTGACAGTGTTGATGAGTATCTTGTGCTGGGGGAATTATCTCTGGACGGGTCTATTCAGCCTGTCACCGGAACCCTGCCCGCGGCGCTGAATGCGGCAGCACAGAAGCGGCGCATTATTTGCCCGTCTGCAAATGGTCCTGAGGCTGGATGGGCAGGAGAGCTGGATGTTGTGGCGGCGTCTTCACTGACCCAGCTGATCAACCATCTGCGCGGAACCCAGGTGATTTCAGCCCCGGAACGCCGCCTGCCGCCAAAACCGCCGCCAGGTCCGGATATGGCAGATCTGAAAGGCCAGCAAACCGCCCGGCGTGTTCTGGAAATCGCGGCTGCAGGCGGCCATCATTTGCTGATGATCGGCCCGCCCGGGGCCGGAAAATCGATGCTTGCGGCGCGGCTTCCCTCGCTGCTGCCTGACTTAACGCCGGCAGAAGCATTGGAAACAACCATGATCCATTCGATCACCGGCTCTGTGCCAGCCACTGGTCTGGTCCAGACCCGCCCGTTCCGTGATCCACATCATTCCGCCTCTATGGCTGCGCTGGTCGGGGGCGGCAATAAAGCCTGGCCTGGCGAAATTTCTATGGCGCATAACGGGGTGCTGTTCCTTGATGAGCTGGCTGAATTTTCACGCCAGGCTCTGGACAGCCTGCGCCAGCCACTGGAAACAGGCGAGATTGTGATTGCCAGAGCCAATACCCATGTCCGTTATCCAGCCAAATTTCAGCTGGTGGCCGCGATGAACCCCTGTCGTTGTGGGTATTTGTCTGATCCGGCCAGAGCCTGTACCAAAGCCCCTGACTGCGCGCGCAACTATATGGCCAGAGTCTCAGGACCCATGCTCGACAGGTTTGATCTGCTTCTGGATATTGAAGCGCTTGAGCCGATGGCCCTGATGACAGACAGCCCGGCCGAAACCAGTGATGAGGTAAGAGCCCGGATTGCCGCGGCCCGTGCCTTTGCTGTTCAGATGCGTCCTCACACAGCCATGCATCTTAATGCCAAGCTGGGCGCATCGGATATTCAAAAAGAAATTGAGCTGAACGGTCATGTCCAGGCTGTGCTGACACAAGCGATGGAAAGGCAGAAATTATCTGCCCGCGGCTTTCATAAAATCCTGCGTGTTGCCCGCACAATTGCTGATCTGGCCAGATCAGAACAGATTGACCGGATTCATGTTCTGGAAGCCTTGTCTTATCGCCGGTATTTTCTGTTTGGTGCGGTAAATGGCTGATCTCAGACAAACCGGCCCTATCACCTATGGCTGAGCAGTCGGCAAGAGGCCATTTGTCTGATGGTGCGGCAGCTGTTGTTCAACAACATCCCAAAAAGCTGCTGCACAGCTGGTCCCGGTAAACCGTTCAATTTCACGGATGCCGGTAGGAGAGGTCACATTGATCTCTGTCAGATAATCGCCGATCACATCTATGCCGACAAAAACCAGCCCGCGCCGCCGAAGCTCCGGGCCGAGGCGCTCGCAAATCTGCTGGTCTCTTGCGCTGATCTCTATGGTCTGGGCGGTGCCCCCGACATGCAGGTTTGACCGTGCCTCGCCTTCCTGAGGCACCCGGTTAATCGCCCCTACAGCTTCGCCATCGACCAGAATAATCCGTTTATCTCCTTGCCTTACCTCAGAAAGATAGGTCTGTACCATTACCGGCTCTCTATTCTGGCCAAAAAACATTTCCAGCAGAGAATTCAGGTTCTGATCCCCAGGCTGCAACCGAAACACCCCTGCCCCGCCATTCCCAAACAAAGGTTTGATGATGATATCTTTATGCTGATCCCTGAACGCGCTTATGGCAGCCGGGTCCCGGCTGATCAGAGTGGGCGGCATCAGATCTGAAAACTGGGTAACCAACAGCTTTTCAGGTGCGTTACGCACTTCAGCAGGGTTGTTTACAACCCAGGTTCCCTTGGGCAGCATTTCCAGCAAATGTGTGGCCGTGATATAGGCCATATCAAAAGGCGGATCCTGACGCATCAGAATCACATCCATTTCCGCTAAGTCGCGCTGTTCAGCCGGACCGGTTTCAAAAAAATGGTTCTGATCGTCAAACAGGGTCAGGGTCTGACCAACGGCAGATAAATGTCCCTGCTCATAGCTCAGCCTGTCAGGTGTGTAATACCAGAGATGATGTCCTCTGGCCTGAGCTTCCAGTGAAAGAGCGAAAGTTGTATCCCCGCTGATGTCCAGTGTGTCCACCGGGTCCATCTGGATAGCCACATTCAGGGGCATGGGCGCTAGTCTCGCTTATCGGTCGATAAAATGATGTAGCTGACCACTTTCTTGGCAAACCGCAATTCCTGTGCATGGGCGATGACGCGTTCACGCTCATCTTCATTTGCCGCCACCCCGGACAGATAGACAATGCCATTTACCACATCAATTGAATAATTCAGTGAAGAGACATCTTGATCACCGATAAGAGAGGCTCTGAGTTGCGCGCTGGCAGCCAGATCCTTAGCGGTGGCTTTCAGTGAGGTCTCGCTGCTGATCTGGATTTCATTGACCACTTCTCTGACGCCGTTAATTTCCCAGGCCAGGCGTGTGGCCAGAATTTTCCGTTCGTGCGTGTCAACCTTGCCAGTCAGCAAGACAGCCCCGTTACTGACTGATTTTTCTACAGATGTGACAAGAGATGTATCTGTCTGAATAAATTTATCTGTCAGCTTTGCCTCAATAACGCCGTCTGATACAGATGTTGAAAACCCTTTTTCGGTGGTTGAGGCCGCCACTGCTGCTGTGCCCAGTCCAACGGCGGTTTCAATGCAACTTGTCAGAGCAAAAGACGACAGAAGAAGCATAATGGACGGGATCAAAAACTGTCGAATCATGATATGTGGTCTTCCTAACTAAAAAGATTTTGAACAAGGGTAAACACTCAACAAGCCAGCTGTATCAGCAGTGTGAAACAGACTTGTTTTTTGTACCCCAACTCTGTTGTCTTGCCAAGCGTCTAGCGGTCATCCCTCTTGCGCCTATATCTGCCCGCCAGACAGGCTTACATCTCAAACACACGCATATTCACCCAGCCTGTCCATAACACAACCTGCAGCCGGATTTCTGTCTGCGGGGTCAGCACCAGCCGCTTTGTCAGCCATAAGGCCGCCTGTCTTATTCGCTGGCATTGTGTCTTGCTGGGCAAGGCCATTTCTTCTGGCAGGTGGTTTTGTGTGCGGAACTTCACTTCCAGAACCAGAATCCGGCGGCCTCTTTTCATCAGCAAATCAATTTCACCAAACGGGATGCGGCAGCGTCTGCATAAACAGCGATAGCCTTGAAGCCGGTAAACCCAAAGGGTGAGATATTCAGCCAGTCGTCCGGTCTTTTCTGCCCAGCGTCTGTCATCTGCTGTTTGTTTGCCCACCACCTGAACAGCATAACGCGATTCATCATTTTCGTTTAACGATTTGTCTTTATCTCTTTCGCCTTATCAATCTCCAGAGCCATCTGATAGATTTGTTTTCGCGGCAGGCCAGACAGCAGCTCCAGTTCTTGAACCGCATCACGCACACTGGCGGTCTGCAACACAACCTCAAGCTGGGCACGGACGTCATCAAGGCTCATCTGCTGGCTGTCTTTTTCGGCGCCTTCAACCACCAGTACCAACTCTCCTTTCAGGGCATCGCCATTGCTGAAACTGGCGGCCAGTTCGGCCAGGCTGCCGCGATGCAGGGTTTCATGCAGCTTGGTCAATTCGCGGGCGACCACACAATGTCTGTTGCCATACAGCTCAGCCATCATCTGTAACGTGGCGGCCAGCCGTTTTGGGGTTTCAAACCATATTTGGGTCATAGGTGAAGACCGGCACTCGCTCAAGGCGGCTCTGGCGGCTTTTTGTTTCTGGGGCACAAAGCCGTTAAATGTGAATCTGTCACTGGGCAGGCCAGACAAGGTCAGCGCCATTACAGGGGCCGTGGGCCCGGGCGCGGCGGTGACGGGTATGTTGTTTTCATGACAGGCCGCCACCAGCTTATAGCCGGGGTCTGAAATCAGAGGTGTGCCTGCATCACTGACCAGCGCGATGGTCTTGCCTGAGGTAAGAGCGGCGATCAGCTTCGGGCGCATGCTCGCGCCATTATGATCATGATAGGCCCATAGTTGGGCTGATGTTTTTATCGCGGCCAGGCTGAGCAATTTGCGGGTCTGCCGGGTATCCTCACACGCAATAATATCAGCTGCGGCCAGCATCTGCACGGCCCGATAGGTAATATCCCCTAAATTGCCGATCGGCGTTGATATGATGGTCAGCATGGCGTCACCCTCTTTGTCTAGCCTGCCTGAAGCTTATCTGAATGCGCGGCTATGGTCACTTGTGAACCCGGCTGCGGGGGGAAAATTTTGTGCATATTTTCTCTTTGCCACATTTAAGACATAGCGGCAGTATAGGGTAATCAATGACCATAAGGTGGTTTCGGGATGACCAGGGTGATCAGAACGATGGCTGGACAAAGGACATTTTTGAACTGGTGCGCAGCCGCAGCCCTGATCTGCGGGCTGTCTGCCTGCCAGCACGTCTCTCAGTCTGTGCAGACGCAACCCACTTCCACTCCTGCACAGGCCAATCTGGGGTCAGTGTTTGAACAAAGTGATGAGCCAGATATTGTCGGTGACCTGATTGCCCAGGTTGAGGATCAGGAGATCACAACAGATCAAGAGCTGGAGGTTGCCGCCATCCGGCCGGCCGCGCCTTTGCCGGAAGATCAGGGCCGCAGCCAGCTGGCTGAACAGGCCCTCAATGCCGCACTTGGCCTGCTGAAGACCAAACGGCCGGAAGCCAAACAGCCGGTGCAGCCGTTCAGCCTGCCAGAAAAACAGGATACCCGGTTGCGGATAGGCTTGTTGTTGCCCTTGTCAGGAGATTATGCCGGGCTTGGACAGGATATCGCCGGTGGGGCGGAAATGGCACTGTTTCAGGTCAATGATCCTGATGTGGATATTGTTTTTTTTGATACCGCTGGCGGGGTTCAGGCAGAACAGGCCGCGCGCGAAGCGGTGGCGTCTGAAGTGGATATTGTTGTCGGCCCTTTATTTACCGCTTCTGTGCGCAAAGCCCGCCCTATCCTTGCGGCCTCAGCCATCCCTGTTCTTGCGCTGTCCAACAATATTGAATCTGCCTCACCTGGCAACTGGGTGCTGGGGTATTTGCCAGAACAACAGATTGACCATCTTCTGGGCTATGCGGTCAGTGAAAATAAAACCCGGGTGGCGATATTGGCTTCAGAAGATGCCTTTGGCCAGCAGGTGCTTAGCCATGCGGTCTCTCGCTTGTCGCAATTTGGCCTGCAACCGCTTCAGACCAGCTTGTTAACGCCGGCGGTCCTCTCAGATGAAGACAGTCTGAAACAGGCGATTAAAGCCTTCAGCCGCTATCAGAAGCCAGCAGATGATGATGAGGCGTTACCGCCGCCCGCCTATGATGTGCTTATCCTGGCCGGCGGGCCTGATTTCATCCTGCGCACGGCCCCGGTGTTGTCGTTTTATGATCTTGATCCGTCCAGGGTTACCTATCTGGGCACGGATTTATGGTCTCGGGCTGATCTTGTGTCTGAACCGTCGCTTCAGGGCAGCATTATCACGCAAGCCACACTGCCAGCCTCTGAAGGGTTTGAAAAACAGTGGCAGACTGTGTTTAAACGACCCTCAAATACCTTGGCCAGGCTTGGGTTTGATGCGTTTGCCCTGATTGCGGTCACCAAACAAGAGCTGAGCCGCAACACTGATGAAGCCCAACAAATGCCTATAGACTGGCGCGCCAGCTTAATTCGTGAACAGGGATTTGCCGGTTTCAGCGGCCAGTTCAAATTGCTGCCGGATGGTCGCAACCAGCGCCAATATGAGCTTTATCTTCTTACTGAGAATCAGCTCACGACACTTGATCTCTGAGCTCATTATCCTCGTCGCTGAGAAGATGCACCAATATTGTGTTCAGCCGCAACCGGCCCTGACGTGTGGCCCGCAGATAGGTCGATGTTTGCTCCAGCCAGCCTTCTGATAAAAACATATCCAGCCAGCGTGTATTCAGCCTGTAACCCTGCCCCCCAAAGGCCGCGGGGTCGGGCCAGGGCACACCGTCATTCAGCCGCAGCCCCATCATCCAGTAATCTTCAAAGCTCTGCCGGTGTGTTTCAACCATCTGCTGCTGACAGCCATGCCCGTTAGCGCTTACATCAGCCAGCCATCCCTCCGGGCTCTTTCTGTTTTCCATCACTAACCGGCCCTGCTGTGTAGACAGGCGGCCATGTGCACCAGGGCCAATGGCCACCCAGTCTCCTGACCGCCAGTAATTCAGGTTATGTTGAGATTCCTTGCCGGGCTGTGCATAGTTGGACACTTCATAACCTGGCAGACCGGCTGCTGTCAGACGCTCATCTGTCAGCAGATACAGATCGGCCACATGATCATCATCTGCGGTCAGAATATCGCCCTGACGGGCGCGGGTGTGAAAGACGGTGCCAGGCTCTATGGTCAGCTGATAACAGGATAGATGAGACAGCCCGAAGCCGAGAATCCGATCCAGCTGACCTGACCAGTTATCTGTTGTCTGGTCTGGCAGGCCATAGATCAGATCTGCAGATACAGATCCAAAATGACGCTGCGCCGCATCCAATGCGGCCAGAGCCTCATCTGTGCTGTGTTCACGCCCTAAAAAGCTCAGCCCGTCCGGTTCAAGCGACTGAATACCGACAGACACCCGGTTTATTCCGGCATCAGCAAACTGCTTCAGCTTGGCGATTTCAACAGAAGTGGGGTTCATCTCTGCTGTGATTTCGCAATCATCAGCCAGACTGAACAAACCGCAGGCCTTGTCGATCACCGCAGCCGCGATTTGTGGCGGCATCAATGACGGGGTCCCGCCACCAAAAAAAATGCTGTTCAGCTGAAATCTGCCTGTCGGCGGTTGGGCAAGCGTGCCGGCTTGTTCGGCCATGAAGGCCAGTTCTGTGATCAGGGCCGCCTGCCAGGCATCGGCATCAATTTGGCCTGCCACATGGGAATTAAAATCACAATATGGGCATTTGGACAGGCAAAACGGCCAATGAACATAAAGGCTGAGGGAGGTATTGTTCGGGATTACGGGGTCAGGCATGAGCTGAGCAATTGTGAAAATGCGTCAGCACGGTGGCTCATCGCATGTTTTTGTTCCGGATCCATCTCGCCAAAAGTCTGGTCATAGCCATGCGGCGTGAATATCGGATCATATCCGAATCCCCGCTCTCCTCTGGCAGGCCAGGTTATGGTTCCGGCAACCCGGCCTTCAAAACTTTCTGTGTGGCCATCTGGCCAGGCCAGCGCCAGGGCACAGATAAAGGCACAGCTTCTGTCTGGATTACCGCCCAGAAGCAAGGCTTCGCTGACCCGGCGCATCGCCTGGGTAAAATCTTTGTCCGGCCCGGCCCAGCGCGCAGAATAAATCCCTGGTGCCCCGCCCAGAGCATTGACGGCCAGTCCTGAATCATCAGCCAAGGCCGGCAAGCCAGCGGCCTCTGCAGCAAGGCTGGCTTTCAAAACAGCATTTTCAATAAAGGTCTGTCCGGTTTCTTCTGGTTCAATCAGCCCCAACTCTCCTGCACCGATAATCTTGATACCCAAGGGCTGCAGCAAATCAGATATTTCCCGCACTTTTCCTGGGTTATGGCTGGCAATCACAAGACTGTCTTCACGGTTGAATGTTCGGCTCATCAGCAGGGTCCGTTAATTATTTTGTGCAAAAAAAGAAGGCTCAGGCCGGCCGGGGCTGGCGGGCGGCGGCCAGCTGCTGTTCAAACAGGTCGGCACAGCCGGCTTGGGCAAGACCCAGCATGCTGCTGAACTGATCTGCTGTAAACGGGGTCTGTTCAGCCGTGCCTTGAATTTCCACAATGCCGCCACTGGCTGTCAGCACAAAATTCGCATCTGTCTCAGCTGTGCTGTCCTCGTCATAATCCAGATCCAAAACCGCCCCGGCCGCGGTCAGCCCACAGGAAATGGCGGCAACTTGATCACGAAGCGGTGAACGGGTGATATCACCTTTCTGCAGAAGATGCTCGCACGCCAGCGATAACGCGACCCATGCGCCGGTGATAGAGGCTGTTCTGGTCCCGCCATCAGCACGGATCACATCACAGTCAATTTTAATCTGCCGTTCACCAAGGGCAGACAGGTCAGTCACGGCCCGCAAAGACCGGCCGATCAGCCGCTGGATTTCCTGGGTTCGTCCAGACTGCTTTCCTCTGGCTGCTTCTCTGTCCATACGCGAATGGGTTGCCCGGGGCAGCATGCCATATTCTGCTGTCACCCAGCCTTTGGCTGTACCGCGCAGGAATGGCGGTACACGTTCATCAACAGATGCGGTGCAAATCACATGTGTCTGGCCAATACAAATCAGACAGGACCCTTCAGCATATGGGGAAAAATGGGGCTCAAAACTGACCGGGCGCATCTGCTCTGCTGAACGGCCTGACGGACGATGGGAACTCATGGATAGGGGCTGCCTCTGGTAGGGCCTGTGCTCAGAACTGTTTTGCAGAGAAGCAGACCACGGTTTATATTAGACTTAGTCGTTCAATACCACAGCTGCAGACAATAGGATATCCCCATGACCTCACTTCCTGTTTTGGAAATGACCAAGCGGAGTCAGGAAATTTTCAATATCATTGTCAATAATTACCTGGAAACAGGAACACCTGTGGGCTCTGGTGTGATCTCATCACATCCGGATATCGGGCTGTCATCTGCGTCTGTACGCGCCATCATGGCAGAGCTGGAAGGAGCAGGTCTGCTATTCTCACCACATACCTCTGCCGGGCGCCTGCCGACCCATGCCGGGCTCAGATTGTTTGTTGACGGGCTGATGGAAATACAATCTGCTCTGCCGGTTGACAGCCAGGCATCGTTTGACAGCCTGTCTGTCGGTGACGGCTTGTCTGTTAATCAGGCCTTGGACAAAGCCAGCTTGGCGTTATCCGGCCTGTCCAAATGTGCTGCTCTTGTGATGGCCCCAAGTGAAGATTTGTCTGTAAATCACATTGAATTTGTGCCTGTTCAGGACCGGAAAATTCTGGTGATTCTGGTGTTTTCAAACGGTCATGTTGAAAACAGGCTGATCGAAATGCCAGCCGGTATTCCGGCGCATTGTCTGGTTGAAGCCTCCAATTATATGAACGGCCATTATAAAGGCAAACCGCTGACAGATATTGTCCGTCTGGCTGATCAGGACCGGGTTCATCATCAGACCGAACTGGATACTTTAACCAGCGATTTGATCGCGCGGGGGCTGGCCAGCTGGTCTGATGCAGAAGGCCGGGATGAAGCGTCACTGATTCTGAACGGCCAGACAAATCTGCTTGAAGATGTCAAAGCTGTTGATGATCTGGCCCGGGTCAGGCTGTTGTTTGACAAGCTGGAAATGCGCAGTCATGCCACCCAATTAATGCAGTCTGTGCTTGCAGCAGATGGGCTGCAGATATTTATCGGTGCTGAACATGAGCTGTTTTCAGAAACCGGCTGTTCAGTTGTGCTGTCTCCTTACCGGAACGCAGACCGGAAAATCATTGGTGCTGTCGGTGTTATTGGCCCCCGGCATATGAATTATGCCCGGATTATTCCGATGGTGGATTACACCAGCCAGGCTATTGCCCGGTTTCTGAGCTAGATTTCAGGGCGTCTGTCAGATAGCTGACCACAATCGCGCGATCTGGCAGATGCTGCAGAAGATTATCCAGCCATTCTCTGCTGATCAGCCCTTCATGAGCCGCCATGACCGAGACACTGACAATGAAAAAGCCGGCAAACACAAGGGCCAGTGCCGATTTCATGCCAACAGCCTGTGTGGTTTGACCAGATTTGTCCGGATGGTCCAGCTCAACAATATTTGCGTCATCTCCGGTAAGAGAGCTGTGACAGCTCTGACAGAAGAGCGGGAATTTTTCTGTCAGGATCGAATCATAGGCCTGCTTGTCCAACGCAGATGTCTGGCCACAGCTGGCACAGGCCAGCTCAACCTGGCGGGACAGCGGCGCTGGTGATGAGATTACCGGCACATAATAATGCTGATGACAATGGTGACAGGCGACAGGCCAGTTGCTGAATTTGCGCAGCTCATCAGGAACCACGCCAACAACCTGACAATGTGGACAGGCGACACGCATATTCATGATTTTGGTCTCCGGCGCGCCTTTGTTGTCTTTTTCGGCGCAGGATTATCTGGTTTTGCCTTTTTGCTGTGCGCGGCAGACTTTTTTTGCTTTTTGGGCTTGCTGGCCTGTTTTGCCTGTTTTTGTTTTGTGGCCCGCTTCTGGGCAGGTACAGGCGTTTTGTCTTTGTTCAGCCGTTCTGTCAGCCGCCGCTCAATTTCGGCATCAATCAGTTCTGCCAGCTGTCCGGCGAAGGCCTGTTTTGCCGGGCTCGCGGGCTCATCAGACAGGCGGTCTTCTTCTGGTTCTGGTGCGGTCATCTGGCCAGCAGAAATCACCGCCTGGCGAATCGCAAGAAAAGGATTATCGTCCTGTTCATCATCATCATCACTGTCTGGTTTGGCAATTTGTGCAGGAAGGGTTGGTTCAGCAGGAACAGCCTCCAGCAAGCCGGTCAGGACCATATCATCAAACTGAGTGCTGTCTTGATCTGCTGTATCGCTGGATAGAGTAACGGGCAGGCTGCCAATAATAGGCAGATTGTCACTGTTCTGACGCTTCAGCTCTGTCTGATCTGCGGCTGTTGTATGATTGGCCTGATTATACAGGCTCTCAATAGACGCCATAACCAGATTATCATTATAAGGCTTTTTTTTCATCACAGCGTCTTTACCAGATTGGTGTTTTGTCTGGTCGCTATGTTAAAAAAAAACGCAAAAAATGTCCAATCTCTACTTGGCATTTGCTGCATTCATCCCCACATCTTGGCTGCCAGCGTGGATGGCATGGCTGCGCCTGATAGATGTGCCGGTTATGTCTTGAGGCAAAAAAGAAGAAAGACGAGGGCCAAAATGATGACCAGCGGTGATGAAGCTGAACAGACCAAGTCAGAACAACCAGATGAGGACGTAAAGGCGCAAACCGGATCTGCCGAAGACAGCCATGCGGCTGGCGCAGAGGATCAAACAGATGCGGTACAAGCTGAAGCAGAATCAGCATCCTCAGATGGCGAAGAGACCTCAGATTCTGATTCAGAATCAGGTACCGATCGCGATGAGCTGAAAGATCAGCTTCTTCGTGTGATGGCTGATAATGAAAATTTGCGCAAACGCACAGAACGTGAAGTGGCGGCTGCGAAAAAATATGGCCCCTTGTCTTTTGCCCGCGATTTGCTGGCCTCTCTGGATAATCTGGAAAAGGCGATCACGTTGATCCCTGAAGATAAAGAGGGAATGGATGAGACCGTGAAGAATATTCTCATTGGTGTTGAGATGACCGGCCGCGAACTGGCATCTGCGTTTGAACGCCATGGTATTCAGCGGATTAATCCTGAGGGCGAGAAGTTCGATTATAATCTGCATCAGGCCATGTTTGAGGTGCCAACAGATGATGTAGAGCCGGGAATGGTTGTACAGGTGGTTCAGCCTGGCTACAGCCTGCATGACAGGTTATTGCGCCCGGCGATGGTCGGTGTGTCAAAAGCGGCAACAGACACCGCCACACCGCCGGCTTCATAAACAGACAAGAAAACAGGTCTGTAATTGGCGTGCTGAAATCTGTCTGCCTCTTGCATGATGAAAATCAGACCTTATATAAGCGGGGCCAGTGGTAAACACGCGGCTCTATTTTTGACTTCCTGAAACCAGGACTGAAAAAAGGATATCAGAAGATGGGAAGAGTTATAGGCATTGATCTGGGAACCACAAATTCATGTGTTGCCGTCATGGATGGCAAGGACACACGCGTTATTGAAAACGCCGAAGGGGCCCGCACAACCCCGTCCATGATCGGGTTTGCAGATGATGATGAGCGTCTTGTTGGTCAGCCCGCCAAACGTCAGGCCGTGACCAACCCAGAAAAAACCATTTTTGCGGTCAAACGTCTGATCGGCCGCCGCGCTGATGATGCGGCGATTAAGGATTTTGCTGATCTTGTGCCTTATAAGGTCAAGCCAGCGAAGAACGGTGATGCCTGGATTGAGGTCGATGGTGAAGATTATTCTCCCTCTCAGATGTCCAGCTTTATTCTGCGCAAGCTGAAAGAAGATGCGGAATCATTCTTAGGAGAAACAGTTGATCAGGCCGTGATCACTGTGCCGGCCTATTTTAACGATGCCCAGCGTCAGGCCACAAAAGATGCCGGTAAGATTGCCGGTCTTGAGGTTCTGCGGATTATCAATGAGCCGACAGCCGCAGCTCTTGCTTATGGTCTGGACCGTAAGGAATCCGGCATCATTGCTGTGTTTGATCTGGGTGGCGGGACATTTGATGTCTCTATCCTGGAAATCGGTGATGGTGTGTTTGAGGTGAAATCAACCAATGGCGATACGTTCCTTGGCGGGGAAGATTTCGACCAGGTGGTGATCGATTTTCTGGCGGATGAGTTCAAGGCAGAACAGGGCATTGATCTGCGCTCTGACCGGATGGCCTTGCAGCGGCTGAAAGAAGCTGCTGAAAAAGCCAAGATTGAGCTGTCAAGCACCACACAGACAGAAGTGAATCTGCCGTTTATCACAGCTGATCAAACCGGCCCGAAACACCTGAATGTAAAGCTCAGCCGCTCAAAGCTGGAACAGCTGGTTGACGGCCTTGTTCAGCGCTCTCTAGAACCCTGCAAGAAGGCCCTGAAAGATGCGGGTGTATCTGCAGGCGAGATTGATGAGGTGATTCTGGTCGGCGGGATGACCCGGATGCCCAAAATTGTTGAGACAGTCGAAAAATTCTTCGGCAAAGAGCCTCATCGCGGGGTGAACCCTGATGAAGTTGTCGCCAGCGGGGCCGCAATCCAGGCCGGCGTTCTGACAGGTGATGTAAAAGATGTGTTGCTGTTGGATGTCACGCCGCTGTCTTTGGGCATTGAAACGCTGGGCGGTGTGTTCACCCGTCTGATCGACCGGAACACAACAATCCCGACCAAGAAAAGCCAGGTGTTTTCAACTGCTGATGACAATCAGTCTGCGGTGACCATTTCTGTTTACCAGGGTGAGCGTGAAATGGCGGCAGATAACAAGCTGCTTGGTCAGTTTAATCTGGAAGGCATTCCGGCCGCTGCACGGGGTGTGCCGCAGATCGAAGTCACCTTTGATATTGATGCCAACGGTATTGTGAAAGTCAGCGCGAAAGACAAAGCAACCGGTAAAGAACAGGCGATCAGCATCAAAGCGTCAGGCGGGCTTGATGATTCTGAAATTGATCAGATGGTTCAGGATGCTGAAACCTATGCTGAACAGGACAAAGAACGCCGGGCAAAGGTTGAAGCGCGCAATCAGGCCGAAGCCCTGGTTCATGGCGCTCAGAAATCTATTGATGATCTGGGTGATAAGGCCGACCCTGCCATGAAGGCAGATGTTGAAGCTGCGATCGCTGAGCTGAAAACAGCCCTTGAAGGAGATGATGACCAGCAGATCGGTGAAAAATCTGAAGCCTTGTCTGCTGTGCTGATGAAGCTGGGTGAAGCCGCTTATCAAGGTGAGCAGGATATGTCAGACGCACAGCCTCAAGATGAAGCCACAACACAAGATAATAATGATGATGTTGTTGATGCCGAGTTTGAAGAAGTTGACGATGATAAGGATGCCAAAAAGGCTTAAATCCGATCTGGGCTAGAGACTGCAGAGCAGAGCTTCATTGGCCGGGTTAAGTTTAAGGCCATGATGTGTAGGGCAAGACGAGGCAATGGCGAAACGTGATTTCTATGAGGTTCTGGGCGTTAGCCGGGATGCAGATGACAAGACCATAAAAGCCGCTTATCGCAAGCTGGCAATGGCGAATCATCCAGATCGCAACCCTGATGATGAAGCGGCGGCTGAACGGTTTCGTGAAGCCAGCGAAGCTTATGAAGTTCTGAAGGACGGCCAGAAACGGGCCGCTTATGATCAGTTGGGTCACGCCGCATTTGAACAATCAGCCGGTTTTGGCGGTGGCGGGGCCGGGGCTGGATTCGGCGGCTTTGGCGGCGGTTTTTCCGATATTTTTGAGCAGATGTTCTCAGAATTTTCCGGTGGCCGGGGCGGCGGCGGTCAGTCACGCCATGGTGCGGATCTGCGTTATGATCTGGATATTGATCTTGATGAGGCCTTTACCGGCTGTACCAAAGATATCGTTGCCGAAATTTCAGCCTCTTGTGAGGAATGTTCAGGCACGGGTGCCGCAAAGGGCAGCCGGCCAGCGACCTGTTCTGGTTGTGGCGGGCGGGGCAAGGTCCGGGCCCAGCAGGGTTTTTTCACGGTTGAGCGCACCTGTCCGTCCTGTCAGGGTGTGGGCGAGACGATTTCTGATCCCTGCCGCAGTTGCCGGGGACAGGGCCGGGTTGAAAAGGCTGAAAATCTGTCTGTAAATATTCCTTCTGGTGTTGATACCGGCACACGGATCCGTCTGTCCGGGAAGGGTGAGGCGGGTTTGCGCGGAGCCCCGGCAGGTGATTTATATATTTTTGTGAATGTGAAAAATCATCCAATTTTTGAACGTGAGGGCAGCCATTTATTTGTGCGTGTGCCTGTGCCGATGGCAACAGCCGCTTTGGGCGGCACTATTGACGTGCCGACATTGGCCGGACGAATGGCCAGGCTGCAAATCGAAAAAGGTACCCAGACAGGCCGCAAATTCCGTATGCGCGGAAAAGGTATGCCGGCACTGCGCGGAGCAGGCCAAGGCGACCAGATTGTTGAAATCCATGTCGAAACCCCGACCAATCTGACAAAAAAACAGGCAGAGCTGCTGGCCGAATTTGAAAAGGCAGGTGATGCCAGCCCGCAAACCACCAGCTTTTTAAACCGGGTCAAACGATTATGGTCATAACCTGCTCATTTAGGGCAAGGGAACTGTCTGGTGTTTCCTGGTCAGCCTTGTTAGGCTGAGCCTGTGCGAGCCCAGCACATCCGCCGTTAAAAAGGGAGCAGACACGACATGCCAGGCACAGTGACCAAAATCGCGCTTCCCGGGGCAGCGGGACGAATGGGACAGATGATCAGATCTGTGGTCGCAGAGCAGCCGGAATTTGAACTGGCAGCTTTGAGCGAGCATCCGGATAATCCGTTGGTTGGCTCACAAATAGACGGCGTTAGCCTGAGTGCTGATCCAGCAGCCTTAGGCATAGGGGCAGGCGGGGTTATTGTTGATTTTACCCATCCTGAAGCCACACTCCAGCATCTGGCGATTGCCCGGAAAACCGGCACAGCGATGGTGATCGGGACCACTGGTCTGAAAGCAGAACAAGAACAAATTCTGGCTGAAGCGGCGCGTGATATTCCGCTTGTCTATTGTGCCAACACATCTGTCGGCGTGACATTGCTGGCACAGCTGGTCCGTCAGGTCGCCCAACAGCTTGGCCAGGATTGGGATATTGAAATTGTTGAAACGCATCACAATCAAAAAGTTGATGCGCCGTCTGGTACAGCCCTTGCGCTTGGCCGTGCGGCAGCAGATGGCCGCAATGTCGCGCTTGACGCGGTGCGTGACAGTGGCCGTGACGGGATGACCGGGGCGCGCAAATCAGGGGATATCGGGTTTGCCGTGATGCGGGGCGGTGATATTGCCGGCGAACATACAGTGACGTTTTTTGGCCAGCAGGAACGCATAGAGCTGACTCACCGGGCCACCAGCCGCTCGATATTTGCGCGCGGGGCTTTGCGGGCGGCGGCCTTTGCGGCCAGTCAGCCAGCAGGCCTGTATACCATGGATGATGTGCTTGGCTGATAGAGGTGACCAGCCTCAGGCGCTGTTTGCCTCATAACGCAGGCGGGAAAAGGCCGCGTTCAGTGCTTTTGCAAGAGACGGTTTTTCAGACGGCGGCATAAAGGCACCTATTTCCAGTTTGCGTGCATGCTGGCGCAGATATAACCGTTCTCGCTTTTTTTCTTGCATGTCCAACTCTGCTTTAATCCAGGCCCCGTTCAACCGGACTGTTGTTGTGCGCCCCCGCCAGTCGGTCCGGGTCACATCCACCTGTTGCGGGCTGATCGCGACTGTTTCAACCAGCTGGCCTGATCTGTAATTCCATTTGAACGCATACCAGACAACCAGAATCTCCAGACCCAGAAAACCGATCACAGGCCAGGCCCCGAGCAGATAAAATCCCAGACCAATCAGGCTCATCAGACTGGCCAGAACAGCAATGAAAATCTGAAACCCGCGTAAAGACAGTGACCGGTAGGGCCACAGCGTGATCACAATAGCTTCTGCCCCGGTCTCTGTCGTGTCATGATACCATCTGTGTTGTGGGGGGTGCTTTGCAGACATATTCTCTTCAGTGATACTTACTTTATTCATGGCTGGCCCAGGCTATGGACACTATAGTCATCTTCTCTATGTATAAGAATACGTGCCGAAAGTGAAAAGAGCTCAAAATGCCGCGCAAAATGCGTCTATCAGATATTGATGAGGTGTTCCGTCTGCTCAGTCAGACAAATCCGGACCCGCAAACCGAATTAACCTTCACAAATCCCTATACGCTGTTGGTGGCTGTGGTGTTGTCTGCACAGGCAACAGATGTGGGCGTCAATAAAGCGACCAAGGGCCTGTTTGCGGCTGCAGATACACCAGAAGCGATGGTCGGGCTGGGGCTGGAGTCTGTCAGGGCACATATCAAGACGATTGGCCTGTTTAACACCAAAGCCCAGAATGTGATGAAGTTATCACAAATCCTGATTGATCAGCATGATGGTCAGGTCCCTCAAGACAGAGAGGCATTAGAAGCCTTGCCGGGCGTGGGGCGCAAAACGGCAAATGTGGTTTTGAATGAGGCCTTTGGTGAGCCGACCATTGCGGTGGATACGCATATCTTCAGGGTCGGCAACAGAACAGGCCTGGCCCCCGGCAAAACACCCGATGCCGTTGAAAAAGAGCTGCTGCGCCGGGTACCGCAAGCCTATAAAAAAGGGGCTCATCACTGGCTGATTTTGCATGGACGGTATGTGTGCAAAGCCCGTAAGCCAGATTGTGCGGACTGTCAGATCAGATCATTCTGTCTATTCAGCAAGAAAACAGGCTGACTGAGGCAGATACCAGGCTGCTTACAGCTTCCGGTCAAAAAACTGCTGCTGGCATAAGGTCAGATCAAGAGCCTGATTGACGGTGCGTTCCCGCATGGCCCAGTCGATGATTTTGGCTTCTGCAGGTGGCGGGGTCTGCGCGGTACCGGCGACAGAAATAAACAGGTCAATCACACAATCTGGCTGGCGATATTGCAGAACATGAATAACGCCTTCTGTACGGCTGAAATCAGCCTGGCCGAACTGTGCATTGACAAATGATTGTGATTTACCAACCAAGTCAGCCGGATTAAACGCAGGCAGCACAACAGGTTGTGCTGGCGGCGGTGACCGGCTGATCACGATAACCGCCTCATCTGTCTGGCTCTCGCTTTGTACGGGTGTCTGGTCCTCTTGAACAGGGTCTGTGTGCGGGATCAGCACGGCTGTGGCTTCAACCGGTTCTGCTGATGCTTCTTCTTCTGTCAGCAGGGTTGATGAAGGGGTAAGATCATCGGCTTCATTTTCGGCCTGGCTTACGGGCCCGGTTTGGGATTCTGCTGGAAAGACAACCGGAACTGTACGGCCGGTCTGGGCCTGGAATACAGGCTGGCAGGCAGACAGGCCAAGCAGCGCTATTCCCAGAACAGACGATGCAAAGCGAAAGTGAAAACCGGCAGGAATAAATAACATGTATCTGCCCTGAACAACCACAACAACCCACCCCATTATCGTCATCTTGACCAGAAAAGAAAGCGAATTCAGGGCCATCTGCTTTGAAAAAGAAGGCGGTGTTTTTATCGATGAATAGCCGGCGTCTATCTTATGACGGCTTCTCAGCTTCCAGCGCATATCCCATAGAGCGCACGGTGCGGATGAGGTCAGGCTTGTTGTTGATATTCAGCGCCCGGCGCAGACGACGGATATGGACATCTACTGTTCTCAGCTCAACATACACATCATCTCCCCACACATGATCCAGCAACTGGCTGCGTGAATAGACCCGCTCCTGATTGCGCAGAAAATGCTCCAGTAGACGAAATTCGGTTGGTCCAAGATGAATTGGCTTCTGGTCCCGGGTGACCCGCTTTTTTTCCAGATCCATTTCGATATCTTTATAGCTTAAAATGGTGGTATGACCGCCTGTTGTTCGGCGAAGCAGGGCTCTGGCCCGGGCCAGCAATTCAGCCGGGCTGAACGGTTTGGTTATATAATCATCCGCCCCGCCATCAAGCCCGCGCAGCCGGTCTGTTTCTTCACCTTTGGCAGTCAGCATAATCACCGGAATGTCTCTGGTGTCGGGATGGGCCCGCAGCTGGCGCAGAACTTCAAGGCCAGACAAAAGCGGCAGCATCCAATCAAGCAAAATCAGATCAGGGCGATATTCAACGGCCTGCAACAGGCCTTCTTCACCATCTGTGGCCTGCAAGATGCTAAAGCCTTCCTCGCGCAGGTTATACTCCAGCAGGATCTGGATATCCTCTTCATCCTCAATAATAAGGACTGTTTTTTGATGAACAGCTGTCGGGCGGCTCATCTCAATCCCCTCTTGCCTGTCTGGTTTCCACAATACCGCCACCTCTCAGGTTTCACCGGCCCCTTCATTTAACTCATCTTTGTTTAAGTGATTAATGTGACGTCTTTGTGACAATGTGTTTCAGCGGCTCCACCTGATCAGCAGACGCCGTCTTGCATGGCAGATAAATCGTAAATTGTGATCCCTGCCCTAATTCAGAGGTGATCTCTAGATGGCCACGATGACGGCTGACAATATGTTTGACAATCGCCAGACCCAGGCCGGTTCCGCCCATTTCGCGTGAACGACCTTTATCCACCCGGTAAAACCGTTCTGTTAACCGGGGCAGATGGTTCGGGGCAATCCCGTCTCCGTTATCAGCAACACAGATGCTGGCCAAAGCGATCCCCGGCAGAGCATCATGCGTGACATCCGGCTTGATGGTCAGATCAACCTGTCCGTTCTGTCGGCCATAGCGGATCGCATTTTCAGTCAGGTTCTGGATCATCTGGATCAGCTCATCCAATACGCCGGCAACAATAACAGGTGTTGCCGGCATGTCTATATTCACTGTCACATCAGTTGTTTTGATCTGGTGATCAAGGGCCACCCGCACACGTTCTACGGCCTGAGTTAAGTTGGCTTGCGCTGTCGGGGAAACAAAATCGCTGCGTTCAATTTTTGATAAGGACAGCTGATCAGAAACAAGCCGAAGCATGCGCTGTGACTGTTGCAGCAGAATCTTTAAAAATTTTTCACGCGTGGCCTGATCCTCTCCTGCTGGTCCCTGAAGGGTCTCAACAAACCCCATGATAGAAGTGAGAGGCGTACGCAGCTCGTGGCTGACATTGGCCACAAATTCCGTGCGCATCTTTTCAGCTTCAAGGGCGGCTGTCCGGTCAATGAACATCACCGCTGTCCGGCTTTTTTCTTCAACCAGAAAGCTGGATATAATCACTGAAAAATGCTGTTTATCCGGCCGGGCCAGAGTCAGCTGTGTTTCGGTCAGGCCTGTGCCGCCGTCAATGACCTGATTGATGGTTTCAATCAGGCTGTTGTTGCGGATGACAAAGGCGATAGGCTTGTTCTGCTGCAGGTGACCAAATAAAATCTTGGCCCGTTCATTGAATTCCTGAACATGCCCCCGATTATCCAGAAGAATAAGGGGAAGCGGCAGCTGATGCAGGACATCATACAGATATTCATTACTGAATTTCAGCTGCTTATAGGAGGAGCTGGCCTGTTTTTCGGCACTGGACACCAGCCAGAGAAGTTCTGATATGTCTGATGTTGACGTGGTTTCGCTGAACATCAGGTTTGATGTCGGGGTGGCCTCAGCCGGGCTGTTGCTGCTGGCTTTATGCCGGAAATACTGACGCAGGGCGCGGATAATCTGCTGGTCATTTGAAAGCAGAAACCAGCAGACAGACGCCCCGGCTAAACTGATCAGAAGAACATCAATCAGCTCAAGCCGTCCCCATAACAGCAGGATGAACAGAGCCAGAAAAAAACCAGAGCTGATCCGCAACAGCCGAAAGAAGACTGCAAATTGTTCTGCTCTGGTTTGCGTCATTAAAATCCTGGCTCAGCTCTATCTAGTCATGCCCAGCCAGCGATTCATAAGCGGCCAGGGCAGCAGCGTTGACCAAATCGCTGACTGACGCGCTCATCGGGATAATCTGGAACGGGAATTCTGCGTTCAGGATCATCGGTCCGATCACCGAACCACCGCCAAGCTGCTGCATCAGCTTAAACGAAATATTCGCTGAATGCAGCCCGGGCATCACCAGAATATTTGCCGGGCCTTTCAGCCGTGAAAACGGATAACGGGCTTGCATCAGCTCATAATCAAGAGCGATATCAGCCGTCATTTCGCCTTCATATTCAAAATCGACCTTCCGTTCATCCAGAACAGCTACCGCGTCTCTTGCGGTTTGCGTGATGGCGCTGTCTGGATTGCCAAAATTGGAAAACGACAAAAACGCCACGCGCGGGGTATGCCCCATTGACCGGGCTTTCTCAGCAATCACCTCAGCAATATTGGCCATCTGCTCGCCAGACGGGCGTTCATGAATTGACGTATCCCCCATAAAGACTGTCCGCCCACGTGAAATCAGCATGGATGTGGTGATAAATTCCTTGCCTTTTTTCGGGCCTATAACACGGGTGACATGTTCAAAGCTGGCCTGGAACGAACGGGTCATGCCAGTGACCAGCGCATCAGCATGGCCATTTGCGACCATACAGGCGGCAAACACATTTCTGTCCAGATTCACCATACGCTGGCAATCACGTTCCAACACGCCGTGACGCTGCAGTTTTTTATACAGGAACTGGATGTAGTCCTGATTATGATCTGAGATTTTGGCATTGATGATTTCCAGAACATCTGCACCATCCAGGCCCATATCCGCGATCCGCTGTTTGATGCGGGCTTCCCGGCCCAGCAGGACCGGATGACCATAGCCGGAATTGCTGAAGGCCAGCGCCGCCCGGATAGATACTTCTTCTTCACCTTCGGTAAAGACAATGCGTTTATTTTCAGGGGTGATCCGCTCAAACACGTCCTGCAAGAATGAGGCGGTCGGATCAAGCCGGGCAGACAAATCGCG
The DNA here is from genome assembly GCA_937988715.1 of uncultured Alphaproteobacteria bacterium. Lineage (GTDB taxonomy): Bacteria > Pseudomonadota > Alphaproteobacteria > Puniceispirillales > Puniceispirillaceae > JADHLI01. The sequence goes on along the minus strand of CALKIF010000065.1, from coordinate 30,306 downwards.
TTTATAGGCTTCAAGATCATCAATTGGTTTTCTGGCCACGCCAGAGGCCATCGCCGCTTCAGCAACCGCAGAGGAAACCGCCGAGATCAAGCGCGGATCAAACGGCGCCGGGATGATGTAATCTTCCCCATAGCGCAGGCTTTCTCCGGCATAGGCGTTATTGACCTCATCTGGCACATCTTCTCTGGCCAGCATAGCAATGGCGTTGGCCGCGGCGATTTTCATATCCTCATTAATGGCTGTTGCCCGCACATCAAGTGCCCCTCTGAAAATATAGGGAAAGCCAAGCACATTATTCACCTGGTTCGGATAATCAGACCGGCCGGTCGCGATAATGGCATCAGGCCGGGCCTTTTTTGCCACATCAGGCATAATTTCCGGCTCTGGATTGGCCATGGCGAACACAATCGGGCGATCTGCCATGGATTTGAGCATCTCTGGGGTCATCGCTTTCGCTGCAGACAGGCCTAAAAACACATCTGCCCCTTTTAAGGCATCTGCCAATGTCCGGGCATCTGTTTTTACCGCATGAGCCGATTTCCACTGGTTCATACCCTCTTCACGGCCCTGATATACAACGCCGGTACGGTCACACATAATCACATTTTCATGCTTTACGCCCATGGCCTTGATCAATTCAACACAGGCGATAGAGGCCGCCCCCGCACCGTTCGATACAACCGTGATATCGGCTAAATCCCGTCCGGTCAGATGAAGCGCGTTGATCAAACCGGCTGCCGCGATAATGGCTGTACCATGCTGATCATCATGAAACACCGGAATATCCATCATTTCGCGCAGGCGTTGTTCAATGATGAAACATTCAGGTGATTTGATATCTTCTAAATTAATGCCTCCAAATGAAGGACCCAGCAGGCTGACAGCCTCAACAAACCGGTCCACATCTTCTGTGTCCAATTCCAGATCGACACCGTCAATATCGGCAAATTTTTTGAACAGAACCGCCTTGCCTTCCATTACGGGCTTTGATGCGCCGGCCCCGATATTACCAAGACCAAGAACCGCTGTTCCGTTAGAAATCACCGCGACCAGATTTCCTTTCGCGGTATAGTCATAGGCCTTGTCTGGTGAGGCTTCAATCGCAAGGCACGGCTCAGCAACGCCAGGGGAATAGGCAAGCGAAAGATCACGCTGGGTTGTCAGAGGCTTGGTTGGTGTAATCTCAAGTTTGCCTGGACGTCCAGATGAATGGAAATTCAAAGCATCCTGTTTGAGTGACTTTTTCATGGGAATCCGCTACAGAAGTTAAAAGAAACGGGTATAGTGATACGCTACAGCGTAATGCTTTGCCACAGATATTCAAGTCCAGATGAAAACCGATGAACGCACTTGATATAACATCAGTAAAACAGGCCAAACTGACCCCGATGATGGCGCAGTATATTGCTGTGAAAGAACATTATCAGGAGATGCTGTTGTTTTACAGGATGGGCGATTTTTATGAAATGTTTTTTCATGATGCGGAAGTTGCGTCTCAGGCCTTGGGTATTGCCCTGACCCATCGGGGCAAAATTGAAGATCGTGAAATTGCCATGTGCGGGGTTCCGGTCCATGCCATGGATGGTTATCTGGCCCGGCTGATCCAGAAAGGTCATAAAGTCGCCATTTGCGAGCAATCTGAAACGCCGGAGATGTTTAAAAAAAGAGGCGGTAAAGGGCCTCTTCCGCGTGATGTGGTCAGGGTTGTAACGCCTGGCACGCTCCAGGAAGATGGCTTGCTGAATGCTCATCAGCATAATTTTCTGGTGGCTGTCGGGCGGGTTTCGGCTGATCTGGCGATTGCCTGGGCAGATATGTCCACAGGTGATTTTTATGTTCAGCCTTGCGGTGATGGCGATATCGATACGCTGTTGGCTCGTCTGCAGGCAGCTGAGCTGATTTATGCTGATGATCTGGCAGATCGCCTGCAGGCCGCGCAAACCGCCTATCATGCCAGCCCCCAGCCCTCAGCCCTGTTTGATCATAAAAAAGCCTCAGACCGGCTGTGCGAATTTTATGGGGTGTCCACCCTGCAGGGTTTTGGCCAGTTCACCCCGCCCATGTTGTCGGCCGCCGGCGGGTTGCTGGCTTATCTGCAGCGCACACAGCTGAACCAGATGCCGCGGCTTGCCCCTTTGTGCAGCCTGTCCAAACAGGCCTTTATGGATATTGATGCGGCCACCCGCAAATCACTTGAATTAACCCAGACCTTGTCTGGCGAGCGGGCGGGCAGTCTGCTGCAGGCGATTGATTTCACCCGTACCGCCGCCGGGGCCCGGTTGTTACATGGCCGGATTTCTGCACCGCTTACCGACAGACAACAGATCGAACAAAGGCTGGGTCTTGTGAATTGGTTTTTAGACCAACCAGCGCTGTGTCAGCAGGTATCTGATCATTTCAAACAAATTCCTGATCTGGACAGATCATTATCCCGCATTGCCTCAGGCCGGGGCGGGCCGCGTGATCTGGCCAGTCTGGCTGAAGGGCTGTTGGGGGCGCGGCGGATTGCCAGCTCATGTCTGTCATCTGATCATATTGAGCTCAATGCTGAGATGGCCAGATTATGCGCGCTTGCCGAAGCCCCGGCCGCTCTGGGTGATGTGATTCTGCCTGCACTTGGTGAAGAGTTGCCGTTGCTGGCCAGAGAAGGCGGGTTTATCCGGCCTGGATATGACAGCCAGCTGGATAATCTGCGGCAGATGCGTGATGAAAGCCGCCGTCTGATTGCGGGTCTGCAGGCGAAATATGCCGAAGAAACAGCTATTTCATCACTGAAAATCAAACATAATAATGTGCTTGGCTATCATATTGATGTGCGGGCCAACCATGGTGAAAAGCTGTTGAGCAATGAGCAGTTTATTCACCGGCAGACCACAGCCCAGTCTGTCCGGTTCACCACCACTGAGCTGTCTGATCTGGAAAAGCAGCTGAGCACGGCTGCGGACCGGGCTGTGGCTCTTGAGCTTGAGCTGTTTGCTGAACTGACAGATGCGGTTCAACGTCAGTCCGGACAGATTGCTGAGGCAGCCCATGCGCTGGCCTGTCTTGATGTGGCCCATGCCACGGCCCGCCTGGCTGAACGGCACAATTATACCCGCCCGTTCCTCAGGGAAGATACAACATTTCAGATAGAGGCTGGCCGCCATCCTGTTGTCGAGCAGATGCTGACCACATCTTCTCCGTTTATTGCCAATGATTGTCAGCTTTCAGAACAGGCAAATCTCTGGCTTCTCACCGGGCCGAATATGGCAGGTAAATCAACCTATCTGCGCCAGAACGCCCATATTGCCATTCTGGCACAGGCGGGTCTGTATGTGCCGGCTGACCGGGCGGAAATCGGCATTATTGACAAGCTGTTCAGCCGTGTCGGCGCGTCTGATGATCTGGCCCGTGGTCAGTCAACCTTCATGGTTGAGATGGTTGAAACAGCGGCGATTCTCAATCAGTCAACAGACAGGTCTCTTGTGATTCTTGATGAGATAGGCCGGGGCACAGCAACCTGGGACGGCCTGGCGATTGCCTGGGCATGTCTTGAGCATCTGCACAACAAAAATCGCTGCCGCACCCTGTTTGCCACGCATTATCATGAACTGACCAGCTTGCAAGCTCAACTGGACAGGCTCAGGATTTATGCGATGCAGGTCAAAGAATGGAAAGGCGAGATTGTGTTTCTGCATCAGGTTGCTGCCGGGGCTGCGGATAAATCCTATGGCGTGCACGTGGCCAAGCTGGCCGGCCTGCCGGCAGCTGTGATAAAGCGGGCCGCAGGCCTTGTCCGCCAGCTAGAAGCCCAGTCCTTTGGCTCTACCCGCACAGCAGATATGCTGCCCCTATTTGATCCGCCGGTAAGTGATGACAGTCTGGTTTCAGGTGCCGGTGTGCCTGTTTCTGAACAGCTGGATGATATGCTGACCGCGCTTGAGCCTGATGCGCTGTCCCCGCGTGAGGCCCTCAGCCTGATCTATGAATTAAAAGCTGAGCATGATAAATCAGGCAGATGACAATGCTGACCAGCAGGCAAGGAGAACAACTGTGCCCGCATCCACATCCGCGCTGGTAAACCCGCAAACCACCTCTGTCTGGCAGAGCTGGCTGGCCCCTCTTGAGCTGGTGAAAAACAAGCAGGGTACAGCGGCGTTTGATGTTTTTGACCAGCAGGCGTTTGCTGCGGATGTAGAAGGTATTTTTGCCGGAAAACAGGCCAAATCAGAGCAGAGAGCAGCCCTTCTTGAGCTGGTGAAGAGCACGCTTGCAAGCGGACGCGCTGCTCTTGAAGAGATGCTGGTGAGCCGACGTGATGGGGCTGTTTATGTCGGCGCGCATGCTGTGCTTCTCGATTCTATCATCTCTGGTGTGGTGGCCTGTGCCCGCCAGCATGTTTTTGCGGCTGAGCCCCGCTTTGCGGTGATGGCGGTCGGTGGTTATGGGCGTGGTGAGCTGGCCCCGTTCAGTGATATTGATCTGTTGTTTGTGATGCCCCAGAAACAGAAGAAATCAGATGTCGAATTTGTTGAGTTCATTTTATATCTTTTATGGGATCTGGGCCTGAGCGTCGGGCATGCCAGCCGCACGGTCAATGAAAATATCAGAGCGGCGTCTGAAGATGTGACTATTTGCACGTCGCTTCTTGAAATGCGGCCAATAACCGGAAATGAAGAGCTGTCAGACCAGCTTCTGAAGGCGTTTAAAACATGGCTTTCGGGGCAGCCGGTTCTGGATTTTGTTGAAGCCAAATTAACAGAACGCGACCAGCGGCATGGCCGTTTCGGCGGCACGCGTTATGCGGTTGAACCAAATGTCAAAGATGGCAAAGGGGGTTTGCGCGATTTGCATACCCTGTTCTGGATAACAAAATACGCCTACCGGCTTGACCATGTTCAGGCCATATTAACGGTGGGCATATTGCGGTCATCAGAGGCCAGAGCCTTTGCTGCTGCCCAACGGTTTTTATGGACAGTTCGCTGTTTTCTGCATTTACATCATGGCCGCGAGGATGACCGGCTGTCTTTTGATGCACAGATGCAGATTGCCCCGCAAATGGGGTTTTCTGATCGATCTGGTCTGCGCGGTGTCGAACGGTTTATGAAGCGCTATTATCTGGCGGCCCGCCAGGTCGGCAATCTGACCCGTATTTTCTGTGCGGCCCTGGCGACAGATTTTGACCAGAGGCCACGCCTTAATTTGCGTAAATTCTGGGTGGGCGGCTTTTCGCAACGCCTGAATATCAAACCCTTCAGCCTTGAAGGTGAACGGCTTCATCTACCAGATAAATTGCGGTTTCGCGATAACAGAGATCTGATCATTGAGCTGTTTTATCTGGCCCAAATTCATGAGCTTGATATCCATCCCGACACGCTGCGCCGCCTTACCCGGGCTGTGCGCGCCCTGACCACGGCTGACCTTCAGTCGCCAAAAACACATGAACGGTTTCTGGCCACCCTGACTGACCAGCGTAATCCTGAACGGGTTCTCAGGCTGATGAATGAAGCCGGATGGCTGGGCAAATATCTGCCTGATTTCGGGCGTATTGTCGGGATGATGCAGTTCGATATGTATCACAGCTATACAGTTGATGAACATACCATCAAGGCGGTGGGGAACATCAGCGATATTGAACAGGGGGTGCTGAAAACAATTGCCCCTGTGGCCAGCCGCCTGATCCATGAGCTGAATTCACGGCAGGCGTTATTTGTTGCGGTCCTGTTTCATGACATTGCCAAAGGCCGTGGCGGGGATCATTCTGTTCTGGGGGCTGAGGTGGCCGCACAGCTGTGCCCGCTGCTGGGCCTGAATGAAGAGACCACCGAAACAGTTGTCTGGCTGATCAGGCATCATTTGCTGATGAGCAAAACCGCATTTCGGTATGATCTGAATGATCCGCAGACAATCTCTGATTTTGCAGCTGAGGTGCAGTCTCCTGAACGGCTGAAACTGCTGCTGGTTCTGACTGTGGCGGATATTCTGGCGGTCGGCCCAGAGATATGGAATGGCTGGAAAGCCAGCCTGATGAGAGACCTGTATAGCCGCTCAGAAGCGGTTCTGGGCGGGGCCGCCCCTTCTGAGGTGTCTGCTGTGGCAGCAGCAGATGCCATGCAGGCCACACGTCAGGCTTTGGCGGAATGGGAGGATGAACGGTTCGATGCGCATGCACAGCTGTTTTACCCCAGCTACTGGACCAATTTTTCTACAGAATCTCATCTGCATCACGCTCGGCTGGCTGAACAATTCAATGCAGGTGAGAAAAAGCTGCTGATTGATTTCAAGATTGATGATGATAAAGAATCAACAATCCTGGTTGTGATGGCTGCTGATCATCCCGGGCTGTTCAGCCGGATTGTCGGGGCGGTTGCTGTGGCGGGCTGTTCAATCATGAATGCCCGCATTAACACGCGCCATGACGGCACAATTCTGGATCAGTTCCGCATTCAGGACAAAGACAGACAGGCGGTAACTGATCCGCAGGTCCAGAACCGGATTGCAAAAATTATTGAACAGTCTCTGGCCGGGGATATTTCCCTGTTTGGCCGTCTGCAGGAACGCTCAGCTCAGATCACGAAACGACAAAAAGCAATGAGCGTTCCGCCCCGGGTGATTGTCAGCAACAACCGCAGTAATACCCATACCGTGATTGAGGTAAATGGTGCAGACAGGCCCGGCTTGCTGTATCAGATCACCTATCATCTGGTTCAGCTTGGCCTGCAAATCAATTCAGCAACAGCCTCTACTTATGGGGAAAAGGTGGTTGATGTGTTTTATGTCAAAGATGTTTACGGATTAAAAATTGAAAAAGAGGCCAGCCAGACCAAAATAAAACAGACCCTGATGGGCGTGTTTGACTTACAAAAGGCAGAAGCCAGCCAGAACAGGACCACCCCTTAACATGGCCAGCCGGAGTTTGTTTGCAGCCTTTCGACAGATCAGCGGCCTGACCGCTATATCACGTGTGCTGGGCTTTATCCGTGATGTGGTTTTCGCCCATTATCTGGGTGCAGGGGCGGCGACAGATGCGTTTCTGGTCGCGTTCAAGCTGCCCAATCTGTTCCGGCGGCTGACGGCTGAAGGGGCGCTGACCAACGCCTTTCTGCCCAGCTACAGCCTGGCCCGGCAACAAAAATCAGACAAAGCCGCCCTCATTCTGGCGGCTGAGGTGCAGACAGCTCTGTTTTTGGGCTTGTCTTTGATTGTTCTGGTGATGGAAGTGTTCATGCCGCTTGTTGTGGCGGGTCTGGCCCCTGGCTTTGCGGATACCCCTGACCGGCTGGCCGCGGCGGTTGATCTGGCCAGGCTCACCATGCCGTATTTGCCGATGATCTCTCTTGTTGCGTTGTGGGCGGCGCTTCTGAACAGTCAGGATTCTTATTTCGGCGGGGCGTTTGCCCCGGTGATTTTGAACGCCTGTCTAATTGGCGGGGCGTTTTGTGTGCCGTTTTTTCAGACCAATCTTGATCTGTCAGCAGCCTATCTTGGGGTGCCTGTTGCGCTGGCTGTTTTGCTGGCCGGTACAGGGCAGATGGTGTTGCTGCAGCATCAGTTGCGGCGGGCACGTCTGCGCCTGCCTTTGTTCCGCTTTGGCTTGTCTTCAGACGCGCGGCGGATGTGGTTCAGTTTTGTGCCGGCTGCCTTGGGGGCAGGCATGATGCAGATCAATTTGCTGGTTGATCTTGTGCTGGCCTCTTTTCTGGCGACAGGGTCTATTTCCTGGCTGTATTATGCAGACCGGCTGGCCCAGTTGCCGCTGGGGCTGGTGGGCATTGCCTTGGGAACGGCCTTGCTGCCACGTTTGTCCCGGTTGGAAGCAAAAACCGGATCAGCAGCAGAAAAACAGGCAGGGTTCTGTGCTGAGCTGGCCAGTGCAATCAGGCCGGCTGCCATTTTAACGCTGCCTGCGGTTGCGGCGCTTCTTATCCTGCCTGAAGTGCTGATTACCGGTTTGTTTCGGTCCGGGGCCTTTCAGCTGTCTGATGCACAAGCCGCAGCTTTAGCCCTTATGGCTTATGCGTTTGGCTTGCCTGCTTTTGTCGGGCTGAAGCTGACCCAATCTGCTTTATATGCGATGGATAAGGGCCGGTTTGTGCTGCTGACCTCGTCTGTGTCAGTAGCGCTGAATATCTGTCTCAGCCTTGTTCTGATGCAGATTTATCAGCATGTCGGCCTGGCTCTTGCCACATCACTTGTCTCCTGGCTGGCCCTTATCTGGCAGGCGGCCTGGCTGGCCCGGGCCAGACGGCTTGACGGGGCCAGCCTGATGGTGGTGCTGAAAGCGGCCTTCGCCTCTGGGATTATGGCTGCCGGGCTTTATGCTGCCCTGCCCGGCCTGCAGACCCTGCTAAGCTCTGATCTGCTGGTGATGCTGATTTGTGTGGCCGCGGGCATGGGGTTATATGGTCTTGCAGGGCATCTGCTGGGGCTGACAACAGCCCTTTTTGGCCGCGCAGAAAGACAAAGAACTTGAGCAATCGGCCAAGGCAGGCCATAACAGGACCGGTTCGGGTTGACCGATGATCAGATAGGGAATTTGAATATGACACGCTCTGGCCGCATTTTTTCTGGTGTCCAGCCAACCGGAAACCTGCATCTCGGCAATTATCTGGGGGCGATCAAAAACTGGGTTGCGCTGCAGGCTGATTTTGAATGTATTTATTGTGTGGTTGATCTGCATGCGATCACAGTTCCGCAGGACCCTGATAATCTGCGCCGGTCTATCCGTGAGGTGACCGCCTGTCTGATTGCCTCTGGCATTGATCCGGACCAGGCGGTTCTGTTTAATCAGTCACGTGTGCCCCAACATGCCGAACTGGCCTGGATGTTCAATTGTGTTGCCCGTCTTGGCTGGTTGAACCGGATGACACAATTCAAAGAAAAAGCCGGCAAAAACAGGGAAAACGCAACCGTGGGCTTATATGCCTATCCAACCCTGATGGCGGCTGACATTTTATGTTATAAAGCCACCCATGTGCCGGTTGGTGAAGACCAGAAACAGCATCTTGAGCTGACACGTGATATCGCGATGGCGTTCAATTCGATGTTTGATGTGGATTTCTTCCCCCAGCCTGAACCGCAGATCCAACAAACAGCGGCACGGGTGATGAGCCTGCGTGACGGCTCGTCCAAGATGAGCAAATCAGATACCTCAGACGCCACCCGCATCAACCTGACTGATTCAGCAGATGATATCGCGCAAAAAATCAAACGGGCCAAGACTGACCCAGAAGTATTGCCATCAGAACCAGACGGGCTGGCAGACAGGCCAGAAGCGCGAAATCTGGTCGGTATTTTTGCAGGCCTGTCCGGCCGTTCAGAAGCAGATATTCTCAGCGAGTTTGGTGGTCAGGGATTCGGTGTGTTCAAGCCGGCTCTGGCTGACCTTGCGGTTCAGGTCATCGCACCAATTGGGGCGAAAATGAACCAGTTGCTGGCTGAACCTGAGGAAATTGACCGTCTGTTGGCAAAAGGGGCCGAACAGGCACAGGCTCTCACCGCTCCTGTACTTGCAGATGTGAAAAAGATTATCGGTCTTTCCCCTTCCTAAGGCTGTTGGCTGGCCGGGGTTTGTCTGATGTCTCTTTGCAAGACTGGAACAGTGTTGTATGATGTGCATCAGTAAAATTTACAGCGTTGCCTCTTGATTTTTGCTGATGAATGGGCAGATGACAGGAAGACGGCAGTCAGACGCAACTGTGCGAAAGCCTGACTGACCAATGCTGCCAAGTGGCGATGATGTCCTAAATTTAAAGGTGCTTGAACATGTTCATTCAAACCGAAGACACACCAAACCCGGCGACCCTGAAATTCATCCCCGGTGTCAGCGTTCTGCCGAATGACACAGCTGAATTCACCTCAGCAGAAGCGGCGAAAACCTCACCTTTGGCCAGCCGGCTGTTTGCTATTGATGGTGTTGATTCTGTGTTCTTCAGCGGTGACTTTCTGGCGATCACCAAAGCTGATCAGGCGGACTGGTTTGTGTTGAAACCGTCTGTTCTGGCCGGTATCATGGAACATTTTGCTTCTGGCCTGCCGGTTATTGAAGCCAAAGCAGATACCGCTGATACAGGTGAAGATGATGATGAAACTGTCCAGCAGATTAAACATCTTCTGGATACACGGGTGCGGCCTGCGGTGGCAATGGATGGCGGTGACATCACCTTCCATTCATTTGAAGATGGTGTTGTCACTTTGCAGATGCGCGGGGCCTGTCAGGGCTGTCCCAGCTCTACGGCGACCTTGAAAATGGGTATTGAGAATATGCTGCGCCATTATATCCCTGAGGTCCGTGAAGTCCGTCCGACTGACGGCTAGAGCCGCGCAGCAGGCGGCCAGCGAGGTAATTTGTGTCGCTTCATCAGCAGGTCACAATTCGCATTGGAAACAAAGCCATCGTTCTCACGCTGTTGGGGGCAATCGGTCTTGGGCTTGTCCTGCCGGGGGTCGGTGTTCCGCCGCCTTTGCCCTTATTTCTGAAAAAACAAACACTTCAGTTTGAGCTGGTCAGCCGTTTGGATCAGGAACTGGCTGAACTGACGCAGCAGAAACAGCAATCTGGTCTGACCCTTGAACAGCTGGCTGAACTTGATCTGAAAATTGAACAGGCGAATGCGCGTCTTGCTGCCGCGATTCTGCCTCCGAATCGGGCCCCGGCCAGACGCGGGCCGCCCCCGCCGCTTCCCCCTCCGCCATTTCCAGCAGAACTTGATTTCGTGCTAGGCTCGCCTCAACTGGCTGAAGTGCCCCGTTTGTTCATGACCCGCATGTCTGATCTCAGGCCGCTTGAGGTCGGGCTCAGAAAACAGCGGTTCATGCAGATTATGCTGCCTCTGGTTCTGCGGGCGAATGAAGATATTCTGCGCCAGCGCGATGCGGTGAAACGGGCGATCGAAAAGCAGGATGAAAATGTTCTGGCCTCGTTTTCGAAGCGCTATCGTGTGCCCTCGTCCTGGGCTGGTAAATCAGGCTGGCAGGCCGAATTGCTGCGCCGTGTCGCGCCGGTTCCTGTCTCTATTGCGCTGGCACAGGCGGCGATTGAATCAGGGTGGGGTCAGTCACGTTTCACAAGGGAAGGTAATGCGCTTTATGGCCAGTGGGTCTGGAATGACAAGCTGGGCATCAAAGCCGCTAACCAGAGTGATCCGCGGGCGTCTATCAGGCGGTTCCCGGACCTGCTCTCATCCGTGCGGGCATATATGCTGAATCTGAACAGCCACCGGGCTTATGCTGATTTCCGCAAGACCAGAGAACGGTATATGAAATCGCCTGCAACTGTATCTGTTGCGGATATTGTTGGTGGTCTGTCCAGCTATGCGCAGATTGGCGATGATTATGTAGACAAAATCCGGCGGCTGATTACCCAGAATGATTTACAGCGGTTTGAAACGGCAAAGCTGGTCGCCCGCTTTTTCTAACGCGTTAGGAACTGGCGGCCGAACCAGCGCCATCTGTCTTTTCCAGCCGGCATTGTACAGTTGATCCGCCCACGTGGAGACGGCAGCGGGCCGGGCAGCCTGATTTCGGCACGCATGCCCAGCAACGTCACATCAAGCTTCCCATATTTGCTGGCGAAACAGCGCAACTGGCTGACCGGGCTCATTTCCTGATCAAGGGTAAAGCCATAAATAGGCGGGTTTTGTGTCAGCACCATATCTTCAGGGGTTAAGTCAGCGATCTTCAACGGCAGGCCATTTACGGCCAGCTTCAGCCTGTTCAAGGATCCGTAATTTTCATTAAACGCAAAGCGCGGCAGTTCAAAGAAATCCTCATCCTTATGCATGATGCCTGAATTCTGGCCAAACGCTGCGGTAAAGCCAGAGGCTCTCACCTCATCAATCACGAATCGGCTGTATTCACCATAAGGATAAGCAAACAATTCTGGGCGTTGACCCAGCTCTTCAAGAAACCGCTGGTTGGATGTGTTGATTTCTTCTCGCACACGTTCCACGCTCAGGCGGTGCATATGAGGGTGAGTATGGGTTTGTGAGCCGATGGTCACGCCAGCTGCTTTCAATTCACGCAGCTGGTCCCAGCTCATATAGCCGTTCAGGCCCCGGTCGACCGGGCTGGTTGCAACAAAAATGGTGAAGGGCAGTCCAGCCTGTCTCAGCAAAGGCCAGGCTTTTTCATAAACAGACAGATACGCATCATCTATTGTAATGGCCACAGTACGGTCAGGCAGCAGCTGTCCTGATCTCAGCTTATCGACGATTTCCGGCAGAGGCAGCACGGTGTAATCACCGTTTGTCAGCAAGGCCAGATGGTCTTCAAACTGCTCCATGCTGATATTTGTGGACGGGTAGCGGCCTTCACCAAAGCGGTGATACATAATCACGGTTGCGCTGTCGCGCTCAGGCTCTGTTGTCTGGGCAGCTGCCGGTTTTGCCAGACTTGTCCCGATCATCAGGCTGCAGAATAAGGCGGCCATCTGGCCAACTGCCGCCAGCCAGATCAGTGGCTTATTGTTCAGATTCCCTGTCATACTGTCCTGCCGACTTTGTCCCTTCAAAAATCGCCTTACAGTAATTTTTTTTGACCTGGTCTGCAACACCCGATACACCATAAATGTCCGAACAATAGATAAGACAAACCGAAAGGCCTGAGCGAGGCAGATGAACAGCCCGTCCTCATCTCGTGAACAGATAGCTGCGCGCCATCTGATTCTGGCCCTGGAAGCCAGTGGTGATGCGGTATCTGTTGCGGTGATGCGTGACGGTTCTTGTATCGCCAGTAATGAACATAAAGCCCGGTTCGGGCATGCTGAACATCTTGTTGGTCTGGTGTCTGATGCTTTGGCTGAAGCAAAGGCGGAATTTTCACAAATCACCCATATCGCCGCCGGATGCGGGCCCGGATCATTCACCGGCCTGCGGGTCTGTCTGGCGGCGGCCAAAGGCTATGTGCTTGCCACAAACGCTAAGCCTGTCGGCGTTAACGGGCTGGCGGCTCTTGCGGTGAATGCGCTCTCAGACTCTGTTTTCGATCCTGATCCGAACAGCCGGGTGATTTGCTTTGCTGATACGCGCAGGCACTCTGCTTTTGTGCAGGAATTTGATGGTTGTGCACAGGCTTTGTCCAGTGTTTCAGACATAGGCTTTGATCAGCTTCCCGGCTGGCTGGAAGAAGCTTATAAGCGCAGCGACACCGGGTCTGTGACTTTGGCAGGTGTTACAGAACATCTCTTGCCTCATATACCTGCTCATGAAGGGGTTGTTCAGTTAAGCCAGCCTGTAAATGCGGCCATGATTGCCCATTATGCGGCGCGGGCCCTGCGCGCGCCTGATCAGTTTCCTTATACCGACTTCAGCCCGCTTTATGTGGTGGCCCCGAAACTCGGGCCGGCAAAATCTCAGCCCTGAAATGTCAGACCATCAGCTACACTTCTGGTCTGATATCCCGGATCATGCTGAGGCGGTTATGCAGCTGTTTCTGGACACATATGGGTCTGAACGGGCTGGCGATGCTGAGGTGATAAAGAGGTTATGCATGACCCCTGCCTGTTTTGGTGTGGTTGGATATATAAAGGGGGATCCGGCCGGTTTCATAATGCTGCAACAGGCTGGAGAGAGCGCAGATATTATTGAGATTTGTGTGCGCCCCCCTGTTCAGAATACCGGGATTGGCCGCCAGCTTCTTGAACAGGCGCTCAGCTGTGCGAGAGCACGTTGCTTAACCAAGGTTTTGCTTGAGGTGGCGGTAACCAATCAGCCTGCCCTGAACCTGTACCGGTCAGCCGGATTTGTGCTGGTGGGTAAACGCCCGCATTATTATCGCCGCGAAACAGGAAAAATTGATGCGTTGGTGATGGAACGCTCCTTGAACAGCGCATCAGAGGTATAGCTGCAACATCAAAGGGGGGCTTGACGGGCACGGCAACGCTAGGCAAATAAAGCCATGTCAGATAACCGGACAAAACCTTTGCATTCAGGCTAAATTTAGGGAATGATCCTCTAGTCGATGAAAAAACTGTATATTAAGACTTTTGGCTGCCAGATGAACGTTTATGATTCCGAAAGGATGAAAGACGTTCTAGCGCCTACGGGCTATATGCCAACTGACGCTCTTGAAGATGCGGATATGGTGATCTTGAACACCTGTCACATCCGTGAAAAAGCTTCTGAAAAAGTATTTTCTGATTTGGGCCGCCTGCGCCAGATAAAGGCCAGGGCCGCGGACCAGCAAAACAGGCAGATGCTGATTGCTGTTGCGGGATGCGTGGCTCAGGCTGAAGGTGATGAGATCACCAAACGCGCCCCTTGGGTGGATATGGTGGTTGGCCCGCAAACCTATCACCGCCTGCCTGAACTTGTGGCCAAGGCTGATCCGGCGTCCCGGCGCTCTGTGGTTGACACAGATTTCCCTGCTGAGGTGAAATTTGATTTTCTGCCTGAGGAAGCGGCCCCAAGAGGGCCAGCGGCGTTCTTGTCTGTGCAGGAAGGCTGCGATAAATTTTGCAGCTTCTGTGTGGTGCCTTATACGCGCGGCGCGGAATTTTCTCGGCCTGCCCAGCAGATTATGGCTGAAGCCAGACGTCTGGTTGCTTCAGGAACCAAGGAAATCACGCTTCTGGGCCAGAATGTGAACGCCTGGCATGGCACAGCTGTTGATGGCAGCACATGGGGTCTGGGCCGTCTGATTCGTGAACTGGCGGAAATTGATGGGCTGGCCCGTCTGCGCTACACCACCTCTCATCCTCTGGATATGGATGATGAGCTGATGACCGCGCATCGTGATGTGCCGCAACTGATGCCGTATCTTCACCTGCCTGTTCAGGCCGGGTCTGACAAGATTCTGAAAGCCATGAACCGTCGCCATACCGCAGATGATTATCGGCGGATTATTGACCGGCTGCGCAGCTTCAGCCCTGGTCTTGCGCTTTCTGGTGATTTTATCGTCGGATTTCCTGGTGAGACAGATCGTGATTTTGCGGACACGATTAAGCTGGTCGATGATATTGGCTATGCCTCTGCCTATTCCTTTAAATACAGCCCGCGTCCGGGGACACCCGCTGCGGATAATGGTGAGCAGGTTGATGAGCAGGTGAAAGCAGACCGCCTTGCCGCCCTGCAACAGCTTCTTGATGCTCAGCAGATGGCGTTCAACAAACGGTTTGAAGGCCAGGATATGCAGATTCTGATTGAGAAGAAAGGCGGCAGAGATGGTCAGATGACAGGGCGCAGCCCCTATATGCAGTCTGTTTATCTGAGCGGGGATGAAACCCTGCTGGGCCAGATGATCCCCCTCACCATTACAGAGGCCCGGCAAAACTCGCTTTATGCTGAACCGCGTTCTGTTTATGACAACAGCAAACCAGAAGAGAGTGTGGCGTGAACGAGACCGCTGGGCACAAGCAGGTTTGTCTTGAATTTGACGATAATGAACGGTTGCGCCTGATCTGTGGCCAGCATAACCGCCATCTCGCCCGTATTGAACAGGCCCTTGGCGTGGGCATGAACAGCTTTGGTAACCAGATAACAATCAGCGGTGAGGGTGATAATGTTGACCGGGCCAGCCAGACCTTTACCAGCCTGTATCGTCAATTATCAGATCATGAAACAGGAGAAGAAGTGAGCGCAACATTGGTGGATGATCTGTTACGGCAAACCGAAAATGGTGTTGATCCGGATAAATCACCGATTGATAAATCTGTCTTTGCGACCACATGGAAGAAGAAAATTTACCCGCGTACAGCTGGTCAGTCAGCTTACTTCAAACTGTTGCAGAATAATGAGGTGGTCTTCGGCCTTGGCCCGGCAGGAACAGGCAAGACCTATATGGCGGTGGCCTGGGCGGTTGATTGTCTGAAGCGGCGTCAGGTAGACCGTATTGTCTTGTCACGTCCGGCTGTTGAGGCGGGCGAGCGGCTCGGCTTTCTGCCCGGGGATATGAAAGAAAAAGTCGATCCCTATTTACGCCCTTTATATGATGCGCTCTATGATATGATGCCGGCAGAAAAAGTGGACCGGATGCTGGCCAGCGGTGAGATCGAAATTGCCCCGCTGGCATTTATGCGCGGACGCACCCTGTCTAATGCCTTTGTGATTATCGATGAAGCCCAGAACACCACCCCTGTTCAGATGAAAATGGTTCTGACCCGTTTGGGTGAGGATTCACGTATGATCATTACCGGTGATCTCTCACAGATAGATCTGCCCAGCGGCCAGCTGTCCGGCCTGTCTGATGCGGTCAACAGGCTGGATCAAATAAAGGGGATTGGCATTATTCGCCTGTCCGGAGATGATGTGGTCAGGCACCCTGTTGTTGCCCGGATTCTGAAGGCATATGAGACTAGACAAAATTAGCACTGTTCGGCACAATTTTATATCAGACCTGTCAATGATAAGGCCTCGTAACCAGATGTTACATAGTACATACCACAGCTAGAATATGGTTCAGCATGTCGACCTTTCCAGATGATTTAACAACAGAACAAGACCCTGATCCTGACAGTCCAGAGCCGGGGCGCGCTGACCATGCGGTGTGGATCACAGACGATCAGCATCATTTCGATCATAATATTGCAGATGCCCGCTGGGCAGAGGCGCTGACCGCCAGCCGGAAACACTGCACCTCACTTGCTGACCGGATGGTCAGACATTTGTGCCCGCAGGCCACAGCAAAACTGGATATTTCTGTACTCTGGACAGATGATCAGCATATCGCCGCCCTGAACAGCCAGTTCAGACAGAAATCTGGCCCCACCAATATTTTGTCCTTTCCTTCAGGAGAGCCGGTGTCCTGGCAGGCAGATCAACTGTTTTTGGGCGATTTGGTGCTGGGCTATGAAACAGTCACCACAGAAGCAGATGATATGGGCAAGCCTTTGTCTCATCATATTGCGCATCTGCTGCTTCACGGCCTGCTTCATCTGGCAGGGTATGATCATATTGATGATGACGAGGCGGCTGAGATGGAAGCTCTTGAAACCAGCCTTTTGGCAGCGGTTGGCATTCCTGACCCTTATGCAGACATCAGCCCGTCAGATGGGAAAACAGGGCCGGACAGGAGCCTGCTGACATGAATAAATTTGAGCTGTCTTCTAAATGGCCGTTTTTCAGAAAACAGACGACCGTTCGTGATGAGGTCACCGGTCTGATTGAAACCTTTATTGATAAAGAAGGCACAGGCTTTGATGGTCAGGAAGGCCTGCTTCTGCGCAATATGCTGGGCCTGCGGGACATTACAGCAGAAGATGTTATGGTGCCGCGTGCAGATATTGTCTCAGTAAATATTACGGACGGGTTTGAATCTGTCATTCGCCAGATCAGCGAAGCGGCCCACAGCCGCGTGCCGGCGCATACCGGCAATATGGATGAGCTGCTGGGCATGCTTCATATCAAGGATCTGATTGCACATGCGCTTGATCCTGAACCATCTGCACTGGCCAATCTGGTCCGGCCTGTCTTATTTGTCTCGCCATCTATCCGGCTGCTTGACCTGTTACAGGAAATGCGTCTGAAACGCCTTCATCTGGCCTTGGTTGTTGATGAATTCGGCGGGATTGACGGTCTGATCACAATTGAAGATCTGGTCGAAGAAATTGTTGGCGAGATTGAAGATGAGCATGATCAGTCTGATGCGCCTCATTTTGATGTGGAACCTGATGGCAGCGTGGTCGCTGATGCGCGGCTGGAGCTGAACTCTCTGGAAATGCTGTACAATATCAGTCTTGAAGGTGAAGAAAGAGACGAGCTGGATACAGTTGGCGGTCTTGTGATCACAACCGCAGGCTATGTTCCTGTCCGCGGCGAGGTGATCATCCATGAAACAGGTCTTGAATTTGAAGTGCTTGATTCAGACCCGCGGCGGGTGAATATTGTGCGCATTTCCGGTCTGAACGCGCAGCGCCCCGAAGGCGAGCCTGCGGGTGCGGATGCATAAATACAGCTTTTCTGTTCTCAGCGGCATAGCCGCAAGCCTGTCTCTGCCCCCGGTTGGGCTGGTGCCGGCTTTGTTGTGTTTCTCATTTGCGTTTTATCTGTCCGCCACCGCGGCCTCAGCCCGTCAGGCGATGCTTTATACAGGCCTGTCTGCCTGGGGCTGGTTTATGGCTTCTGTCTATTGGGTCGGGTCATCTTTATTTGTGGCTGGCGGCCTTCAGTTGCTGTTATTGCCGGTTGTGTGCCTGTTGTTTCCTTTGTTTCTGGCGTTGTTCTGGGCCGCTGGGGCAGGGCTGGTGCATCTTGTCCTGTCCAGCCCGTCTGCGCGCCTGTTTGGTCTGATCGCCGGGCTTGGCGGTGCAGATTATCTGCGATCTGTGCTGCTGACTGGGTTTCCCTGGAATGTGACCGGGCATGCGTTTTTGGGCTGGTTGCCGCTGGCACAGGGCGCGTCTGTTGTGGGGCAGCATGGTTTGAATTTTCTGGCGCTATCATTGATTGTTGCTGTTGTGTTTCTGGCCCGTCGGCAGGTTCGTCTGGCAGGTCTCTGCCTGTTGCCTGTTCTGGTATCTGTGGGCCTGTCTGTACAGGTAACCGGCCCCTTGCCTCCCCTTGAAGGCGTGCAGGATCAAGGCCCGGTTGTCAGGCTCATTCAGCCAAATATCCCGCAGAAAGATAAATGGGATCGTGACAAGCGCGGAACCCATCTTCAGCAGATGATTTCATTGGCTACAGACCAGAAAGGGCCTGCTGTTTTGACGGTTCTGCCGGAAGCGGCCCTGGCCAGTGTGTGGCCGCGTGAACCTGGTCTGGTGAAAAATATGGCTGCGCTTATCGCTGGCCCTTCGGGTATGATGGCAACAGGTATGCTGCGCCGGAATGAAACTGGTGAGCTGTTTAATTCTGTCTTATTCATCGATGCAACAGGCCAGCTTCATCACATTTACGATAAACAACATCTGGTCCCGTTTGGTGAATATGTTCCCTTTCGGGGCCTGCCATTTATTGATGTTATTGCCGGCAAGACAGATATTAAGGCTGGGGGCGACGTTAGGCCGTTTTATCTGCCGGGCCTCGGCCAGATCAGGGTTCTGATTTGTTATGAGGTGATTTTTCCTGATTTCATCGCTTCTGATCGCCGCCGCCCTGATTTGATCCTCACCCTCAGCAATGATGCCTGGTTTGGCCAGACCGCAGGCCCGCACCAGCATTTTGCGCAAGCGCGGCTGCGGGCAATTGAAGAAGGCCTGCCTGTCATCAGGGTGGCAAATACAGGTATTTCCGGCGTGATTGACAGTTATGGGCGGGTTCTTGTCAGCTCAGAGCTTGGCACAGCAGTAGCGATTGATAGCCCGGTTCCGGCATCACGGGGCAATACCATTTATTCTCAGATGCGTCTGCTCGCGCCTCTGCTGCTTCTGGCTGGCTTTCTGCTGATGTGTTTCTGGCTTGAAATTTACGCACAAAGGCGCAATAAAAGCGAATAATACCCCCAGTCGATAGTCGTGATGAAGGAAGATTAATGGCATATTTATTCACTTCTGAATCGGTCTCAGAAGGCCATCCAGATAAGGTTTGTGATCGCATTTCAGACACGGTTCTTGACTTGTTCCTCAGCTATGAGCCTGAAGCCCGGGTTGCTTGTGAAACGCTGGCAACAACGAACCGTGTGGTTCTGGCCGGTGAGGTACGCGCTTCTGAAGCCAACCTTGAAAAGATTCTTTCCGAAATTGAAGGGCGTGTGCGCGCCGCCATTCAGGATATCGGTTATGAGCAGGACAAATTCCATCATGCGCATTTTGAGTTCCAGAATTACCTGCATGAACAATCAGCTCATATTGCCCAAGGCGTTGATGCCAGCTCAGACAAAGATGAAGGGGCGGGCGATCAGGGGCTGATGTTTGGTTATGCCTGCCGCGAAACTGACGAGCTGATGCCGGCACCACTTCATTACGCTCATCAGATTTTGAAACAATTGGCAGATCTGCGCAAATCAGATGCAGACAGTATTCTGGGGCCTGATGCGAAAAGCCAGGTGACATTGCGTTATGATGATGATGGCGCGATCCTCGGTGTGGACAAGCTGGTTGTCTCCAGCCAGCATAAGCCTGATGTGTCTGTTCGTGACATCCGCAATCTGATCACCCCGGTAGTTGCCGATATTCTGCCGCAAGGCTGGATGGTTGGTGAAGATGATTTTCTGATCAACCCGACAGGCCGTTTTGAAATTGGCGGTCCGGATGGTGATGCTGGCCTGACTGGCCGGAAAATTATTGTGGATACCTATGGCGGGGCGGCCCCGCATGGTGGCGGCGCGTTTTCAGGCAAAGACCCGACAAAGGTGGACAGATCTGCAGCCTATGCGGCGCGGTATCTGGCCAAGAATATCGTGGCTGCCGAGCTGGCTGAAAAATGTACCATCCAGATCGCCTATGCGATCGGTGTGGCGGCGCCGGTTTCGGTTTATGTAAACACTTATGGTACCGGCAAGATAGCTGATGCCAAACTGGCGCAGATTCTGAGCGATGACCAGGTGATGAGTCTGACGCCGCGCGGCATTCGGGAACATCTGGGGCTGAACCAGCCGATTTATGTGCCCAGCTCTGCCTATGGTCATTTTGGCCGCACCGCTGGTGAGGCTGGCCCGGGCACATTCAGCTGGGAGGCACGTGATCTGGTTGACACGTTGCGGGCGGCTGCCGGATGATCTGCCCTGTCAGCAGACTTCTGGTCTGAGGGTTAAAAAGCGGTGAACAACGAAACCCAAACGCTTCGGTTTTATGGGCGGCGTAAAGGCCGCCCGCTCAGTCAGGCGATGCAACGCCGCCTTGACGAGATATTGCCTCGGTTTGAAATGACCGCCGGCCCGCATACCCAAGCCAGCTTAACAGAACTGTTTTCTGCTGATTCTGCTGCGCCGCCGACAGATCTTTGCCTTGAAATTGGCTTTGGCGGTGGTGAGCATTTATCTGCGCTTGCAAAGGCCAGTCCGCAAATGGGGTTTATTGGGGCGGAACCGTTCGTGAACGGTGTTGTCAGCCTGTTGCGGCATATTGAAGATCAGCAGCTGGAAAATATCAGAATCTGGCCTGATGATGTGCGGCTGATGTTAAACGGTCTGCCCTCTGGCTGCCTCAGCTTTGTTTATGTGATGTTTCCTGACCCATGGCCGAAAAGGCGGCATGCAGGGCGCCGGATTCTGAATCCGGAGATGCTGGACAAGCTGGCAGACTGTCTGAAGCCGGGCGGCCGGTTACGCTTTGCCAGTGATCATCCGGTGGCAAAATCATGGCTGCTGGCTGAAGCGGTTCGCCATCCGGCGTTCAGCTGGACAGCCCAAACCGCTCAGGACTGGCGTGAACGTCCGGCTGACTGGCCGCAAACGCGGTATATGTCCAAAGGTGTGCGTGAAGGGCGCGCCTCAAGCTGGTTTGATTTCATCCGTAACTGACCACCAGACAGGACTTGCCTTTTTGGTCAGTTAAGGCTATAACGCAGAGTAACAAAAACCGAAGCATAATCCGGTAGGCCAAAAGCCTGCCTTTTTTATTGCGCGGGTTTTGGTCGTGAATGATGTGGATGACTGATACCGCAGATGAGTACGCAGAAATTTGAAAAGCTGATTGTGCCGGCCCTGTCCACCCTGGGCTATGATTGTGTGCGCATCCGGTATTCTGGCGGGGCCGGGCGTTCAGACAGGGCGGCGTTGCAGATTATGGCTGAACCCTTTGAAGACAGAGAAATGACAGTAGAGGATTGCGCTGAGATCAGCCGCCATCTGGCTGCTGTTCTGGATGTTGAAGACCCGATTGAACAGGCTTATACGCTTGAGGTCAGCTCACCTGGGATTGATCGCCCTCTCACCCGAGAGGCGGATTTTACCCGCTTTGCTGGTGAGCAGGTCAAAGTGACCTTGCTGCAGATGCTGGATGGCCAGAAACGGTTCAAGGGCCGTCTGACCGGCATGGATGAACAGGGCACCATTTCAATTGAAACCGGCATCGGACGGGTCAGCTTTGGCTTTTCAGATATTGATACCGCCAAGCTGGATCCGACCGAATTTTATTCCACCTTGAAACAACCTGCCCGCCGGACCAAGCCGGGCAAACCGAACCCAGATATGAAATAGATATTGTCTAGATAAAACAGCTGAAAGAAGAGGCAGAACCCCATGGATACATCTTCAATTCCCGGACTTGAATTGATGCAAATTGCTGATGTGGTTGCACGCGAAAAATCCATTGAACGCGAGGAAGTCATCGTGGCGATGGAAGAAGCCATCCAGAAGGCGGGCCGGTCCAAATATGGTAATGACCGGGATATCCGCGCGATGATTGACCGCAAAACCGGGTCAATTCAACTGGAACGCTGGACAGAAGTTGTTGATGATGTTGAAGATGATTCAACACAGATGAGCCTGGCCGAAGGGGAAAAACACGGGCTGGCTGTTGGTGAGTTTCTGCGTCAGCCCCTGCCGCCGATCGAATTCGGCAGAATCGCTGCACAGACCGCCAAACAGGTGATCTCGCAAAAGGTGCGCGAAGCTGAGCGGGCCCGTCAATATCAGGAATATAAAGATCGTGTGGGTGAAATTGTCCTTGGGACTGTCAAGCGGGCAGAAAGCTATTCTATCACTGTTGATCTGGGCCGTGCAGAAGGGGTCATCCGGCGTGAAGAAATGATCCCGCGCGAAAATCTGAACCAGGGTGATCGTGTTCGGGCCTATATTGTTGATGTGCGTGAAGAGGTTCGCGGGCCACAGATTTTCCTGTCCCGCGCCGCCAACGAATTCATGGCAAAACTGTTTACGCAAGAGGTTCCGGAGATTTATGACGGCATTATTGAAATCAAAGCTGTCGCCAGAGAGCCGGGCAGCCGCGCGAAAATCTCTGTTCTGTCTCGTGATACCTCAATTGATCCGGTCGGGGCCTGTGTGGGCCTCAGAGGCAGCCGCGTTCAGGCTGTGGTCAGTGAATTGCAGGGCGAAAAGATAGAAATCATTCCGTTTTCTGAAGATCCGGTGACCTTTATTGTGAATGCGCTGGCGCCGGCTGAAGTGGCAAAAGTTGTGGTTGATGAAGTTGCCGGCCGGGTGGAAGTTGTGGTGCCTGATGATCAGCTCAGCCTGGCGATCGGGCGGCGGGGCCAGAATGTGCGTCTGGCGTCTCAGCTGACCGGCTGGTACATCGACATCCTGACCGAAGCTGAAGAATCAGAACGCCGTCAGGAAGAATTCAAGACCAGATCAACACGTTTCATTGAAGCGCTGAACATTGATGATGTGATTGCTCATCTTCTGGTTGCTGAAGGGTTTGTGACTGTTGATGATATTGCCGCAACACCGGTCAGCGATCTGGCGATGATCCAGGGGTTTGACGAAGATATCGCAACTGAGCTGCAAAACCGGGCGCTGGAATATGTTGAAGCGGAAACCAACCGCATTACGGCTGCGCTGGCAGAGATGAATGTGAAAGATGATCTAAAAGAGGTGGAATATCTGTCTCTGGGCATGATTCTGACATTGGCTGAAAATAAGATCTTAAGCCTGGATGATCTGGCTGAGCTTGACAGTGAAGAGCTGGTTGAACTGCTGGGTGAGCATGGCATTGATGATGAGGCTGTGGCTGGTGATATTATTATGGCTGCCCGGGCGCATTGGTTTGCTGATGAAGATGCTGAAGCACCGGATGAGGCTGGCACAGAACAGCCTTCTGATGCTGCGGACAGCTGAGCGATGAAGATCGCAGGCAGGGTTTTCCATGGTGACACCGCACAGCCCATCAGAGCAGGATTATGATCAGGCCGACACCTCTGCGCCGCAGCGCAAATGTGTGGTTACTGGTCAGACGGCAGACAAAGCGGTTCTGATCCGCTTTGTGGCATCGCCGGATGGCCAGCTGGTGGCTGATCTGAATGAAAAACTGGGCGGGCGGGGGGCCTGGGTCAGAGCTGATCGGGATTGTCTTTCGCAAGCCTTGTCTGGAAACAAATTCAGCCGCCATCTGAAACAGAAGCTGGCAATTAATGACGGGTTTCTTGACCATCTGGAACGCCGCCTTGGTGAGCAGCTGATCGCGCGGCTGTCGATGATGCGCAAGGCCGGCTCTCTGGTGACTGGTGGCGGTAAATTGCGCAGCGGCTCGTCCCTGCTGGCTTGCTTGCTGGTCGCAGATGATGCCAGCCCGCGTGAAGCCCGCCAGTTGATCAGCCTGTGCCAGCCAGACTGGGTTGAAACAGGCATTCCGGCTGAATGGCTGGGTCAGGTTGCCGGCAGTACCTCGGTGGCTTATGCGGGGGTTATCCATTCTGGAACAGCTGCACAACAACGGCTTGAATCGCTGCTGAAGGCGGATCTGATGCGCTGGCGCGGGGTGGCAAATGCTGAAAACACAACATAGTTGCCGGGGAATGC
The DNA here is from genome assembly GCA_937988715.1 of uncultured Alphaproteobacteria bacterium. GTDB lineage: Bacteria > Pseudomonadota > Alphaproteobacteria > Puniceispirillales > Puniceispirillaceae > JADHLI01. Next base: position 6,033 of record CALKIF010000065.1, on the reverse strand, counting down.
TTGTCATACAGGGGTAAGCGGGTGTATTACCTAGCACACAGATAGTCATACCGGCATAAGTACAGGTCTTCATCAATGGTTCTGGCGGGTGTGTCTCGGAAAGGTCTTTTATGAGCGAAGAAAACAGTAAACCGAAGAAATTAAGTTTGTCAGGAAGCGGCAAGCTTACCCTCGGTGGGGGTGCCCTTGATCAGACCGCCCTTCGTGGCGGCAATCTGGGAACAGGCCGGGGTAAAAATGTGCAGGTTGAAGTCAGACGCAAACGTGTTCTGAACCCGGCTTTGCGCGCCTCTTCTGCTGCTCAGCCTGCTGCCCCTGCTCCATCTGAAGACACTGTTGAAGCGCCAACCGCACCAGCCCCCAAGCCAGATGATCGTCTGACCGCTGCTGAGCGGGCAAACCGGATGAAAGTTCTGCAGGAAGGCTTGTCCAAATCTCAGGCCGCGCCAGAAGAGGTCAGCTCACCTGAGCCGCCGGCAGAAGAAGCTGCACCGGAAGAGGTTCTGGACCCGCGTGAAGCCCGTCGGCGCGCAGAGTTAGCAGAGCTTGAAGAGATTGAAAAACAAGCGGCCGCCATCCGCCAGACAGAGATGGAAAAGCTGGCGGCTGAAAATGCCCAGCGGCAGGCAAAAAGCCGGGCAAAAGAACAGGATATTAACGCAACCGCACCTCTGCCTGTGCGCGAAGACACCCCGGTACGCAGTCGCCGCCGCGCAGAAGAAGCTGAAGCGCCGCGCAGACCTGCCGGTCAGCGCCGCGGTGAAGGTGACAGACGCCGCACCGGCAAGATGACCATTTCTCAGGCCTTATCAGATGGTGATTCCCGCCAGCGATCTCTGGCTTCTGTTCGCCGTCAGCGGGAAAAGGCCCGGATGCGCGAATCACAGCCTCAGGTCAAGCAGGTCCGTGATGTGGTGATCCCAGATACCATCACCGTTCAGGAACTGGCCAACAGAATGGCTGAACGGGCCGCTGATGTGGTCAAGGAATTGATGAAGCAGGGCATTATGGCCACAGTTACCCAGACCATTGATGCTGAAACAGCTGAACTGGTCACACTGGAATTCGGCCATCGGGTCCAGCGGGTGTCTGAATCAGATATTGAAGACGGTCTGTCTGGTGCACCTGATGCTGAGGCTGATCTGAAGCCGCGGCCGCCAGTTGTTACGGTTATGGGTCATGTTGATCATGGCAAGACCAGCCTTTTGGATGCGATCCGGGCAACAGATGTGGCCGCCGGCGAATCAGGCGGGATCACCCAGCATATCGGTGCCTATCAGATTGAAACCAAAGCCGGTAATCTGATCACCTTTATTGATACACCCGGCCACGAAGCCTTTACTGAGATGCGCTCTCGCGGGGCGACCACAACAGATATTGTGGTTTTGGTTGTTGCGGCTGATGATTCGGTAAAGGCACAGACGATTGAAGCGATTAATCACGCCAAAGCCGCAGATTGTCCGATTATTGTTGCAGTGAATAAATGTGACAAGCCAGATGCGGATCCGCTTCGGGTCCGTAATGATCTGCTTCAGTATGAGATTGTTACCGAAGATTATGGCGGGGATATTCTGTGTGTTGATGTGTCAGCACATACAGGTTCAGGTCTGGACAAGCTTGAAGAAGCTATGATGCTGCAGACCGAACTGCTTGAATTAAAGGCCAATCCAGACAGAGCAGCAGAAGGTACGGTTGTTGAGGCGAAAGTTGAACGCGGCCGGGGGTCAGTGGCCACTGTGCTGGTCCAGCGCGGCACATTACGGGTTGGTGATATTTTCGTCAGCGGTGCTGAATCAGGCCGTGTGCGCGCCCTGCTCAATGACAGAGGCAAGCAGCTGAAACAGGCCTTGCCGGGTCAGCCGGTTGAGGTTCTGGGTCTGAACGGCACACCGATGGCAGGCGATCTGTTTTCTGTTGTGGAAAGTGAATCACGGGCCCGTGAAATTGCTGAATATCGGAAACGCCGGATCAGGGACAAAGAAGCGGCTGTATCAGCACGCGGTTCTGTTGAACAGATGCTGACAGCTATTGCCGCAGGTGAAGCTGAAGAGCTGCCGATTGTGATCAAAACAGATGTGCATGGCTCATTGGAAGCCATCCGCAACGCTCTTGAAAAGCTGGGCACAGAACAGGTCAAAGCCCGGATTTTGACAGGCGGTGTGGGCGCGCTGTCTGAATCTGATATTTCTCTGGCTGCGGCGTCAAACGCTATGGTGATCGGCTTTAATGTGCGCGCGATTCCGCAAGCCCGTGATTTGGCAAAACGCGATAATGTCGAGATCCGCTATCATTCAATTATTTATGAGCTGATTGACGAAGTTAAGGCGGCAATGGGCGGCTTGCTCAGCCCGGACAGCCAGGAAAACTTCATCGGTTATGCCGAAATCCGCCAGGTCTTTTCTGTCTCCAAATCAGGCAAAGTTGCCGGTTGTATGGTTACAGAAGGGATTATCAAGCGGGGCTGTAAGGTCAGATTGCTGCGCGATAACGTGGTGATTCATGAAGGGTCGCTGAAGACTCTCCGCCGGTTTAAAGATGAGGTCAAAGAAGTCCGTGAATCAATGGAATGCGGTATGGCCTTTGAAAATTATGCCGATATTCAGGAAGGCGATATGATCGAATGTTTCGAGATCAAAGAAGTCGCCCGGACTTTGGATTAACAGCTCAGACACAGGGTTAACAGACTGTGTCAGCTGCTAATGAGACGAAGTAATGCCGCGTAAGTCGAAAACAGCAACAGCCGGGCCAAGCCAGCGCCAGCTCAGGGTAGGTGAAGATCTGCGCCATCACCTGTCTTCAATATTGATGCGCCAGGAAACCCACATCCCGGAACTGGATACCGTCCCGATTACGGTCTCTGAGGTGTCTGTCAGCCCTGATCTGTCCAACGCCCGTGTCTATGTGATGACTCTGGGCGGGGTGGATATTGAACGGGTTCTGCCGGTACTGAACCAGACCGCCCCCCTGCTCAGGCACCAGCTGGCCAGCCGGGTTCATCTTCGCCGTCTGCCTGCTTTAAAATTTGTTGCTGATGAAAGCTATGAAACCGCTGACAGGATGGCAAAGCTGTTTTCATCCATTCAGACAGATAATTGACAGGCCGGTTGGCATCATGTCGGCTCAAAAAAACGCTGTTCATGGCTGGATTGTTCTGAATAAACCTGTTGGTGTGTCCTCTGCCAAAGCGGTCGCTGTTGTCAGGCGATATTTAGGCGGGGCGAAAACAGGCCATGCAGGCACGCTTGATCCGCTTGCCTGCGGGGTGTTGCCGATTGCGGTCGGTGAGGCCACAAAAACCATTTCCTATGTGATGACAGCTGAAAAATCTTACCGGTTCACACTCCGGTGGGGCGCGGAAACACAAACAGATGATACCGAAGGTGAGGTGACGAAAACCTCAGATCATCGCCCGTCCGCCGAAGATATAACCGCTGTTTTGCCGCGATTTACAGGCCTGATCACCCAGGTCCCGCCTGTGTTTTCAGCTGTGAAAATCAAAGGCAGGAGGGCCTATGCGCTGGCCAGAGACAGCCAGCGTGGCGGCCAGGACACAGCTGATCTTGACCTGCCGCCCCGCCAGGTGATGATCCAGTCGCTCACGATGACAGATCATACAGATGAGGAGACCACATTTTCTGTGCGTTGCGGTAAAGGGACCTATATCCGCTCTCTTGCCCGTGATATCGGGCGGGCGCTGGGGTCTGCGGCACATGTGGTGTTTCTGGAGCGCCGATCTGTTGGCCGGTTTGACATTGATCAGGCAATTTCTCTGGATTTCTTTGATCAGATGGTCTATACTCCGCGCTCGCATGACTATGTCATTCCTGTTATGACCGCGCTGGACGACATCCCGGCTCTGGCCATAACAGAACAGGAGGCGGAAAAACTGCGGTTTGGGCAAAGTGTGACGCTTGACCCAACCCGGGCAGAAGCTTTCAGGGCAATAGCCGGTGATGCACAACAAGATCCCGTAACCGGGGTTGCGGCGTGTGATCAACAACCGGTGGCCATTGTAAAGCTGATGCAGCAGATTTTATCTCCTGTGCGGGTGTTAAACATCTAACCAATGCCTGATGATCATCTGGTCAGGGCAGTGAAAAGGAGAAGGTGATGTCGATTACAAAAGAGCGTAAGGCTGAGCTGATTTCTGAGTTTGGCAAATCGGCAACGGATTCAGGCAGTGCTGCTGTTCAGGTTGCGATCCTTACAGATCGGATTCTGTATCTGACAGAACATATGAAAACCCATAAAAAAGATTTCGCGTCTCGCCGGGGTCTGCTGAAAATGGTTGGGCAGAGACGCCATCTGCTTGATTACATCCGTAAAGGTGATGAGCAGGCCTATAAGGATCTGATCGCCAAATTGGGTCTCCGCCGCTAATAGCTGCGCCGCAGCATCTGTGCGTGCTGCCTATCCCTATCATGATAACAGATACACCAGCGCTGATTTAAGGGCTGGTGTGTTTGCGTATGCTGTGCTTTTTGCGGAGCAGGTTGCATTGTTTGTTGCAATTCACCGGCAGGCATGTCATAGGTAGCGCGAATTGAACAAGCAATAGAAAAGAAAGCTGAACCGCAAGACGGAAGCATTGCGGGCGCCGGAATGGCAGGCAGATGACCAGACAGAGTGTCACCTGCATCTATCGTCCTCATCTTTCCAATCACATGAACCGGCATTCAGATGCTGAAAAGCCTGTTGGGGCTGGACAGCATATTGAGGTCAAATTCAGACAAAGGGTCTGACAGCCCCTCACTACTGATATCCGGCAAATACATGATTGGCTTCTGAAGAAAAGGTCTATCCGCGGCAGCTCTCCATAGCTTTGTTCGGTTCACCGTATGTACCGATGATAGGAAAAAAATAGATGTTCAACATTTTTCGCAAAGATATCGACTGGGGCGGAAAGACAATTTCGCTTGAGACAGGCAAAATTGCCCGTCAGGCTGATGGTTGTGTTCTGGCCACTATGGGCGAGACAACCGTTTTATGTACCGCTGTTGCGGCCAAAAAAGCACGCCCGGGTCAGGATTTCTTTCCGCTTACCGTTAATTATCAGGAAAAGGCGTTTGCTGCGGGCAAAATCCCGGGCGGCTTTTTTAAACGTGAAGGGCGCCCGTCTGAAAACGAAACCCTGGTCAGCCGTCTGATTGACAGACCGATCCGGCCGCTCTTTCCAAAAGAATTCAAGTGTGAAACACAGGTGATTTGTACTGTGCTGTCACATGATATGGAAAACAATCCGGATATCGTCGCCTTGGTCGGCGCGTCAGCCGCACTGACCTTGTCTGGTGTGCCGTTCTTTGGCCCGATTGCCGCCGCCCGTGTCGGCTTTGTTGATGGGGGATATGTGCTGAACCCAACGCTTTCAGAAATGGATGATTCAGCTCTTGATCTGGTTGTGGCCGGCACAAAAGAAGGCGTTCTGATGGTTGAATCAGAAGCCTCAGAACTGTCTGAAGAGGTGATGCTGGGCGCGGTGACTTTTGGTCATCAGCAGATGCAGTCTGTGATTGACGCGATTGTGGATCTGGCTGAGGTTGCGGCAAAAGAACCGCGCGATCTGCCTGAAGAAGCTCCTGAAGCTGCTGATTTGCGTGATCGCCTTGCTGCTCTCAGAGACAAAATTGAAGCTGCCTATGGCCATGCTGATAAAACAGAACGTCAGGCTGCTGTTGCTGAGGTAAAGGCAGAAGCTCTGGAGGTTGCCGGAGCAGAAGCAGATGAAGTTCTGGTTGGCGGCCTGATGAAGGATCTGGAAGCTGACGTGGTCCGCTCATCCATTCTGAAGACAGGTATGCGTATTGATGGCCGCGACACCAAAACAGTCCGGCCGATTGTGGCTGAAGTCGGCCTGTTGCCGCGCACACATGGCTCATCTCTGTTTACCCGCGGGGAGACACAGGCTCTGGTCGTGTCCACATTGGGCACAGGCCAGGATGAACAGATTATTGACGCGCTGACAGGCGAAAGCCGGGCCCGGTTCATGTTGCATTACAACTTCCCGCCCTATTCTGTGGGTGAGGCAGGCCGTGT
>CALKIF010000064.1:0-25928 GCA_937988715.1 uncultured Alphaproteobacteria bacterium | reverse complement strand
CGGCCGGTGGTTCTGAGCTGACTGATAAACTGTAAAATCCTGCCGTTATTCCTCAACAGCAACCCAAAACCGGAGACAGATATGTCTGAATATTATCAGGAAAAAAAGCGCACCGCGGCCGAAAATGCCGAACAAGAAAAAGAGCTTCTGAAGGCCTTATATAAGCTGGTTGAAACCTTCCCGAATTACGAAAAGCCCTATCTGCGCAAAGATGGCGATGTGGTGATCCCTCTTGATGCGGTGCTGAAACAGAACCGGGCGGCTTATAATGGTCTGGCCACGGTTTTTTCAGAATTTATGCGCACAGATATTGAAGGCCAGCGCAAACGCTATTCCACCTGGGTGAAGTAAGCCTCATACAAGGGTGATGATCGCAATCACCGCCAGTATAGCCAGCCCGATGCTGATGCCGAACTGGCGCAGGATCCGTTTGTCTTCTGCGTTAAATTTTTCGCGCATCACCTATTCCGCAGATAAATTATGGGTGGGCGTGCCGGCCGCAAACTGGTCAATATGGCCAACCAGCTGGTCCCACAACACCTGCATCGCCTCATCTGAGGCCCAGCCTGTATGCGGGGTTAAGATGAAATTGGGTAAATCCAGATGTGTTAAGAAGATGTGATCTGACGGCGGCGGCTCACTGCTGACCACATCAACACCGGCCCCGGCAATCTGCTTGCTCTTCAGCGCGTCAATCAAATCAGCCTCATTTATCAGCCCGCCGCGTGAGGTATTGATGATAATGGCGGTGGGTTTCATCTGTTTCAGTTCAGCTTTTGCGATCAGATCACGTGTTTCAGGCGTCAACGGGCAATGCAGCGAGATGACATCAGATCGCGTGATCACCTCATCAAACGCTGTATAGCCCTGCGGCACGGTCGCAGCCCCTTTGCGGCCGGCCTTCAGCACAGTCATGCCAAAGGCTTCAGCAATGCGGGCGACCTGGCCGCCAATCACGCCACTGCCCATCACGCCCAGGGTCGCGCCATGAAGGTCTGCCACCGGCTGTGTGAACAAACAGAAATGCGGGCTGGTCTGCCACAGCCCTTGCTGCAGATCAGCTATATAACCTTTCAGCCCGCGCCTGAGCGACAGCATCAGCGCAAATGTATGTTCAGGCACGGTATGTTTGGCATAGCCGCGTATATTTGACACCACAATGCCAGCTGCGCGGCAGGCTTCAATATCAATTTTGTCAAATCCGGTGGCGGAAATGGCGATCATTTTTAAACGCGGCAGCTCAGCGATGGTGGCCTTATCCAGCACAATTTTATTCACAATCGCGATATCGGCATCAGCCAGACGCGGGATCACCTCATCCTGTGCGGTGGTATCATAACTGATCCAGTGATGGGCACAGTCTGGTTTGCTCAAACAGACACTTGGCCCGATAGACCCTCTGTCCAGGTGAACGATCGTTAACGCTGCCATGGCTCATCCTCCGCGAATTCAGATGGTTTTCCTCACCGGTTATACCCCCACTCTGGACAAGCTCAACCACTAAAATTTCTCTGCTGCTTCTGTTCTTTTTCCAGGCGGGGCTCAGGCCAGCCAGGCCAGGGTGAATAAAGACAACACCGATGTCCAGATGATGACAGGGGCAATCCGCGCCGGATTCACCCCATACAGCATGGCGATCGCAAAGGCCATCGCCCCGGATGGCCCGGCTGCGTTCAGGGTAAGCAGCTGATCCCATTGCTGAGGCCAGTCACCAAACCCCAGCAAGCCGGCGACCAGCACAGGCAGGCCAAACAGTTTTACAGCAGATAACAGCGTCACTGTTTTTGACGGCACAAGGCTGGTTGCGGACAGGATGACCCCTAACGCAAACAAGGTGACCGCGGCGGTCCCGGCGCTTAAGAATTCCAGCGCGGTCTTTACCGGTGCGATCAGCGGCAGACCCGAAAGATTAAACAGAATCGCAAACATAATGGTTAACAGCACAGGGTTTCTGGCCAGCCGTTTAACAGACATGGCCACCGAGGCTGATTTATGGACCAGCAGATCCGTTGAAATCACAAAAAAGGCAAAGATGATGGCCGCGTCCCAGGCCACGATCGCCACAATCGGCACATTTCCTGTCTCGCCATAAATCAGCGCTGATATAGGCCAGATATACAGCAGCGAATTGACAAAAATTGTCGCCATGGCCAGCAGCCAGGATTCCAGCAGCTCATGCTTCAGCACATACCGGCACAACGCGAAGGAGAGTGCAAAAATCACCGCTTGCCCCGCCCCATAGGTCAGAATCGCCAGATAATAGAATGAGGCAAGGTCAACCTGAGACAGCAGCAAAAAAATCAGCGGCGGCTGCAGCACTAAAAACGCAATCCGGTTCAGGGTTGAGGCCTCATCTCTTGAGACCACATTCTGCTTGCCCAGCACAAAACCCAGAACCAGAACAGAAAAAACAGGCAGAATGTCATTAACCAGAATTTCAAACATAACCCACCGCCTGACAAAGTCCGCCAGACCATCAGGACGGCGCATTCACCATCAGAACCTGCCTCACCAGACAGCCGCAGGTCAATCTGAAACCATCAGCCAGCACATAAACACCCCGCAAAGATACGGGCCCCTGTCTGCCCGCCACTGCCTCGCGTCAAGATACCGGTGGCCTTTTCCATCAAAAACCAGTAGGCTTTGCTCAGCAGGCTTTGCTATAGTGTTATGCGTGATGGTGATGATGAGGGCGTGATGCGTGCGTTAAGAATAGTCCCTGTTTTAGGTGGTTTGCTTGTGCTGACCTCCTGTGCGCCGGTCGAACATATGACCGCCTTTGTTGACAGGCTGGCCCAGACGGCCCAGACGGCCCAGATTGGCACGCCTGAACAAAACAGCCTCAGCGCCACAGAAGATGCCCCCTTCAGCCTGCAGCTCAAGGTCAGAGATGTTGATGTGCAATATGGCGATAAACTGAATTTCACAGCTATTCGCCTGCCCAGCTGGTTATATCTGTCTCGTGACGGTCTGCTGGAAGGTACCCCTGATAATGATGATGTGGGCGCGCATGATCTGCTGCTGCGGGTCACGGACCTTGCCGGCCAGTCTGATGAGCTGAACCTGACCATCATTGTTGAGAATACCAATGATGCGCCATCTGTTGTTACCGGCGCGCTTGGCCATGCCACCCAGGACGCTGCTTATGAGGTACAGCTTGAATATGCTGACATTGATATTGCCCATGGTGATCAGCTGCGCTTTACCGGCCTCAGCCTGCCGGATTGGCTGAAACTGGCCCCCGGGGGTCTGTTAACAGGCACGCCGTCGAACGCAGATGTGGGCGTTCATGAAGTTGTGGTTGAGGTCTCAGACAGCGGCAAGCTGACCGCCCAGCAAAGCTATGTCATTGAGGTGAAAAACGTCAATGACGCGCCTGTATTCATCAAATAAATGAACACCGCGCCTGTAAAAAGCCGGGTCAGGCGCGCCCCTCCAGCCAGTCCAGGGCTCTGGCCACAGAAATGAACGGGCCCATGCCGAACTGTTTGCTCAGCCGGAAGGGTATCCGGCGCGGCGGCAGAACCGGCAGCGGCAATGCCTCAGGCTCAACCCCTTGCACATAATCAGCCAGAATTTTGCCCATCACATGGGCCATCGCCACACCACGCCCGTTATAGCCCAGACCGGCAATCACACCAGGGGCAAGTTCCGTCAGCTGAGGCAGATGTGTTTCTGTCAGCGCGATTTGCCCTGACCATCTGTACGGCCAGCTGACGTCACGCAATTGCGGGAAAATCCGTCTGGCGTCTTTGACCAGCCAGTCATAACCGGATATGCGCCCGTCCAGTGCGCGCCGGCCAATGCCGCCAAAGATAAACCGGTTATCGGGTTCACGCCGGGCATACATAATCATCCGGCGTGTATCTGAAATCGACTGTCCTTTCGGCAACAGGCTGTTGGCCAGCGCCTCATCAAGCGGATCGGTTGCGATTTGAACAGGCCCGGCGGGCAGGATACTGTCTCTCAGGCGCGGCTGCAGCTCACATTCACCACCGTCAAACAGGCCGGAATACCCGTTGGTGGCAAAGATCACAGACCGGCAGCTGATCTGCCCCTCTGGTGTATGAACCTGCCAGCCTGTCCCTGATGGCCTCAGCTTTTTCACCGGGCTGAAGCCAAAAATGTCAGCCCCCAGACGTTGTGCGGCCTGTGCCATGCCGATCGCCAGCTTCAGCGGATGCACCAGCCCGCCAGACGGGGTCAGGCTGGCAGAACGATAGGTCTTTGTGCCGGTCAGGGCGGCGGTTTCTTCTGCCTCTGTGATCTGTATCTCTGCTCCGAACGCGGCCCATTGTTGGGCGGCCTGCTCGGCCTGTTGCCGGGCTTTGGGGCTGTGATGGGCCCGCAGCCAGCCTGTCTGCCGTGCATCACATCTGATCTGATGGCGCCTGATCAGCGAAAACAGGAAATCAGCAGACCCAAGGGATACTCTGGCCAGCCTTTCGGCATAAGGCGGCGGCATCAGGGCAAACAGCTCATCTGGTGTGGCCACAGGCAACAGGGGATTGACCTGTCCACCGGCCCGTCCAGAGGCGCCCCAGCCGATATCATGGGCATCCAGCACGCATACACTCACCCCCTGTTCGGCCAGATGCACAGCCGCGCTGAGGCCGGTAAAGCCGGCACCGATAACCACCACCTCATAATCAGCCGCACCGTTCAGCCGCGCCGATGGCCCGGCCGCATTCACCTCATTGCGCACGGTGGCCTGCCAGACGCAGAGATCAGTCATCATCAGCCTCTGTTTTGGCCAGCAGGGGCGGCATATCTCACTGTTCGCTCTCAATCTTGGTCAGCTCAAGCCGGGCCTGCCACATCACCTGACAGGGCGCACACCGGCCTGTTGCGGGGCGGATCGCCCGGTAAGCCGGATGTATCTTACAGCCTTTTGCCAGGATGCTGAGCAATTCAATTCGTCGTTTGTCTGACATGTGTCTGTCTCATCATTTTGAAGCGGGGAAACTTAGATGACAACGAAACAGCCCATTTGTGTCAAGAGGCAACAAAAGTTGAAAAATACATCCCGAAATACAAGCGACACTGCACCGGAACCGGCTGAAATTCGCCGCCAGATACCCTGTTTTTGTCTGGAATCAGCCAAAAACTGCCTCTTTTTGCTGTGTAATCCTGCATAAAGTGGCTTCAGACTTGCTAAATCTGCAACTCTTTCATACTCTTATCGGTAACGGGCCGAAAGAAGTGCTGCAAAACCCGCGTTTTGGGTGAGGGGATGCTGATAATGTATGTGACACTTTATGGATTGAAAAATTGTGACAGCTGCCGCAAAGCCCTGAAAGAGATTGAGGCTGACGGTCATCAGGTTGCCATGATCGATGTGCGTGAAGATGGGATGGATCCGGGATTGCTGGCCGGGCTGCTGGCCAAGCATGGGGATGAGACCTTGCTGAATCGCAATTCAACCACCTGGCGGAATCTGGCTGATGATGAAAAAGACCAGAAAGCCTACACTCTCATCACCAACCATCCGGCGGTGATGAAACGTCCTGTTCTGGTTGCTGATGAAGGCAAAAGCTATATCGGCTGGACAGCGGATATCCGGGCTGAACTCAAAAAAGGCTGATCTTAAAGGAATAACGCGGCGATGAGCAGGAAAGCCTACTGGATTTCTATCTATAATGACGTTCTGGATGAGGACAAGCTGGCCGCCTATGCCGCTTTGGCAGGCCCAGCCCTGATCGCAAATGGCGGGCGGATTCTGGCCCGCGGTATGCCGTCTGCGTTACATGAACATGGCCAGATGCAGCGCACGGTCCTGATTGAATTTGACAGTGTTGAGGCGGCAAATGCTGCTTATGAAAGCCCGGCCTATGCTGAAGCTCTGGCGGCTCTTGATGGCGGCGTGATCCGTGAAGTGCGCATCATCGAGGCTGCTGACTAGTCCTTTTTCATCAGCCCTGACAAGGCCGCGCTGATCCTCTGCCGGTCAACCGCATGCACAGTCTGCAGCGCAGCCACCTTTTCTTCTACACTGCCTCTGGTTTCTTCCAGAAGCGCCTCAAGCGCCTTTTTTTTCGCCAAATCTTTATGTTTGTCTACTTGTGTCGGGGTGTCTGCCATCTGTTTTGTTCTCCGGCTTCTCTGCTGAACCACTACATGCTACTGTAGCACAAACGAATAAAAAGGCCGATTCTGAACATAGTTTCTGCCTCTTTTGTAAGAAATCCTGGGCAGATGTCGTTACCTTTACGGGTGAGTGGATCGAAAATTAGAGTTTTAGGTAACCGCTGTGATACGTTTCGCGCTCACATTGCTGTTTTTTATTGTGTCCGGACTGGCTTTGGCCGGGACCGCAACCAGCCCGACTGTGACTGAGGGCAATAACGCTATTGTCACTTTTGATCTGGGCTATACCGCTCCTGCCGGGGGGGTAGAGGTTTATGTACAGGCCAACAGCGCCACAGCAACGCTGGGCACAGATTTCACTGTGGCCGCCAGCCAGCTGGGGTACCGGACGATTGCGGCTGGTGATCAGACGCTGACAGTCACCGCCGCGATTATCAATGACGGGGTGACAGAAGGAAATGAAACCTTTCCGGTCGCCTTTTTGGAGAATGTGTCATCTAACGCGACCTTTGACGGCGGCGCAACAGAATGGTCAGACAAAACCATCCGCACCCAGCCAAATGTTGATTTCACCTCCAGCTCGCCGCCGATGAGCAATAATGTCCTTCACATCCAGAATAAAGAACAGCCCTACCGCTCAGCCACATTGAACAGCGGCACAGATTATACCCTTGAATTTGACTGGTCAGAAGCGGATGCGGATGGCTATGGCAGTTACTGTGATGACAGCTCGATGTATCCAGGATACATCAACGCGGCAGACCGGCTGGTTCTGCAAGTGATTGACACGGTTGATTCCTCAAATAATGCCAGCTTCACCATTGATAACAATATGGGCAACGGGGCGGCCCAGACCAGCTCTGATTCTATGTTTAATTTTCAAGGGGAAGTGTCCAACCTGTCCTGGACAGGCAACAGCGCGGCCCAGATCAGGTTTGTTGTCTATGATGTCACAAACAGGCAATATGAAGGGTCCTGCGGTTATGTGATCGATAATTTCCGGATTAATAAATCACCTGTCCAGACCACCGTGACCATCTCTGATCCGGACACCACCCCGCCAACGGTAACCATTGCCTCATCAACTGTCACCAGCGGCGATACCTCAAATGACGCCTCTATCGCGCTCAGCTTTACCTTGTCTGAGGCGGCGACTGACTTTGCCGCTGCGGATATTGCGGTCACCAACGGGACGATCAGCAGCTTTTCCGGCTCCGGGACGGCCTATACCGCCACCTTCACCCCGACAAGTGATGGCGCCACCTCAATTTCTGTACCCGCAAACCGGTTCACGGATGCCGCCTCTAACGGCAATACCGCGTCATCTGCCTTCAGCTGGACCTATGATTCCACCGCTCCGACCGTCACCCTATCCTCTTCCACCGTGACCAGCGGTGATACAACAAATGACAGCTCTATTGCGCTCAGCTTCACCCTGTCTGAGGCGGCCACTGACTTCACCAGCGCAGATGTCAGCACTTCCGGCGGCACCCTCAGCAGCTTTTCTGGTTCCGGGACGGCCTATACCGCCACCTTCACACCCTCTTCAGATGGGCCGACATCTGTATCTGTGGCGGCCGGCCGCTTTACTGATGGGGCGGGCAACACCAATTCAGCCTCATCTGCCTTTAGCTGGACCTATGATTCGACCGCCCCGACTGTGACCATTTCATCCGGCACGGTGTCATCTGGCGCGACCAGTAATGACAGCTCTATCAGCCTCACCTTCACCCTGTCTGAGGCGGCAACAGACTTTATCTCTTCTGATCTGTCTGTTACCAACGGGACCATCAGCAGCTTTTCCGGCTCCGGGACCAGCTACAGCGCGACCTTTACCCCCACAAGCGATGGCGCCACCTCAATTTCTGTGGCGGCAAACCGCTTTACAGATGCCGCCTCAAACGGCAATACCGCTTCATCTGCCTTTAGCTGGACCTATGACGGCACAGCCCCGACTGTGACCATTTCGTCCAGCACGGTGAGCAATGGCGCGACCAGTAATGACAGCTCTATCAGCCTCACCTTCACTTTGTCTGAGGCGGCAACAGATTTCACCTCAGCAGATGTCTCTGTCACCAACGCCACTTTAAGCAGCTTTTCCGGCTCCGGGACCAGCTACACCGCCACTCTGACACCTGCGGCAAATGGCGCGACCTCTGTATCTGTGGCGGCGGGCCGGTTTTCTGATGCGGTCAGCAACACCAATACTGCCTCATCTGCCTTTGCCTGGACTTATGATGCGGTTGCCCCGACCGTGACCATCACCTCATCAACAGTGACCAGCGGCGATACCACCAGCGATGCCAGCCTTGCGTTGTCTTTCACTATTTCTGAGGCAACAACTGACTTTACCGCATCTGATATTTCTGTCAGCAATGGTTCGATCAGCAGCTTTTCCGGTTCCGGGACCAGCTACACCGCCACCTTTACCCCGACAGCAAATGGCGCGACCTCCATCTCTGTGGCGGCAAATACCTTTACTGATTCAGCCACCAACGACAATACCGCCTCTGCCACCTTTACCTGGACTTATGATACCGCCGGGCCGACTGTGGCGATATCTTCCTCAACGGTGACCAGCGGGGATATATCGAACGACAGCTCTATCGCGCTCAGCTTCACCACCTCTGAGGCGACAACTGATTTCACCTCATCTGATATTTCCGTCACGAACGGGGCGATCAGCAGCTTTTCCGGTTCCGGGACCAGCTACACCGCCACCTTTACCCCGGCGGCAAATGGTGCGACCTCCATCTCTGTGGCGGCAAATGCCTTTACTGATTCAGCTGCCAACGGCAATACCGCGTCTTCTTCTTTTGCCTGGACCTATGATGCGGTTGCCCCGACTGTGACGATCACCTCCTCAACCGTGACCAGCGGGGATACATCAAACGACAGCTCTATTGCGCTGACCTTTACCACTTCTAAATCCACAACTGACTTCACCTCATCTGATATTTCCGTCACCAACGGGGCGATCAGCGGCTTTGCCGGTTCCGGGACCAGCTACACCGCCACCTTTACCCCGGCGGCAAATGGTGCGACCTCCATCTCTGTGGCGGCAAATGCCTTTACTGATTCAGCTGCCAACGGCAATACAGCCTCTGCCACCTTTGCCTGGACCTATAATACCCAGCCCTCTGTCAGCTTTGCTGCCGCGACCTCTTCAGCCAGTGAGGCCAGCTCATCTGCCAGCGTCACCCTCAACCTGTCGCACAGCTATTATCAGCCTGTCAGCGTCAGCTATACGCTTTCTGGCACGGCAACCGGCGGCGGCCAGGATTTCACCCATGCCGCCAGTTCTGTCACCATTCCGGTGGGCATCACATCTGCGACGATCACCATTGCCCCGATTGTTGATGACAGCCTGGCAGAAGGGGATGAGACCATCATTCTCACCCTGTCTTCACCTGTGAACGCCAGTCTGGGCGCGACCACCAGCCATACCTACACCATCACTGACAATGACGGTGCGTCGTCCTTATCGATTGCTGATGCCACCACTTCAGATGAAAGCGCGGCCATACAGACCTTGACAGTATCTTTGTCACCAGCCTCATCTTCGGTTGTGACGGTTGATTATGCGCTGACCGGCGGGACCGCGACATCCGGGACTGATTTTGCCTTTGCGTCCGGCACGCTCAGCTTTGCCGCCGGTGACACCAGCAAAACCATTTCTGTTCCTGTGATTCAGGACAGCGATGTTGAAGGGGACGAGACTGTGATCATCGGGCTGTCAAACCCGACCGGCGGGGCTGTGATCAGTGATGCGTCCGGCACATTGACCATCACTGATGATGATGCCGCGCCAACCACTAATCCGAACCAGGCGATTGTGGATGACGCGATTCTGGATACCCAGACCATTATTGCCAAACATGTCAGCGGTCAGGGCAAAGCCCTGCTTCACGCGTCCCAGAATTTGATTCAGACCAGCATTGATCATCTGATTGTCCGCACCCAGCTTCAGGCCAAACGGCGCAATTCAGGCACGACCGGCACACAGACCGCCTCACGCCCGCCGACAGCTGATGGCCAGACCTCCGGCGGCCAGACCTCTGACAGCCCACCACCTGCACCTGCACCATCAGCTAGCTTTACTGAACAAGCCCCTCTTGCTGACCGTCTGGCTGACGCGGTGAAACTGCTGCAGGTTGATGCAGATGATTTCGGCTATAGCGGGGCGCTTGATTTTAATTTGTATGAACCGGTTGCGGGCCGGAATTCAGCACTGATTACCAAGATCACAGCCTCATTCAGTGATCAGGATAACGGCCCGGAAACCAGCAATCTTTTGGCCAGTTTTGCTCTTGAAACCGAAAGCGAGGATGGCGAGTCGATCCTTGGGCGTTTCCTGCATCTCACTCAGACCAAGGCTGATTTCCGCTTTACCCAGTCCGGCACACAGGACAGCAAGGGTGTCTCAGGGGGCATCTATACGGTCTACAGCCCGAAAGTTGACCATCTGCTAACCGCTTTTGTCTCTTTTGGTGTGGCACAGACAGATCTGGACCTCAGCGTATCATCTGCTGCGGTAAAGGACAGCTATAACAGCCTGAATGCACAGGCCGGTGTGTCTCTTGCCCGCACCATCCAGCGTCCGGGCCTGATGATGGTCTGGGAAATGGCTGCCGAAAGCCTGCTCAGCCGCCAGCAAAGCCGTTATGCCAGTGTTCTTGTCGGCGGCTCAACCTACCGTGCGCAAATCAGTGCCCGCACAGTCACCGATACATCAGCCATTTTCACCCCGAAATTCATCTTTGATCTGCAGGACTCAGAGGACGAGCAGCCGTCAAATCTTCAGCTAGCACCGTCTGTGCGCTGTGGTTCAGGAACCGGCGGTTCCAGCTGTGGTTATGGCGTATCGGCTAGCCTTAGCCAAATGACAGCAGACCGTGAGGGCCATACTTCACTAGGCCTGTCTGTTGACCGCTACCGTAACACCGACACGATCTCTTATTTCATTGATATCAACCGTTCTCTTATGGGCCATAAGGACATCCGGTTCGATACTCATCTGAAACAGCTGTTCACGGGCGGGGCATCAGGCGGCCGGCCGGAATATGCGATTAATTCAGTTGTCAGGCTGCCGCTATGATTGCCTCAGGGCAGGGGGCCTTGTCTGCCCTGAAGACAGGCTGTGCAGGGCTGGTTGTCGCGCTGGTTCTGGCGGTAATGCTGGGGCAGGGCGTCAGGACGCCTGTGCATGCCTGTTGTTATGATCCGCCTGAAAATGACAGCGCTTCAGATCAGGCCTCTACCCCGCCTACTGCTGAGGATGCCGCGCCGTCTGCGCCAGCCCCATCAGGGGATATATCTGCCCGATCTGACTCCTCTGCAGATTCAGATTCGGATTCTTCGTCACCTGCGCCGCGTTTTGCCATGATCAGCCAGATGATAGCTGAAGGGCGGTATCTGCGGGCCAGGCAACTGGCGGAATCTCGGCTGAAAACCCGGCCTTATGATCATCACCTTTGGGGATTGCTAGAACAGATTTATCAGAAATTGGGACTTAAGGGCCGGACCGCTGATGCCGCTTTTCAGGCCAAAATTACCGACCCTGACTGGCGCCCGCCCGTCCCGCCGCCACTTCCTGCTTCAGCCCAGAAACGGTATGTGGCCAAACTTCTGCAGGCGGTAAGAGAGTTCAAACCGATTGACTGAGGCCGCCGCTATATGCTGTCAATGATCTGGCAGGACATGCGGATCACAAGCCGGCTTTGGCAGAAGGCGGGTCTGTTTGGTCTGATAAAAAGAAAAGGACATCTTTTCGGGATGAACACCCCCTCACTTACCGCAAGCAAAATCACCGCGGCCACCGCCAGCCTGTTTCATCAGATGGGGGATGCCACCTTATCTGAATTCACCCTGAAAACAGGGCGGCGGGTTGATCTGATCGCGCTCAGCCGGGATCAGCATATTTCTGTCATAGAGGTGAAATCATCGCTGGCGGACTTTACCAGCGATAAAAAATGGCCTGACTATCTGGACTGGGCAGACCGGTTTTATTTTGCTGTTGCTGATGACTTCCCGCGGGACAGGCTGCCGGATGAGACGGTCTGCGGGCTGATCATCACAGACGGGTTTGATGCACATATCCTGCGTGAGGCCCCGGAACGCCGGCTGGCTGGCCAGAGGCGCTCTCACCTTATCCGGCGGCTGGCTTTTGCCGCGATGATGCGCCTGTCTTCTGACTAGCACGCCTGATACGCCAGGGCCCTTATTCAGCTGGTTTATGCAGATGTTCACGATGCAGACAATACAGGCCTGCTGTGATCACCATCGCTGTGCCGATAACAGACAGATTATCCGGCAGACGGCCTGTCATCACGCTTGATAACACGGTGGCAAACACAATCGCTGTATATCTGAACGGGGTCACAAAGCTGACATCACCAACCCGCATGGTCGCAATGCTCAGCACATAGGCTGCCGGTATCGCCAGCGCGGCCCCGCCCATCAACAGCCAGCTGGTAACAGACGGGTCTTGCCAGCCGGTCTGTGCTGTGGCCAGCCCGCCGGCAACCGTAATGGCCGCCGCGGTGACCAGCCCGACAAATAAAGAAGGGGTCTGCGCAGTTAACCGGCGGGTCAGGATGTCACGTACAGCGATCAGAACCGCTGCTGCCAGAACGGACAGGGAAAAGGCTGAAAACCCGTCCAGCCCCGGTTTGATCACAAACATCACCCCGACAAACCCGGTACAGACCGCCGCCCATCTGCGCCAGCCGACCTGCTCATTCAGCACCAGCGCGGCAATCGCGGTCAGGATCAAGGGGACCGCCTGCAACACCGCCGTCACATGCGCCAGCGACAATTTTGACAAGGCCAGCAAAAACAAAAAAGTAATCGCGATTTCCAGCGCCGTGCGCCAGAACACCAGGCCGCGGTCACGCGCGGGCAGGCGGACAAACAGCTGTTTATGATAAAAGCACACCGCCACCAGAAGCGGGCTGACCATCATGCCCCGCACAAACACGCCCTGCACCACAGACAGCTCAGCAAAGACCAGCTTCATCAGAAAATCATTCAGCACAAAAGCCAGCGCGGCCCCGCTCATCAGCGCGGCCCCGGTGGTGTTGTCACTGAATTTCAGCCGTCCTCTGGCCGCGGACAGTTTCATTTTGCCTCCTTGGCGATGACATAGGTCACGTCCTGCTGCACAAACCGGGTCGGACAGGTGGCGGTCGGCCCGAAGGCCTCAGCCAGCCTCTCGGCAAACGCCTCTGGCTGCACATAAAAAATATTATTATTGATCAACGGCTCTGCCTGGCTGGTGATATTTAACACCATCGCTGTCCTGACCCTGGCCCAGCTGAGGGCCAGTTGGCGCAGAATATAATCCTGCCATAAGGCGTAATCATCTGTATGACACAGATTAAAGGTACCGACAAACACCGCAAAATCAACCGCCCGGTCCGGCTTCCGGCCTGTAGTGAAGCGGTGTTTGTGGCCGGCATGTTCCCGCTGGCAATAGCTGATCATCTCTTTGTTGATATCCACACCTGAATAGTCAATCCCGCGCCAGGCTTCTGTCCGGCGGATATAATCAAACAACGCGCCATAGCCACAACCGATATCCGCGAGGCTGAACCGGTCTGTCCCCTGTTCTGATTTCATATCCTGCAGGACCTGCTCAAACCGTGCCTGCTGGCTGAGGCGCGATGCCCAGAACACACCTTCGGCCTGCGCGCCCTTTTCACGGAACCGGCGGGTATAGGCAGAACGGATGGACGCTTCAAACAGCGACTGACTTAAACGGGTAAACATATAAAAAAAGGCTGTTTGCGGCAGTTTGGTTCAGTCCTGTTCACGCAGGATTTCGGGATCAAAAGGCGGCCGGCTGAAAATCTCCCGCACCATCGGCTCAAAATGGCTCAACGGCTTGGTCGGATAATCAGGGTCAAACGACATCTGGTCCCATTTCTCACAGAACCGTTCTGCTGAATCAAACCATTTATGGCCGCGATAGGCATCTCTGCCATCCTTGTCCAGCCCCAGCTTGTCAGCATAATAGACCATCTGAAACAGGCCATGCATCTCCAGAATCCAGGTCACCTCAGCACGCACATAAGGCCGGATGATGGCGGCGGCCATCTGGGAATGATTTTCCGGGGCCAGCGCATCACCGATATCATGGACCAGCGCGGCCACAATCATTTCAATATCTGCACCATCTTCTTCTGCTCTGCTGGCAGACTGCAGGGAATGCTCCAGCCGTGTCACCTGATAGCCTGACAGGCTGTCATCCAGCTCTTTCAGCGCGGTCAGTATCCGGTCGGGCAGGCCGCGCACATAATCCTGCTCCAGATTATGCAGAAACTCATAATCTGCCACTGTGCCTTCATCCATGCGGCGGAAGGCAACTGTATTCATGGTCTGTGTCATTATTCAGGCCTTTCTGTTATCGCTGAGCATCCATACTGAACGTTCTACTTGGCAGTCAATTAAGTAAGTCTGTCAATTGAAAAAAACACAGCCCCCCTTTCAGCTCCGGCCCTTTGCTGATCAGCTTGGCAGACAGGCGGATTCGCGGTTGAAATTTGCAAGGGATTGATGCACAAACAAAGGCATGACTGACATCCAGCTTCCAGATGCCGTGCTTGATCTGTTCGCCGCCTTCGATATTGCGGACCCGGCTCAGATTCTGATTCTGCTGCTTGGCGGAATCCTTGTTTTGCTGTTGGTTCTGATCATTCTGATTGCGGCGCGCGGCCGGCCCGCTTCTGCCGCTGTATCTGAGACAGCAGAACCGCCGTCAGCCCTTCCGGCTGAACAGGGCCCGGCCACAACTGCGCCTGACATGCCCGTTGCCCCGCCGGTTGACACCAGCCCGCCGCCGGCAGATGCTGAACCGCTTGAAGATTTCCGCATCTTCAAACGTCCCAAAGGCGCGCCGGCCAAACCGGTCCGGCCGTCCTCATCAGCTGCAGCAGATGAACAGCTCTCCACAACAGAACATCTGCGGCTGATCGAAAAAAACATGATCAGGCTGCGTGATCTCTATCAGGGCGGGCATATCACCCGGGATATGTATGTTGATGAAACCCGGTCTTTATATCATCAGGCCCGGGGCCTGTCCTCTATCTCGTAAGACTCGTCAAATTACCGACAGCAGCCCTTGTGGTCATCTGTGCCTGATTTCGCTATCATGGCCCGGCTGAACCGTCTGTTTTATTCAAATCCCTGCTGTTTTTTTGCACTGCCCCTGTCATGAGCCCTTCGCCGTCTTCATCTTCTGACATGTCGTCTGTATCTGCTGCTGCACCGGACAGGCGGTTATCTGTGGCAGAATTATGCGTGTTTGTGACCGTGCTGGTCTGCGGTGTGATCTTTGCGGTTGTCTCTGTTCAGGACAGGCTGGCCCAGACCAGAACTGACCAGCTGCACAGCGCCGCCCAGGCTGTGGCCAGCTGGGTGTCAGCCGCACATCAGGCGCGCCGGTCCGGTGTCAATCTTGAACCGGATCGCTGCAGCATCACCCAGCATCAGCCGCTGTCGTATTGTTTTTCTGACATGGTCTCACCCGGCCAGCCCTTTGCCGGGCTGGAAAACGCTGCCCAGTCTGACACAAGCGCGCCCGCCTTTGCCTTTATTGCCGCCGCCCGGTCTGTCGGCCAGGGTCAGCCCTGCAGCGCGCTGCCTGAACAGGTTTATTTATCTGCTGCACATGGCCCCGGCCGCCATGCGCCGGAAAGCTGGGCCGGGCTGATTATTGTCCAGACCGCCTCATTTGTGGATGATTTGTCTGTGCCTGTGAACAGGCTGAATATTGGGTATTGTGATTCTGATCAGGCTCTGGTCTGGATCAGCCGGTCTGTTGCCTTCTGAACAGGCTGTCGGGTTAGGTTTGCGCTGCTGCGCGCCGGGGGGTATGCTATATTGGCAACAATTTTGCAAGATCATGAGTTCAGACATCTGGTGACGGGACGATAAATGGAACAAGGACAGTCCATTTTTGTAGGGAATATCAAAGGCGGGGTGGGCAAAAGCACCATCACGGCCTTCTTGTATGATTATTTCAGAACGCAATTTCCGAACCGCCCGATTCAGATGTTGGATACTGATCGCCAGGGCACTTCGTTTGAACTTCTGGGCACGGTCGCCAATGAACGCGATATCCGTCATGTGCCGGTCAGCGACAGGTTTGACGGGTTGTCTCTGGTCACGCTGGACAGCATTCTGCGCCGGATGCGCGCAGACCCGCACTCCCTGACCATTGTGGATACCGGCGCGGGCTGGCCTGGCAATATCTGGCAGATTGCGATGATGTGTGAATGTATCATTATCCCGACCTCACTGTCCTGGGCAGATCTGCGCCCCACAGTGGAATTTGTCCGCGAGATGGATGAACGTAAAGAAGGCCATGATTCTGTGCTGCCGCATTTGATCATTGTGCCCAACCGGATCCCGCCTTCCCAACGTGATTTATCAGCTATTTCTGAAATTCTGGAAGGGCTGAATGTTGTGCTGGCCCCGCCTTTGTCTGATCTGTCTCTGGTGCGCCAGATGTCAGGCGAATTCAAAGGTCTGGACGCCGCCAAAGGCACCCGTTTTCACAGTGAATTTGAACGGCTTGGCGATTTTATCCGCGACTATGTGCTGTCCGGCAAGCTCAGCCAGATGTTTGAGGATGAGCTGCAGAACACCCAGTCTGTCTGACCCGCCCCACAGCTGGCCTATTTCAGCCGGCTGGCGACCCATTTATGGAAATGATGTGTGGGATGGTCCATAACAGCTGAAAATTTACCGCCATCATAGGACGGGGCCATGCGACCGGCCTGCATGCCTTCCACCACGCCGATATCTTCAACAAAAACTTCCTTCCACATCGCTGCATTTGTGGCCCGCATCTCTGCATAATCAGGGCCCAGCGCGGCCTCATCTGCATAATAAAGCGCGATCCGTTCAGTGGTGGTCTTCTGGCCTGTCGGCACCAGCACAATCGCAAAGGCGTGATCTTTATGCACGCCATACAGCACATTCGGGAAAAAGGCACAATATTCAGCGGCCTTGTCCCATTTCGGGGCCAGCCCGTCAAAGCTGGGAAACTGGCGCCCGTCATCTGATATCTGCGGCGCATACACATGGCTGCCCTGGCCGGCATAGCTGGCATCATCCAGAATATTATAATGATCTTCCAGCCGGGAATAGCTGTTCAGGCCGGGATGCACAAACGGCAGGTGATAGGCCTCACAGTAATTCTCTACCGCCAGCTTCCAGTTACACGCCACTTCCAGCTCAAAATAAGAATCAGCCCCGCCGAAATGTAGCTCTGTCTCAAATTCAGCCCATCTCTGCCTCAGCGCGGCGGCCTTCTCTTCAAAGGGGGCGGCATCCCCGGACAGGTTCACATAAACCACATCCCGCCAGACCGCTGACCTCACCTCATTCAGGGACAGGGCGGTACAGTCAACAGATCCGTGCTCATGAATATCCGGCCCGCCCACATGCGGGGTGGCGCGCAGACGCCCGTCAAAATCATAGGCCCAGGCATGATAAGGACAGGTAATCGGCCCGTTCAGCCGTTTGGCCTCATTAACCAGAATCATACCGCGGTGACGACAGACATTTTCAAACACTTTGATCTGGCCTGACCGGTCCCGCACCATCACCAGCGGAATGCCTAAAAAATTGACCGGATAAACACAGCCTGGCTGCGGGGCATCAAAACCGAACCCAATTGCTGCCCAGTCTGTGGTGAACAGGCGGGCCGCCTCATGGCTGAACATGGCCGGGTCAGTATAACAGGCATTTGGCAAGCCCTGTGCGGTTTCAATCGGCTTTAAAACAGTGTCAAATCCGTCCATATCTGAACCTCCCTTATACGGGGGAACGGCACCCCGGCCCCCATTTTGTCTGCGCTTAAGGCTAGGCAGGCGCCTTTTGCTTGTCTATTCTGAGGCCGCCCATCAGGTCGAATTTAAAAAAATCCACCTTAAAAAAAGTAATTGCCGCCAGCCCCAGATGACACATCCTGCCCCTCAGACCATCCATACCCAGCTTGGCCCGGCCTTTTATGATGCGGTCACACCGGCCCGTTTTCCCCGGCATATCCTGCGTTACCGCAATCAGGCCGCCGCAGATCAGATTGGCCTTGCCGGCCTGTCTGATGATGACTTTATTGACCATTTCGCCCGCTTTACCCCTTTGCCGGGCACGCTGGCTGAACCGCTGGCCTTGCGCTATCACGGCCATCAGTTCGGCACCTATAATCCGGAACTGGGGGACGGGCGCGGCTTTTTATTTGCCCAATATTCTGAAAGGCAGACAGGCCGCCTGCTTGATCTGGGCACCAAAGGCTCCGGGCGCACCCCTTATGCACGTACCGCTGATGGTCGTCTGACCTTAAAAGGCGGGGTGAGGGAGGTTCTGGCCACCGAATTGCTGAGCGCGCTTGATGTGCCTACCTCCCAGACCTTCAGCCTGATAGAGACAGGAGAAGATCTGCACCGCCATGATGAACCCTCACCGACCCGGTCATCTGTGCTGGTGCGCCTGTCTCACAGCCATATCCGGATCGGCAGCTTTCAGCGCCTGTCCTATCTTGGCCAGACCGATAATCTGGAACTATTGCTGCGTCATACGGTACGGCATTATTATCCTGATATTGACCCGGATCAGGATTATGAGGCGCTTATTCTGGCGTTTTTACCGGCTTTTGCACTGCGGGTCTCTGACATGGTTGCGGGCTGGATGGTGGCCGGGTTTGTGCATGGCGTTCTGAACACTGATAATTTCAACATTACCGGAGAAAGCTTTGATTACGGCCCGTGGCGGTTTTTGCCGCATCTGGACCCGGGCTTTACCGCTGCTTATTTTGATCAGACCGGCCGTTATGCCTATGGCCGCCAGCCCTCTTCGGCGATGTGGGCCTTGTGTCGTCTGGCGGACTGTTTTGTGCCGCTTCATGACCCGGAAATTCTGGCCGAAACTCTGGCAGGGTTTTATCCGGCAATGGAACATCATCTGGCCCGCCGCTTTTGCTGGCGTTTGGGTGTGGACAGCCCGGATGAGGCCGCCGCTGCAGAGATGTCAGGAGCCTTGTTTGAAGCCGCAAAAACCAGCCAGATCGGCTGGGACCGGTTATTTCATGATCTTTATGGCGGCCGGCTGACAGAACCGGATCAGGGCGAGGGGCCCGACCCGGCCTGGCAGAGCTCATCTGAACTGCGCGATCTGGCCGGCAGGCTGGCCCGCTTTGCCCCGCGCCAGCCTGATATGGCTGTCCGGGCTGTGAAATCTGCACCTCTGGTCAGTCTGGACATTTCTGTGGTTGAGGGGCTCTGGGCCCCGATCGCTGAGGCAGATGACTGGGCCCCGCTGAACCAAGCGATTGACGATATCCGCACTCTTGCGGCCCGCCTGCGCGCCTGAGGCTTGGCCCGGTCCTACAGCCCGTCGACAGACAGCCCGCGATTGGTCACCTCACGCAGCACGAAATTGCTTTCCATCCGCATCACATGCGGCAGCGCGGCCAGATAATCAGAATGGATACGGCCGAAATCGGTCACATCCTTTGCTGCCACCCGCAGCAGATAATCACTTTCCCCGGCCAACAGGAAACAGGCCAGAATCTGCGGTACTTCGCTGACCGCGGCTTCAAAATCACTCAGCATTTCCTTGGACTGGCCCTGCAGGGTGATATGCACCAGAACCAGCACAGAATGCCCCAGCTTCTCCAGGCTCAGATTGGCATGATAGCCGGTGATCAGCCCGTCTTTTTCCAGCTGGGCCACCCGCCGCAGACAGGCTGAGGCAGACAGGCCAATCCGGTCAGACAGCTCAACATTCGAAATGCGGGCATTTTCCTGCAGAATAGAGAGAATCGATTTATCAAGCCGGTCCATCATATCCTCCTTGGGATGTGTGGTATATGTTTCGAATATCCTAATATTCGCAATAATAAATGAATAAATATCACAAAATTCATCAATAATTCAACAATTACTTTTTCTTACGCATATATTCGCAATCCTCTTTCTGGCTGTTTCGGTTAAACTGAACCCATGATGAGGATCAGATAGCTGATCCAGATAACCAGTTTGAATAAGGGGGGCAGGCCATGCGTATCGGTGTACCAGCAGAGATTAAGGCAAATGAACACAGAGTCGGTCTGGTGCCGGCATCAGTCACAGAACTGACAGCCAAAGGCCATCAGGTTCTGGTTGAGGCCGGGGCAGGCCGCGGTATTGCGGCAGCAGATTCAGATTACCAGGCGGCCGGGGCACAAATTCTTCCCTCTGCTGAGGCGGTGTTTGAACAGGCCCAGATGATTGTGAAGGTCAAAGAACCCCAGCCTGCTGAATGGGCGCGTCTGTCTTCTGATCAGATTTTGTTCACCTATCTTCATCTGGCCGCTGATCCGGATCAGGCCGCCGGGCTGATGGCTTCTGGCTGCAGCGCAATCGCTTATGAGACCATTACAGATGATCAGGGCGGGCTGCCGTTGCTGGCCCCCATGTCTGAAGTGGCGGGGCGGCTGTCTGTTATCGAAGGGGCGGCGCATCTGAAAGCTCATGAAGGGGGCCGCGGGATTCTGGTCTCTGGCGTGCCGGGAACCAAACCAGCTGATATTGTGATTATTGGCGGCGGTGTGGTCGGCACAAATGCGGCTCGTCTGGCTGTGGGCATGGGCGCGCGGGTCACCATTTTTGACCGGTCTCTGCCGCGTCTGCGCTATCTGTCAGATATTTTTGGCACTTCTGTTGTCACCCGTTATTCAACTGCCGGGGCCTTGGCTGAGGCGGTTCAGGAAGCTGATATGGTGATCGGGGCTGTATTGATCCCCGGGGCCTCAGCCCCTCAGCTTGTGTCTCGTGCCATGCTCAAAGATATGAAGCCTGGCGCGGTTCTGGTGGATGTGGCGATTGATCAGGGCGGCTGTTTTGAAACCTCACGGCCAACCACGCATCAGGACCCGACATATGTCATCGACAATATCGTGCATTACTGTGTGGCAAATATGCCTGGTGCGGTACCGCTGACCTCATCTGAAGCGCTGAATAACGCCACCCTGCCGCATGTGCTGGCGCTGGCTGATAACGGCATGGCTGCGCTGCAGGCAGATCAGCATCTGGCCGCAGGGCTGAATGTGCATCAGGGCAAGCTGGTTCATCCGGCGGTAATTGATGCTCTTGGCCACCTCAGTGCTGCTGAATAGGACAGCTCAGGTAAAAAGACCAAAAAAACCTTAAATGGGGTGAAAATTTGCTTGACCTTCTGCAGCATTTCACCCATATAAAGCCTTCTCTTGCCACCCCGCTTTTTTGCGGGGCGGTGTGATAAAGGGGTAAGGGGCCATAGCTCAGCTGGGAGAGCGCGTGCTTTGCAAGCATGAGGTCGTCGGTTCGATCCCGTCTGGCTCCACCACTTTTATCACCACCCCTTGCTGGCTCAGGCCATAGGGGAGATGGCAAGAGCTCTGTATCTGTCAGACAGTACAGCATAAATCAGAACGCAAGGGAAACAAGACAATGGCTGTTCCAAAGAGTAAAATCAGCAAATCCAAGCGTGATATGCGCCGCGCCCATGACGCGCTGAAAAGTGACGCCTATGTTGAAGATAAGGTGACAGGCGAGTTGCACCGCCCGCACCATATTGACCTGAAGACAGGCATGTATGGCGGCAAGCAGGTGCTGAAAGTGAAAGACAGGTTCTGATCCCCTCAGGCCATCTCATGTCCGCAACAAAACCTTCACAAACACCTCTTTTTTGTATTGGCGATATCGTCCGTCACCGGCTCTATCCGTTCCGGGGCGTGATCGTTGATGTTGATCCTGAATTCGACAATACCGAAGAATGGTATGCCTCCATTCCTGAAGATGTGCGCCCTGACCGGGAACAGCCCTTTTATCATCTGCTGGCTGAAAATGCAGACAGCTATTATTCAGCCTATGTCTCTCAGCAGAATCTGCTGTCTGATGATGAAAATGGTCCGGTTGGCCATCCTGATATTGACGATGTGTTTACCGGCCTTGAAGAAGGCCGCTACCAGCTGCGTCCCGAAGCCTATAATTAAGCGTAACGCCCGTCAGGCAGCCTCACCCTGCCACCATTCGGAAAACCTGCCATAATTGCCTCAGATCAGCTGTAATTTGGTCTGATCTGGCTTGTTTTTTCTGCCCCAGTCCCTATCTTAGCTGTAAATAAGACCAATATAGTCCTGTTTATGATAATCATTCGCAATTACAGACGCTTGTCCTTATGAAGGGCTGGTTGTCAGCAGCGGGTGAGAGAGTGGACAGGGGGGTGAAAGACAAAGGAAACATGCTTCGGCTGAACCGTTTGACAGATTACGCGATCCTGGTGCTGGGCGTGTTGCACAGCCGCCAGCATGTCTGGCTGTCCAGCGTCCAGATTGCCGAAAGCGCACAGCTGACACAAGCGACCGCTGCCAAGGTGATCAAAGCCCTGGTGGCCGCAGGTCTGGTGCAGACTCATCGCGGCACAAGAGGGGGCTGCCAGCTGGCCCGCCCGGTCAGCCAGATCAGCATTGCTGAGGTGGTTGAGGCGATTGAGGGGCCGATTGCCCTGACCGCCTGTGTTGACGGGGCTGAAGAGCCCTGTTCGGTGCAGAAGGGCTGTTTTATGGGCGGCAACTGGAACCGTGTGAATAATGCGCTGCGGGGCGCGTTATTATCTGTCAGCCTGGCTGATCTGTTTGATCCGGCCAGCCTGTTTCCTGAACCCGCATCCGGCCAGACGGCCCGGCCAGACGGCCCGGCTGAGGCAACAGACGCATGATCAAAGGTAAAAGGTGAGAGCATATGGCAGCGACAGTTGAAACCATTGAGGCGGTTGAACAGGCAACAGGGGCCTATAAATATGGCTTCGTGACAGAGATCGAAACCGAAAAAGCCCCGAAAGGCTTGTCAGAAGATATCATCCGCTTCATTTCGGCAAAAAAAGATGAGCCGGAATGGATGCTGGACTGGCGGCTCAAGGCCTATCGCTATTGGCTGAAAATGGACTCACCAGACTGGGCCAAGCTGAATATCCCGCCGATCGATTATAATGATATCTACTATTATGCCGCCCCGAAGACAGCTGAAGGCCCGAAATCTCTTGATGAGGTGGATCCGGAGCTGCTGCGGACTTATGAGAAGCTGGGCATTCCCTTGAATGAACAGAAAATGCTGGCCGGTGTGGCTGTGGATGCGGTGTTTGATTCTGTGTCTGTGGCAACCACTTTCCGCGAGGAGCTGGCCAAGGCCGGGGTCATTTTCTGCCCGATCTCAGAAGCGATCCGCGAATATCCTGATCTGGTGCGCAAATATATGGGCTCTGTTGTGCCTGTGTCTGACAATTATTTCTCGGCCCTGAACTCGGCTGTGTTCACGGACGGCTCATTTGTCTATATCCCGAAAGGGGTGCGCTGTCCGATGGAACTGTCCACTTACTTCCGGATTAACGAGAAAAATACAGGCCAGTTTGAACGCACGCTGATTATTGCTGAAGACAGCTCTTATGTCTCTTATCTTGAAGGCTGTACTGCCCCGCAGCGCGATGAAAACCAGCTTCATGCCGCGGTGGTTGAACTGGTCGCGCAAACAGATGCTGAAATTAAATATTCCACTGTCCAGAACTGGTATCCTGGTGATGAAACCGGCAAGGGCGGGATTTACAATTTCGTGACCAAGCGCGGGGCCTGCCGTGGCGACCGGTCCAAGATTTCCTGGACCCAGGTTGAAACCGGCTCTGCCATCACCTGGAAATACCCGTCCTGTGTGCTGAAAGGCAAGGATTCAGTAGGGGAATTTTATTCAGTTGCGGTCACCAACGGGGCCCAGCAGGCAGATACCGGCACCAAGATGATCCATCTGGGTGAAGGTTCACGCTCAACCATCATCTCCAAGGGGATTTCGGCAGGCAAATCGAACAACACCTATCGCGGTCTTGTTGAAATGAACAGGGGGGCTGAACAGGCCCGCAATTTCACCCAGTGTGATTCGCTTCTGGTGGGCGATACCTGCGGGGCGCATACCGTGCCTTATATGGTCTCGCGCAACCCGTCTGCGAAAATCGAACATGAAGCGACCACTTCCCGGATTTCAGAAGATCAGCTGTTCTATTGTCTGCAGCGCGGTCTGGATGAAGAAGAAGCGGTGTCTTTGATTGTGAACGGCTTCTGTAAAGAAGTGATGAAAGAACTGCCTATGGAATTTGCTGTAGAAGCCCAAAAGCTGATTGGCATCAGCCTTGAAGGTTCAGTCGGTTAAGAAAATAAGGAACAAAAAACAAGATGTCTTTGCTTGAGATTAAGAATTTACATGCCCGTATCGGCGATACAGAAATCCTGCATGGGATTGATCTGACCATCAACCGGGGGGAAATTCACGCCATTATGGGCCCGAACGGGTCGGGTAAATCAACGCTGTCTTATGTGCTCTCTGGCCGCGATGGGTATGAGGTCACCGATGGCGACATCCTGCTGGATGGCGAGTCTGTGCTGGAAATGGAAGCTGATGAACGCGCCCGGGCGGGCATGTTCTTGGCGTTTCAGTATCCGGTGGAACTGCCCGGTGTCGGCGGCATGGCGTTTTTGCGGGCAGCGGTAAATGCCCGCCTGCGTGAGGCCGGCCAGGATGAGGTTGACCAGCTTGAATTTGTGAAAATGGTCCGGGCTGAGGCCAAAGACCTCGGCATCAAGGATGATATGCTGAAACGGGCGGTGAATGTCGGGTTTTCCGGTGGTGAGAAGAAACGTTATGAAATTCTCCAGATGGCCTTGCTGAAACCGTCTCTGGCTATTCTGGATGAAACGGATTCAGGGCTTGATGTGGATGCGCTGAAGATTGTGTCTGAAGGGGTCAATACCCTGCGCTCTGCTGAACGCGGCATGCTGGTGATCACCCATTACCAGCGTCTTCTGAACCATATTGTGCCGGATTATGTGCATATTCTGGCGGGCGGCCGGATTGTGAAGTCTGGCGATAAATCACTGGCTCTGGAAGTTGAACAAAACGGTTATGCGGGGCTTGGTGATGCAGCCTGAACATACATATCCCACCTGGGCTGACCGTCAGGCGGCGGCCCGTTCCTATCTGGACAAGGTCAACTGGCCGGCCGGCAGGACCGAAGCCTGGAAATTCACCTCTCTGTCTCATTTGTCAGACACCGCGCTCACCCTGCCACAGGCCGGGCCTTATGCGGTCCCTGAACAGGATCTTGACGGTATAATCATCAGCATTGCGGCTGGTCTGGCCCCTGACCTGTCTGGTCTTGACCTGCCTGACGGGGTAGAGGTGACAGATATTTCTGCTGACGAGGCGGCCTGTCAGCAGGCGTTTGACCTGCTGCCTGACAATCATCATCTGACCGCGCTGTCTGCCAGCCGCCAGACCTCTGCTGTCCGGCTCAGCGTTGCGGCGAACACCACCATTGATACCCCGCTTATCCTCCAGTTTGCCGGCGGGCAGGCGGGTGAGGCAGCCCATCCGTTTATTTTTATAGAGCTTGGGGACGGCGCACATATCCATCTGGCTGAACGGCATGAAGGGGCTGCCAGCCTCTCTCAGCCGCTGATCCTGGCCCGTCTGGGTGAAGCCGCAAAGCTTGATCATATCAAGTTTCAGAATGACTCAGACACCACCACTCATCTGGGCCTGACCCTGTTCCGGCTGGAAGGCCAGGCAGAGGTGAACAGCTTTGCTGTCTCCAAAGGCAGCCAGATGGCCCGGATGGAAACCCATTGTTTCTTTGCTGCCCCTGATGCACAGGCCGCCATGTCGGCTGTATATCTGGGCCGCGGAACCCAGCATCATGACATCACCAATGTGGTGAGCCATGAAAAGCGTGGCTGTGCCTCTATGCGGCTGATGCGTGGGGTATTGGAGGGT
>CALKIF010000063.1:0-1706 GCA_937988715.1 uncultured Alphaproteobacteria bacterium | reverse complement strand
AGAACATGACGATCATGATGAGCATGATGATCACGGTCATAAAGACCATGCCCATTCAGCAGATGAAACTGACCCTCATATCTGGCTGAGCCCTGATAACGCCAAAGCGATGCTGCATTATATTGCGCATGTGTTGGGTGAACTGGACCCTCATCATAAGGCTGAATTTGACCAGAATGCCGACCAAGCTGCCAGCCGGATTGATCAGCTGATAGCGTCAATCAAAGCTGATCTCGACCCGGTTAAAGAGGGCGAATTTATCGTCTTTCATGATGCCTATCACTATTTTGAGGATAGATTCGGCCTGCAGGCGGCAGGCGCCATTTCTCTCAGCCCGGAACGGATGCCAGGGGCACAGCGTGTCGCGGAAATCCGGGCTTTGCTTCAGGATGACCATATCCGCTGTGTGTTTACTGAACCTCAGTTTGAGCCCAGAATTGTCACAACAATTCTTGAAGGGACAAACAGAAAATCAGTTGAAATTGACCCGCTCGGCGCTGCGGTCTCTTCCGGGCCAGAGATGTATTTTGCGCTTCTTGAGGCAATGCGCACCTCATTCCTGAACTGTCTGGGTAGGTAAGGCGCAGACAGATAAACGCCATTCCCATATGCCAGTGCGTCCCTCAATCAGGCCATTTACACCATCCGCTAGTCTGCCTAAGCTTTTCACATAAGCTGAGCTTCAGGTAGGCGGGCTGGGTGTAGTGCTGATAAGGGATAAGACATTATGGGAAAACAAACTGTACTTGTTACCGGTGCAAGCCGCGGCATCGGCAAGGCCATTGCTGAGCGTTGTCTGGATGATGGGCTAGAGGTGATTGGCTTGTCCACATCTGCAAGGGATGACTTGCCCTGGCGGCATTATGGGGTGGATTTGGCTGGTGAGGATGCAAAGGCACAGCTAGCTGAAATCATTGATAAACACCGCCCCTGCCGGTTTGTCGGGAATGCTGGTGTTCTGATCAATGGTCGTCTGGAAGATGTTGATGCCGCAGATTTTGATCGGCTGATGCGTGTCAATCTGCTCAGCCTAATGGAAACAGCGAATCTGATGTTGCCTGTCTGGAAAGATGAGCGGTTCGGCCGGGTTGTGCTGATCGGGTCGCGTGCGGCCCTGGGCAAGGAAAACCGGGTGCTGTACGGCGCATCAAAGGCAGCGGTGACTGGCCTTGGCCGGACCTTGGCGCTGGAATTGGCCGCTCATCAGGTCAGCGTGAATGTGATCGCCCCTGGGCCTATCGCCACTGATTTGTTTGAACACGGCCAGCCTATCGGCAGCCCAGCCCGTATCAAGATCGAAGCCTCTATTCCTCTTGGCCGTGTGGGCAAACCTGAGGATATCGCCCAGGCCACGAGCTTTCTGCTAGGCGACAAATCCGGCTTTATCACTGGCCAGTGTTTGAATGTTTGTGGCGGCCTGTCGACGGGGTTTTCCGCTCAGTAACTTTTCTCGTTACTAAATCTGGTTATGCTGGGTATGGATCATATCACCGACCATTTGTGCAGAGATACAAGACAAGGTCCAGCCCAGATGCCCGTGCCCTGTGTTATAAAACACCCCTGGCTTTTGCCCCGGCCCGATACGGGGCATCATTGAAGGCATCATCGGCCGCAGCCCGGCCCAGGGAATAACGGTCTCGGTTGACACTTTAGGGAAATTCTCTTCAACCCATCGGGTCAGAGGAGCAATACGGTCTGAGCGGATA
>CALKIF010000062.1:0-18325 GCA_937988715.1 uncultured Alphaproteobacteria bacterium | reverse complement strand
GAAGAGGCATCTGCTGAAGAAGCGCCAGCTGAAGATAAGGCTGAGGACGAAGCTCAGGCATAATGCAATAAGATGGGGGCAGCGCTGTTGCTGCCCTCACCTCTGATATGGGCGCGAAAAGACCCCGTCAGAAGAAGGAGGCACAGCTCATGGTCATCATTGGGGCTGTGACATCTGCACATGGTGTGCGGGGCCAGTTCAAGGTTAAACCTTTTACCTCTGTGGCTGAGGATGTGGCCTCATACGGGCCGGTTTGCCTTGAAGATGGGCGCTGGCTGCAGCTGACAATTAAAGCAACGGCCAAACATCTGCTGATTTGTGAAGCAGACGGGATCACCGACAGAAACGCGGCTGAGGCGTTGCGCGGGCAGAGCTTGTCTGTAAACAGAGACTCGTTGCCGGAACTGGCAGAAGATGAGCATTATCACGCTGATCTGATCGGCTTGATGGTCAGGCGTGAAGACGGCACAGAGCTTGGGTGTGTGGTTGGTTTGCATAATTTTGGTGCTGGCGAAATCCTTGAGGTGGCAGAGCCGGGCCTGGGCAAACCCCGGACAGAGATGTATCCGTTCTACCCGCCCTTTTTGCTGGATGTCGATCTGAATGCGGGCCAGATTGTGCTGGCCTCAGAAGAGCCTGATGATGACCGCGAAGAGGCACCCGGAAAAGAACAGGGCGGCAAGGCAGAAGATGATGGCTGATCCCACAACAGATCCATATTGGAGAGCAGATGTTCTGACTCTGTTTCCGGACATGTTTCCGGGCACGCTGGGTCAGTCTTTGGCTGGCCGTGCTCTGAAAGACGGGATGTGGGGCCTGAATGTTCATAATATCCGCGATTTCGCCCGTGATAAGCACAATACGGTGGATAATCCACCTTTGGGGGGCGGGCATGGTATGGTGATGCGGCCTGATGTGACCGGGGCGGCACTTGACCATGTGCTGAACAGCTTTCCTGACCCGGATCGCCCGCCGCTTCTCTACCCGTCACCACGTGGCCGCCCGCTTGACCAGAGCTATGTCAGAGAACTCAGCCAGGGCCCTGGTGTGGTGGTGTTATGTGGCCGTTATGAAGGGCTGGATCAGCGCGTGATTGATCATTATCAGCTGATCGAGGTCAGTATTGGTGACTATATCCTGTCTGGCGGCGAGCAGGCCGCAATGGTGATTCTGGATGCTGTTGTCAGGCTGTTACCCGGGGTGATGGGCAAACCGGTCAGCCATCAGCAGGAAAGTTTCGAGACCGGCCTTTTAGAGCATGATCATTACACCCAGCCGCGTGACTGGCGCGGCCAGGATGTGCCAGAGGTTTTGCTGTCTGGTCATCATCAGCAAATAGAGATTTGGCGGCAGCAGAACGCTGAGAAGAAAACGAAACAAAGGCGACCTGATCTCTGGAACAGCTATTGTGCCAAAAATCGTTCAAATATCGGCGATAAAGATTGACTTTTTCTGAAAAATACTGTTTTAGTGTCGCTCAGCTTTATGGAGACGTACTATGAATATCCTGGACAAAATCGGTCAGGCACAGATGGACGCTGTTGTTGAGCAGCGGGCGATTCCGGAATTCGGGCCTGGTGACACTGTGAAAATCAGCGTGAAAGTGGTTGAAGGTTCGCGTGAACGTGTTCAGGCTTTTGAAGGCGTCTGCATCGGCCGGTCAAACCGCGGGATCAATTCTTCATTCACCGTTCGCAAAATTTCTTACGGTGAGGGTGTTGAACGGGTATTTCCGCTTTATTCGCCAAAAATTCAGGCGATTGAAGTGGTGCGTCGCGGGGAAGTCCGCCGGGCGAAGCTGTATTATCTTCGTGGCCGCACAGGTAAAGCGGCTCGCATTGCCGAAAAGACAGTCAGGACATCTGCACAATCATCTTCCTAGCAGGCATCCGGACAGCTGTGCATCGGCATCGCTTCTTTATGTGATTGAACAGACGGGGGGAGATGGCAGACATGCCAGCACCAAAGACATTATTTGACAAAATCTGGGATGCCCACCTTGTGCATGCCGCAGACGACGGCACCTGCCTGATTTATATTGACCGGCATCTGGTTCATGAAGTGACCAGCCCGCAGGCTTTTGAAGGTCTGCGCACCGCTGGCCGCAAAGTCCGCAGCCCGGAACGCACTCTGGCTGTGGCTGACCATAATGTGCCGACCACAGACAGAAGCGCCGGTATTGAAGATGAAGAAAGCCGGATTCAGGTCGCCGCGCTGGAAACCAACGCTGCTGAATTTGGCGTGCCCTATTTCGGCATGACTGATATCCGCCAGGGCATCGTGCATGTGATCGGCCCGGAACAGGGCTTTACCCAGCCCGGCATGACCATTGTCTGTGGTGATTCTCATACCGCCACACATGGCGCGTTTGGTGCGCTTGCGTTTGGCATTGGCACATCTGAGGTGGAACATGTTCTGGCCACACAGACCCTGATTCAACAGCCGGCGAAAAATATGCGGATTACAGTTGATGGCCAGCTCAGCCCGTCTGTGACAGCCAAAGACATCATTCTGGCGATTATCGGCAAAATCGGCACCGCTGGCGGCACTGGCCATGTGATTGAATTTGCCGGTGAGGCGATTCAAAGCCTGTCTATGGAAGGCCGGATGACGGTCTGTAACATGGCGATTGAGGCGGGCGCGCGGGCCGGCATGATCGCGCCTGATGAAAAAACTTTTGCCTATCTTGAAGGCCGGCCAATGGCGCCGACCGGAGAGGCCTGGGACAAGGCAGTGGCCTGGTGGCGCAGCCTGCCTTCTGATGAGGGCGCGCAATATGACACAGAAGTTGTGCTGAAAGCAGAAGACATCGCCCCGACCGTGACCTGGGGGACCAGTCCTGAAGACGCTCTGCCGATTACCGCTACTGTGCCTGATCCAGCGAAAATTGGTGATGCGGCGAAACAGGCGAAAATTGAACGGGCCCTTGATTATATGGGGCTGAGCGCGGGGATGAAATTAACAGATATCAAGATTGATACTGTGTTTATCGGCTCTTGCACAAACAGTCGTATCGAAGATTTGCGTGCTGCGGCGTCAGTCGCTGAAGGTCGCAAGGTCAAAGACGGTATCCGGGCGATGATCGTCCCCGGCTCAGGTCTGGTCAAACAACAGGCTGAAGATGAAGGCCTTGACCAGATCTTCATTGCTTCTGGCTTTGAATGGCGCGAGCCGGGTTGTTCTATGTGTCTGGCAATGAACGCAGACAAGCTGGAGGTGGGTGAGCGCTGTGCATCAACCTCTAACCGTAATTTCGAAGGTCGTCAGGGCCGTGGCGGACGCACGCATCTGGTCAGCCCGGAAATGGCTGTTGCGGCAGCTCTTAACGGTCATCTTTGTGATGTGCGCGAGCTGTAGGATAAAGGGCAGGACTGATGCAGAAATTTGATAAATTGAGCGGTGTGGCCGCACCATTGAATATCCTGAATATCGATACCGATATGATTATCCCGAAGCAGTTTTTGAAGACCATCAAACGGTCTGGCCTCGGGGTCAATCTGTTCAGCGAAATGCGCTATACAGATGATGGCGGTGAAAACCCTGATTTTGTGCTCAACAAACCAGCTTACCGTAATGCTGAAATTCTGGTGGCTGGTGACAATTTCGGTTGCGGGTCCAGCCGTGAACATGCCCCCTGGGCGTTGCTGGATTTTGGTATCCGCTGCGTGATCTCCACCAGCTTTGCCGATATCTTTTATAATAACTGTTTCAAAAACGGGATTTTGCCGATCAAAGTCAGTGCAGATGAACGTGATGCATTACTGGCTGATGCTGCTGACACCGAAAATCCTGAGCTGACAATTGATCTGGCCGGTCAGACCATTTCCCGTCCCAACGGTGTGGCGATTTCTTTTGACATTGACCCGTTCCGCAAACAATGTCTGCTGGACGGGCTGGATGACATCGGTCTGACGATGGAAAAAGAAACCTCGATCAGCACATTCGAAGAGGGCCGCAAAGCCGGCATGCCCTGGCTGTAAGACAGTAAATAAAAAAATCTAAGGAGAGTACGCATGGCCTCAAACAGAAAAGTGATGGTCCTGCCAGGTGATGGTATTGGTGCAGAAGTTATGGCTGCGAACCTGCAGCTGATTGACTGGCTGGCCAAACATAAATCACTGGATTTTGATATCTCAGAAGATCAGGTCGGTGGTGCGGCTTATGATGCCTATGGCGTGCCGTTGCGGGATGAAACATTGGCAGATGCGATCGCCAGTGACGCGGTTCTGTTTGGTGCGGTTGGTGGCCCGCAATATGATGATCTGGCGTTTGAACTGAAACCTGAGCGCGGGTTGCTGGCATTGCGCAAAGAAATGGATTTGTTTGCCAATCTGCGCCCGGCAATTGTGTTTGATGCGCTGGTTGAAGCCTCTACCCTGAAGCCGGATGTGGTCTCCGGGCTGAATATCATGATCTTGCGCGAGCTGTGTGGCGGGTCTTATTTTGCTGAACCACGCGGCATTGACGAGCTGGGTGACGGCCAGAAAAAAGGTTATGATACCAACGCCTACTCCACGCCTGAGATTGAGCGGATTGGCCGGGTGGCCTTTGATCTGGCGCGCAAGCGTGATGGCCGGGTGATGTCAGTTGAAAAATCAAATGTGATGATGTCTGGTGTGCTGTGGCGCGAAGTGATGACGGCCCTGCATGCAGCAGAAGGAAACGGTGTTGAACTGGGCCATATGTATGCTGATAATTGCGCGATGCAGCTGGTCCGTAACCCGAAACAGTTTGATGTGATTGTCACAGATAATCTGTTTGGTGATCTGCTCTCAGATTGTGCGGCGATGTTAACCGGCTCTCTTGGCATGCTGCCCTCAGCCTCGCTTGGCGCACCTGATCCGGATACCGGTCTGCCGAAGGCGATGTATGAACCTGTGCATGGTTCTGCCCCGGATATCGCGGGTAAGAATCTGGCCAATCCACTGGCCCAGTTCCTCAGCTTTGCGATGATGCTGCGTTATTCCTTTGGTCAGGCTGCTGAAGCAGATTTGGTTGAACAGGCTGTGGCGGATGCGCTGGCTTCTGGCAAGCGCACAGGGGATATCATGGCCCCTGGCTGTGAGCAGGTGGGTACAGACGGGATGACAAAGGCTGTGCTGGATGCGATGGACGCGCTGGCCCGATAAGCCAGAGAAGGTGAAAAAAAGATGAGCTACAATGTTGCTGTTGTCGGCGCAACCGGGGCGGTTGGCCGTGAAATGCTGCAAACTCTGGCCGAACGCAAATTTCCGGCGGCAAAGGTTTATGCCCTGGCCTCGTCAAATTCTGCTGGCCGAGAGATATCTTATGGTGAAGATGATGTGATCAAGGTTCAGTCACTGGACAGCTTTGATTTCTCCTCTGCTGATATCGCGCTGTTTTCGGCTGGCGGTGATACCGCCAAAGCCTATGCCCCAAAAGCAGGTGAGGCGGGCTGTATCGTGATCGATAATTCATCTGCCTTCCGCATGGATGAGGATGTGCCGTTGATCGTGCCGGAAGTGAATCCCGATACGGTGACCGGGGTGCTGAAAGAAAATGGCGGCCGCAACATTATCGCCAACCCGAACTGTTCAACTGCCCAGCTTGTGGTGGCCTTAAAGCCGCTTCATGAGGCGTATGGCGTCCGCCGTGTTGTGGTGTCGACCTATCAGGCGACATCAGGGGCGGGCCGGCCGGCTATGGATGAGCTGTTTAACCAGACCAAAGGTATTTTTGTGAATGATGAGGTAAAGCCTGAACTGTTCACCAAACAGATCGCCTTTAACGCGATACCGCATATCGATGTGTTCATGGATGACGGCTTTACCAAAGAAGAATGGAAAATGACGGCCGAGACGAAAAAGATCCTCGACCCTGCAATTGAGCTTGTCGCGCATTGCGTGCGGATTCCGGTGTTTATCGGCCATAGTGAGGCCGTGTTCATTGAAACAGACAAGCCGATAGATGAGAACGAAGCGCGGTCTTTGCTGCGTGAGGCAGAGGGTGTGTCTGTGATTGATCACCGGGCAAATGAAGGCTATGTCACTCCGGTTGAGGCCGCAGGTGAAGATGCGGTCTATATCAGCCGTCTGCGCAAAGACCCGAGCGTTGAAAACGGGCTGGTGTTCTGGTGTGTGGCAGATAATCTGCGCAAAGGTGCAGCCTTGAATTCTGTTCAGATTGCTGAATTGGTGGCGGCACGGGGTCTGTCAGGTCGCTAGGTTCTGGCGATCAGACAAGCTCTTCCCAGACAGATGCCAGCACAGGCATGGTCAGCTGGGTTTCGGCACGGCGCAGGATTTGTGCTGTTCTGTTACTGGCCATCTCGGCGGCCTGAGTCAGGGGCAGGCCGCTCACAACCGCACTGAGGAAGAAGGCAGATAACACATCACCACTTCCGGAAACCCCGCTGGCCTGTTTATCTGCGGGGATCAGCATTTCGGTCTCTGCACGAACCATGATATCAGCAATCTGTCCGGCTGTTGTGGGCACGCCTGTGACAAACACAGTCTGCAACCGCCCGCCTAACAGGCTGCGGGCCGCCGCTATGGCGTCTGTCTCACCAGTGATGGCGGTATCGGCCAGAAGACCCAGCTCAAACTGATTCGGGGTGATGATATCAGCAAGGGGCAGCAGGCGGTCTCGCATCATCTCAGATATTGCCTTGTCGACATATAAACGGCCCCCATCTCCCAGAACCGGGTCGAGCAGATAAACCAGCTGGCTGTGTGCGGCCTGGCTTTCAGTGATAAAACGAGCAACAGGGTCAATCTGGCTGGGCTGGCCAAAATAGCCTGTTTGCACAGCGGCCAGATTCTGGAAGATGGCCAGATGACGATAATCAGTCAACAGACCGTTCAGCTCATCCGGCGGTGTGACAGAGACAGCCCTTGTGCCAAAGCCGGGATGA
Organism: uncultured Alphaproteobacteria bacterium; assembly: GCA_937988715.1. Classification (GTDB taxonomy): domain Bacteria; phylum Pseudomonadota; class Alphaproteobacteria; order Puniceispirillales; family Puniceispirillaceae; genus JADHLI01. Next base: position 11,451 of record CALKIF010000062.1, on the reverse strand, counting down.
GCCGCAAGCCGGACCGTGTCCAGACGCTCAGCCGGTTGCTTCAGATGTTGATACACCGGCATCGCGGCATCGTTGCCGACAGCCCCGTGCATAACCGCCGACTGTATCGAAAGGATGACCTGCTGTGCCATAAATTGTGTCCATGAAGTTAATCTGGTCGGTCTTTGTTATGTATAGCTTCTGTGCTGTCTGTCAAACCTTGGCTGATGTGGGGCTCAGCAGAACAAGGCCAGACCTCGCCAACAGATAAAAAAAGCCAGGCCGCAAGATTGATAAATTCTGCCTGATCCGCTATGACTATGCCCGGTATTGCACAGAATTTTCTGTCTTCAGCTGGAAATGTTAAGAAGGTTGAACCCTATGTCCAGACCGCGTCCTTTATCTCCTCACCTGCAGATTTATCGTCTGCCTCTGCCTGCATTGATGTCTATTTCACATCGTCTGTCTGGGGTGGTGTTATCCACTGGGACCATTTTGGTGGCGATCTGGCTGATGATGCTGGCTGCTGGCGAGGTCAGCTTTGCTCTGGCCCAGACTGTGGTCAGCCATCCTTTGGGTCAGCTGGTTCTGTTTGGCTACAGTGTGGCGCTGTTTTATCATGCCTGTAACGGTGTGCGTCATCTGTTCTGGGATGCGGTTATCGGGCTGAACATTCCGGCTATTTACAAATCAGGCCAGGTTGCGCTGGGCGTGGCCTTTGTGCTGACCGCTCTGTTCTGGGCTGTTTTATATGTGTAACGCGCACTAAAGGAGATCCTGAAGGTGAAACGGACAAACACAATGTCAACACCACTTGCCCAGGCCCGGGGATTGGGGTCTGCCAAAGCCGGTCTGCATCATTGGTGGCATCAGCGTGTCAGTGCTGTTGCGATGGTGGGGCTGGTCTGCTGGATGGTTTTCCTGGTGCTGAGCCTTGCTGGTGCAGATTATGCTCAAGCCCGTGATATACTGGCTCATCCTGCGCATGCCACTGTTGTGGTTCTGTTTGTGGCGGTTGGCCTCTGGCATGCCAGTTTGGGCCTGCAGGTGGTTCTGGAAGATTATGTGGCGCATGAAGGGGCGCGCTTGATCGCGGTTCTGGCGGTGAAAATGGTTGCGGCTGTGGTCGCGGTTCTGGCGATTCTCAGTGTGCTGAAAATCGCATTATAAAAAATCAGGCCTTCCGCCCTTGGCAAATATCCAGATTGCAGCGCAGTCTGGCAGACAAAAATGACCGGCTGGCTGAAAGTAAAAACATTGGTCCTATATTGGGCATAGAGCCAATTCGATGTGGAGTAGAGTGAATGAGTGCATATGAAATCACCGATCATCATCTTGATGTTGTGGTTGTCGGGGCTGGTGGCGCCGGTTTGCGGGCGACGTTGGGCATGGCAACGGCTGGCCTGCGGACAGCCTGTATCACCAAAGTGTTTCCGACACGCTCTCACACTGTGGCTGCGCAAGGCGGCATTGGTGCGGCGCTGAACAATATGGGTGAAGGCGATAACTGGAAATTTCATATGTATGACACCGTGAAGGGGTCAGACTGGCTGGGCGATCAAGATGCCATTGAATATATGTGCCGTGAGGCAATTCCGTCTGTGATTGAACTGGAACATTATGGTGTGCCGTTCTCACGCACAGAAGAAGGAAACATCTATCAGCGCCCGTTTGGTGGTCACACACTTGATTATGGCAAAAATATCGCGCGCCGGGCCTGTGCAGCAGCAGACCGGACTGGTCATGCGATTTTGCATACGCTGTATCAGCAATGTCTGCGTCACAAGGCAGAATTCTTCGTTGAATATTATGCAATTGACCTCATCATGGATGATAACGGGGCGTGCCAGGGGGTCTTGGCCTTGTCTATGGAAGATGGCTCTATCCACCGTTTCCTGGGCCAGCGGACGGTTCTGGCAACTGGCGGATATGGCCGGGTGTATTTTTCCTGTACTTCTGCTCATACCTGTACCGGTGATGGCAATGCGATGGCCTTGCGGGCAGGTCTGCCGCTTCAGGATATGGAATTTGTCCAGTTTCATCCGACCGGCGTTTATGGCGCGGGCGTGCTGATCACTGAAGGCGCACGCGGCGAAGGCGGTTATCTCACCAATTCGGAAGGTGAGCGGTTTATGGAACGCTATGCCCCGACAGCCAAGGATCTGGCCAGCCGTGATGTGGTCAGCCGGGCGATGACGATGGAAATTAATGAAGGCCGCGGCGTTGGCCCAATGAAAGATCATATTCTGCTTCATCTGGAACATATTGATGCCGACACCCTGCATGAACGCCTGCCAGGCATTACCGAGACAGCCCGCATTTTCTGCGGTGTTGACGTAACGCGTGAGCCTATCCCTGTGCTGCCGACCGTGCATTATAATATGGGCGGTATTCCGACCAATTATCATGGCGAAGTGCTCTCACCCACGGCTGATGACCAGAACCGGGTGGCGCCAGGCTTGATGGCAATTGGTGAGGCGGCGTGTGTATCTGTGCATGGCGCAAACCGTCTGGGGACAAATTCATTGCTGGATATTGTTGTGTTTGGCCGGGCGGCGGCAAAGCGGGCGGCTGATACAGTGACGCCGGGTGCTGCGCTGGCGCCTGCCAGCAAGGACTCGACAGACAAAGCCCTTGATCGCCTTGACCGTATGCGTCACGCCAAAGGAGATATGCAGGTTGGTGCGCTGCGTCTGGATATGCAACGCGCGATGCAGCAATATGCGGCTGTGTTCCGGTCTGGGGCGTCACTTGATGATGGTGTGCGCAAGATGGATCAGATCGCTTCTGGCATGGCAGATATCGGCATTAAGGACAGATCACTGATCTGGAATACAGATCTGGTTGAGGCTCTGGAGCTGGAAAATCTGATGGGCCAGGCGCTGGTCACGGTTCGCTCAGCTCATCAGCGTACCGAATCCAGAGGTGCGCACGCGCATGAGGACTTCCCCGATCGTGATGATGAAAACTGGATGAAACACACTGTGATGTGGCTGGATGAAAATAACAAATCAACAACGGGTTACCGGGATGTGATGATGAACACCCTGACTAATGAGGTACAGTCAATTCCGCCGGTTGCCCGTGTATATTGATATAGTGAAGATGGATGACGGTTACAAAAACTGAACGTTTTGGTGAATAGTAGGACCTAAGTGATATGGCGCAATTTACTCTGCCTGAAAATTCAAAAGTGATGAAAGGGGAACATCATCCGGCATCTGGTGAGGCCAAAAACACGCGGACCTTCACCATTTACCGCTGGTCCCCTGAAGATGATGACAATCCGCGTCTGGACAGTTTTGAAATTGATCTTGATGACTGCGGCCCGATGGTTCTGGACGCGCTGATTAAAATTAAGAATGAGATGGATTCCAGCCTGACCTTCCGCCGTTCCTGCCGTGAGGGAATCTGCGGGTCCTGTTCAATGAATATTGATGGCACCAACACGCTGGCGTGCCTTAAATCAATTGATGATGTCAAAGGGGATGTAAAGATTTACCCGCTGCCGCACATGCCGGTTGTCAAAGATCTGGTTCCTGATCTCACGCATGCTTATGCGCAGCTCACCTCTGTTGAACCGTGGCTGAAATCAGAAACACCAGCTCCGGAAGGGCGTGAACGCAAACAATCTCCTGAAGAGCGAGAGCAGATAGACGGCTTGTGGGAATGTGTTTTATGTTTCAGCTGTACAACGTCCTGCCCGTCTTACTGGTGGAATGGCGACAGATATCTGGGGCCGGCTGTTCTGCTGCAGGCTTATCGCTGGATTGCTGACAGCCGTGATGAATATACCGGCGAGCGTCTTGACGCGCTGGAAGATCCTTTTCGCTTATATCGCTGTCATACCATTATGAACTGTGCCAAAACCTGCCCGAAAGGTCTCAATCCGGGCAAGGCGATTGGTGAGATCAAAAAGCTGATGGTTCAGCGCCAGGGCTAAGGATAGCGGCCGTGGCAGAAATGCTGTGATGACAGATCCCTCGCCGCTTTTTGTCTATCAGGACAGGCTGCGTTCTGGGGCGTTGCAGCCAGATAAGGGCCAGGCCGAGGCTATGGCCCGTCTTGATGATTTATTTCACGCGATAGCTGCTTACCAGGGCGGGGCGCGCCCGTCTGGGCTGGGGCGGCTGTTTTCACGCTCAAAAAACAGAATAGCTGAACGACTAAAAGGGCTGTATCTTTATGGTGGTGTCGGGCGGGGCAAAACACTGCTCATGGATATGTTTGCCGATGTTGCCAAGCCTCTGAGCAGTCAGCGGTTTCATTTTCATGATTTTATGGTTCAGGCCCAGAACGCGATACAGCACGCCCGCCAGGCCGGCAAGTCTGATCCGATTGATAGCGCGGCAGACCAGCTTATCGCGGCTGGCCCGGTCATCTGTTTTGATGAGATGGAAGTCCGTGATATTGCCGACGCCATGATCATTCGCCGGTTGTTTCTGGCCTTGTGGGACAGAGGCATGATCCTGGTGACCACATCAAACAGGCCGCCTGATCAGCTATATCTTGATGGGCTTCACAGAGACCGCTTCCTGCCCTTCATTGATGATCTGAACACCCGGCTGGATGTGCATGAAATCGGCTCTGGCCAGGATTGGCGCAAAGCGTTTCTGCAGTCAGTCTCTGGCTGGCATCTGCAATCGGGTCCGCAGAATGAAGCGGTTCACCAGACCTTGACTGAAATTTTCAATCATTTAGGGGGTGATGCAGAGATAACCGCAGAGACCATGTGCTTTGCCGGACGTTCATTACGCTTCGACCGGGTCGCTGGTGGTGTGGTGGATACCAGCTTTGACAGCCTGTGCCGCCAGCCCTTGGGGGTGCGTGACTATCTGGCGATGGCGGACAGGTTTTCTGGTCTGATCTTGCGTGATATTCCGGTTCTTGATGATGCTCTGCAGAATGAGGCCAGACGCTTTATGTGGCTGGTCGATGCGTTATATGACAGGGGCCGTTTCATGATTGCTTCTGCCCAGGCTCAGGTAGATGATCTGTATCGTGGCGATAGATGGGCGTTTGAATTTGAGCGGACCTGTTCACGGCTTCAGGAAATGGCGCGCTTTAGGGGGATCAATTTTGATTAGGTGACGCTGTCTATACAGCTCGGATATGACTTGCGATTTGGGCCTAAATTTTGTAGGTACTATCCACAATGCTGACGGCTTGATACCATATCTGTGATGGCTCAGAACGGCGGCTTAACCTGAACTTAATTTTAAGGACATCAGACTATGGCTAGGAATAAAATTGCGCTCATTGGTGCTGGAAACATTGGTGGGACATTGGCGCTGTTGGCTGGATTAAAAGAGCTGGGGGATATTGTCCTGTTTGATATCGCCGAAGGCATTCCGCAAGGCAAAGCCCTTGATATTGCTGAAGCTGCCCCTATCGAAGGGTTTGATGCCCAGGTAACCGGTGCGAATGACTATGCCGCCCTGTCCGGGGCAGATGTGGTGATTGTAACCGCTGGCGTGGCCCGCAAGCCAGGGATGAGCCGTGATGATCTGGTGGGTATAAACACCAAGGTGATGGCCCAGGTTGGTGAAGGGATCAAACAAAACTGCCCGGATGCGTTTGTTATCTGTATCACCAACCCGCTGGATGCGATGGTTGGTGTTCTGCAGCGTGCGTCTGGCCTGCCGGCTGCCCGTGTTGTTGGCATGGCCGGGGTTCTGGACAGCGCCCGTTTCCGCTATTTCCTGGCTGAAGAATTCGATGTATCGGTTGAAGATGTGACGGCGTTTGTTCTGGGCGGTCATGGCGATACGATGGTGCCGCTGGTGCGTTATTCCACAGTGGCCGGTATTCCGGTTCCTGATCTGATTGAGATGGGCTGGTCAACAGCTGAAAAAATTGAACAGATTGTCCAGCGTACCCGTGACGGCGGGGCAGAGATTGTCGGCTTGCTGAAAACAGGGTCTGCGTTTTACGCGCCAGCTTCTTCAGCGATTCAGATGGCAGATGCTTATCTGAAAGACAAAAAGAGGCTGCTGCCTTGTGCGGCTTATGTTGACGGGGCCTATGGTCTTGATGGTCTATATGTGGGCGTGCCGGTGATTATTGGTGCAGGCGGCGTTGAACGTATTGTTGAAATTGCGCTGAATGATGAAGAACAGGTTATGTTTGATAATTCGGTGAATGCCGTGAAGACATTGAACGAAGTTGTAAAGCGGGTCGAATAGACCCGTTTTTTTCGGTGAGGCTTTTTGCCTGTAACATGCCGATCATCGGGTAAAGGGGAAGATGAGATGAATATTCACGAACATCAGGCAAAAGAGCTTCTGCGTGATTTTGGCGTGGCTGTGCCAAACGGAATAGCCGCGTTTTCTGCAGACGAAGCCGTGGCCGCCGCAGAACAGTTGGGCAGTGATGTGACAGTTGTTAAAGCTCAGATTCATGCTGGTGGCCGGGGCAAGGCCGGCGGCGTGAAAGTGGTGAAGTCTGTCGCAGATGTAAAGGCTGAGGCAGAACGGCTTTTGGGTTCAACCCTGGTCACACACCAGACTGGCCCAGCTGGTAAAGAGGTGCAGCGCCTTTATATTGAACAGGGCTGTGATATCGGCCGAGAGCTGTATTTATCGATGCTGGTCGATCGCGGCTCAAGTCAGGTCACCATCATTGCATCAACTGAAGGCGGTATGGATATTGAGGCGGTTGCCGCCGAAACTCCTGAAAAAATTCTAACTGTGTCGATTGACCCCGCAACAGGCCTGAAGCCGCATCATGTCCGTTCTATAGCGAATGCCTTGGGCCTGAGCGGTAATACCGCCAAACAGGCCTCAGGATTTTTGTCTGGCATTTACAAAGCCTTTACTCAGCTTGATGCATCTCTGGTGGAAATTAACCCTCTGGTGGTCACCGGTTCAGGCGATCTTCTGGCTCTTGATGCCAAGATGGGTTTTGATGATAACGCCCTGTTCCGCCAGAAAGACGTGCTGGCTCTGCGCGATTTAAGCGAAGAAGATGAAAGTGAAGTCAGGGCCTCAGAATTTGATCTGAACTATATCAAGCTGGATGGCACCATTGGCTGCATGGTCAATGGCGCGGGTCTGGCTATGGCCACCATGGATATTATCAAGCTGGAAGGCGGCGAGCCGGCAAACTTTCTGGATGTTGGGGGCAGCGCCACCACAGAACGTGTAACCGAAGCATTTAAGATTATTTTATCTGATTCAAATGTTGAAGGCATTCTGGTGAATATCTTTGGCGGTATCATGCGGTGTGATGTGATTGCCGAAGGTGTGGTTGAAGCCGCGCGTAGTCTTGGGCTGACCAAACCCCTTGTTGTGCGTCTTGAAGGCACAAATGTCGAAAAGGGTAAACAGATCATGGCTGAATCAGGTCTGGCCATCATTTCAGCAGATAATTTGGGGGATGCAGCACAGAAGATCGTGGCTGCGGTAAAAGGGGCATAAACAGATGTCAGTTCTTGTTGATTCAACAACCAAAGTGATTTGTCAGGGCTTTACCGGTGCACAAGGCACCTTCCACAGCCAGCAGGCAATTGATTATGGCACACAAATGGTCGGCGGGGTAACGCCGGGCAAAGGCGGGCAGGAACATCTGGGTCTGCCAGTGTTCAATACGGTCGCTGAGGCGCGTGCACAAACCGGCGCAACCGCCAGTGTGATTTATGTGCCGCCACCGTTTGCGGCTGACTCTATTTTGGAAGCGATTTCCGCGGAAATGCCATTGATTGTATGTATCACAGAAGGCATTCCGGTTCTGGATATGGTTGAGGTCAAGCGTGCGCTGGCGGCATCAAACAGCCGTCTGATCGGCCCGAACTGTCCGGGTATTATTACGCCAGGCGGATGTAAAATCGGGATTATGCCAGGCCATATTCACAAGGTTGGTAAAGTGGGCATCGTCTCGCGTTCAGGCACCCTCACCTATGAAGCGGTTGCCCAGACAACCGCAATCGGGCTGGGCCAGTCAACCTGCATCGGGATTGGCGGCGATCCGGTAAACGGGACTAATTTCATTGATTGTCTGGAGATGTTTTTGGCCGATGATCAGACCGAAGCCATTATGATGATCGGGGAGATTGGTGGTTCAGCTGAAGAAGAAGCAGCAGAATTTTATGCTGCGCATCCGAACAAAAAGCCGATTGCCGGATTTATTGCTGGCCAGACAGCCCCGCCTGGCCGACGTATGGGCCATGCTGGTGCGATTGTTGCAGGGGGAAGCGGGGCTGCGATTGATAAAATTGCGGCCATGCAGGAAGCTGGTTTTATAATGGCCTCGTCACCATCTGGACTTGGTGAGGCGATTACGCAAGCTATTGAAGGCTTTTGATTGGGGAAAAGGCGCAGGTCAATTGTTCTTTTGGGGGAGGTGACTTGCTCTGCATCCACATTCAGGGCCATACTTTAGGTAGAGCCGCCGGCGCTGATGGATGCGGTTACGAAAAAAATGGGGATAAGCATGGATACGAGTTTCCTGTCAGGAGCAAACGCGACCTTTATTGCTGAAATGCACAGGGCTTGGACAGACAACCCGGCCTCAGTTGATCAGCAATGGGCTGATTGGTTTTCTAGTCTTGGAACACTTTCTGATGATGTGGAAGCTGTGCCTGACTGGGGATCAGGCCCGTCCAAAATAATAGGGGCAAATGATCCAGAAGCTTCCATAAAGGCTGTTGCTAAAGGTATTGCTGGCGATCGTGATCTGATGGCAGGTGATGTCCGCTCAGCCACGCTAGACAGCTTGCGTGCAATCATGCTGATTAGAGCTTACCGGATAAGAGGGCATCTACTAGCAAAGCTTGATCCACTGAAACTGGGTGAGGAAGAAATTCATCCTGAGTTAGATCCGGCAACTTATGGCTTCACGGAAGAAGATTTTGATAGGCCAATTTTCATTAACTATGTTTTGGGCCTTGAAATTGCCACTCTTAATGAAATTCTCGACGTTTTAAAGAAAACCTATTGTTCCACAATTGGTGTGGAATTCATGCATATTCAGGATCCAGAGCAGAAAGCTTGGATTCAGGAACGTATAGAGGCAATCGGTAATAAGACTGATTTTACAGACCGGGGTAAAATCGCGATATATGAAAAGTTAGTCGCTGCAGAGGGTTTTGAACAATTCCTGCATAAAAAATATGTTGGTACTAAGCGGTTTGGATTAGATGGTGGAGAAGCTCTGATTCCAGGGATCGAGCAGATACTGAAGCGTGGTGGCCAGCTTGGGGTAAAGGAAGTTGTAATTGGCATGCCGCACAGAGGCAGGCTGAACGTGTTGAATAATGTGATGGATAAGCCTTTTAGGGCGATTATTTCTGAATTCTTGGGCAATCCGGCAAACCCCGAGGAAGCTGGAGGTTCGGGTGATGTGAAATATCACATGGGCGTATCAGCTGACCGTGTCTTCGACGAAAATGAAATTCATTTGTCACTTGCACCAAATCCCTCTCATTTAGAAATTGTTGATCCGGTTGTGATCGGCCGTGTTCGCGCTAAACAAGATCAGATTGAGGACACAGATCGAAACGCGGTTTTGGGTATTTTGTTGCATGGTGACGCTGCTTTTGCTGGGCAGGGAGTTGTTGCGGAAACTTTTGATTTTTCCGCTCTGCGCGGTTACCGGACAGGTGGAACTATTCATATTATTGTTAATAATCAAATTGGCTTTACAACAAGCCCTGCCTATTCACGTTCATCACCTTACCCTACAGATGTTGGTAAGATGGTCATGGCGCCGATTCTACATGTTAACGGGGATGATCCAGAGGCGGTGGTTCATTCTGCTCGTATAGCAGTAGAATTCAAACAGGCTTTCCAAACCGATGTGATAATCGACATGTTTTGCTACAGGCGTTTTGGTCATAATGAAGGGGATGAGCCTTCATTTACTCAGCCACTAATGTATAAAAAAATAAAAGAGCATCCCAGTACACGAGAACTTTATGCAAAGCAACTAATCGACGAAAGGGTGCTGACACGAGACCAGGCGAATGAGATAGTAAACAACAACAAAGATCACCTCGACGCCGAGTTCGAAGCAGGCACAACTTTTAAGCAGAATAAGGCAGATTGGCTAGAAGGAAAATGGACAGGCTTGGGTAAAGCACCAGAAGAGGATGCTCGTCGCGGTATAACATCTTGTTCAGTCGATCTTCTTCAGCAAATTGGAATGGTTATGACGAGCATTCCAGCTGAAATTGATGCACATTCCAAATTGAAACGCGTAGTTGATGCGCGCAAGAAGGCGATTGAAACAGGCGAGGGCATCGATTGGGCAACAGCAGAGCATCTGGCTTTTGGTTCACTTTTGCTTGAAGGCTATCCTGTTCGTCTGTCTGGCCAGGATAGTGGTAGAGGCACATTCAGTCAGCGCCACGCTGTCTTTGTTGATCAACAGACTGAAAAACGTTACATCCCACTGACTAACTTGTCTGCCGACCAAGCTCGTTTTGAAGTAATTGACTCACCTTTGTCTGAGGCCTCTGTCATGGGGTTTGAATATGGGTATGCGATGGCCGAACCCAACGCGCTTGTCATGTGGGAGGCTCAGTTTGGCGACTTTGCTAATGGTGCGCAGGTCGTAATTGATCAGTTTATCAGCTCTGGTGAAGCCAAATGGCTACGCATGAATGGGCTTGTTTTGTTGTTACCGCATGGATATGAAGGGCAGGGTCCAGAACATTCTTCTGCTCGTCTTGAGCGCTATCTCCAGTTGTGTGCAGAAGATAATATGCAAGTTTGTTATCCTTCGACGCCAGCGAATTATTTTCATATGCTCAGGCGGCAACTGAAAAGAGATTTCAGAAAGCCTCTAGTGGTTATGACCCCAAAGTCACTACTCCGAAATAAAAATTGTGTATCGCACATTGATGAATTCACAAATGGCAGCACATTCCACCGTGTATTATATGAAAATGGGGAAAGTAAATCGCTAAAGTCGATTGAACGTGTGGTGCTTTGTTCTGGCAAGGTTTTCTATGATTTGACAGAAGCTCGGGACAAAGACCGGCTAACAGGGATAAGAATTCTTAGATTGGAGCAGCTGTATCCATTTCCATTTAAGGCTCTGAAAGAGTTGTTATCTGATACACCGAAAGCAGAAATTGTATGGTGTCAAGAAGAGCCACGAAACATGGGCGCCTGGACCTTTGTGCGTGAGCATATTGAACACGTCATGTCCGACATTGGCATGAAGTCAACTCGCTTGGTTTATTGTGGACGGAGAGAATCAGCTTCACCAGCGACAGGTTCAGCCGCACGTCACCGGCTTGAGCAAGATACCCTTGTCCAGGCAGCATTAACAATAAATTCGCAAGATGTGGCTGCTGAGTGATGGCAGGTTGGTGACAGTTAGACACGATGCAGCGCTAATACAGGCCAAACAGATGTTAAAGGGGGGACATTAAGAAAATGTCAGTTGAAATAAAAGTTCCGGTTTTAGGAGAGTCTGTGGTTGAAGCCACCGTGGCCAAATGGATGAAGGCTGCGGGTGACGCTGTCA
>CALKIF010000061.1:0-18140 GCA_937988715.1 uncultured Alphaproteobacteria bacterium | reverse complement strand
GCGATTGTCGGGCTGACCGGACTTGAAATTCTGGTCGCTGTATTGCAGGCCTATGTGTTCACGATTTTGACTTGTATGTATCTGAATGACGCGTTACATCTGCACTAGATTTTAACGCGCCACTTGGTTGAACGGGTTGAATAATGTCCAGACAGACTGGACGTTTTAGACTGAAAACGGAAACTGAATTCTCTAAAAATGGAAGGAATGAGAGATGGACGTCGAAGCTGCAAAAATGATTGGTGCTGGTCTTGCTGTGATTGCGCTGGCCGGTGTGGGTGTGGGTATCGGGAGCATTTTCTCGTCTCTGGTGAGCTCTATCGCTCGTAACCCTGCTGCTCGTGATACCGTTTTCGGTATCGGCATTCTGGGCTTTGCGCTGACAGAAGCGATTGCGCTGTTCGCCCTTGTTGTTGCTCTGCTGATGCTGTTTGCGCTGTAAGTCAGGCAAACTGCACAAGACTGGCTGAACCGGGGCAATGATTGCCGATGAGGCAAGTCCCGGACAGCCCAGACGCCAACAGGTCTCTTCTGGCTTACCTTTATATCTGAGGGAAGCAAGATCAGATGACCGACAGACAAGGTGCCTAAAGTTATGATGTTAACATCGCGTCTTAAAAACAGACTTTCCGGCTGCATTGTAATGGTGCCGGTCTTTGGTCTGGCGAGCATGCAGATGGCTCAGGCAGCCGGTTCTGGCGAGGCCACTGGTCTGCCGCAATTGGATATCACGACCTGGCCTAACCAGCTGTTCTGGCTGGCTGTAACCTTCACGATTGGCTATATACTGATGGCGAAAGTCATTACCCCGCGCATTGGCGGCGTATTGGAAACCCGCCGGCAGACCATTTCTGATGATCTGAATAAGGCAAAAGACGCTGACGCTGAAGCAAAGCAGATGAAACAGGCTTATGAAACAGCTCTGGAAGAAGCCCGCACCAAAGCGGCTGAATCAGCCAGCAAGGCCATGGCTGAAGCCAAGGCCCAGGCTGAGGCCTCAGAAGCTGAGCTGAGCGCGAAGCTGGCCAAAAAGACCAAAGCTGCTGAAACAAAGCTGGCGAAACTGCGGGATGAGGCAATGGCCAACATCGACGAAGTGGCCAAAGAGCTCACCCAGGATGCTGTTCAGGCTGTTACCGGCATGAAAGTCAATAAAACCGATGCGGGCAAGGCGCTGAAGACGGTGTCGAAAGCCCTGTCAGGACAGGAGGCCTAAGATGCAATTTGATGAAAGCATGTGGGTTGCCCTCGGGTTTGTCCTGTTTGTCATTCTGGTCTGGAAAAAAGCGGGATCAGCCCTGTCTGAAACGCTGGACAGCCGTTCAGCCGCGATTAAGGCTGAGCTGGATGAAGCCCGCAAGCTGCACGAAGATGCAAAGGCTGAGCTGGACGCGCTGAAAGGGCTGAAAAGCGAGGCTGAGCGTGAGGCAAAGACGATTGTGACTAACGCCAAAGCAGCAGCAGAACGTATCCGTGAGACAGCTGCTCAGAAAGCAGAAGAAACCGTTGCGCGCCGTGAAGCACAGGCCGCTGCTAAAATTGAAGCTTCAGAAGCAGCGATGGTCAGTGAATTACGCGCTAAAGCCGCAAGCCTGGCTGTCGGTGCGGCACGTGATCTGATTTCAGAAAAGCTTGATGAAGAGACATCTTTAAAGCTGGTTGAACAGTCAGTTGACCAGATCGCTTCTGCCAAGTAAGAGGCCAGCGCCATAAAGACAATAAAAAAGCCATCTGGTTCATCAGGTGGCTTTTTTCATTCAGGCTTATCCTCTGTGCTTAGTTAATCTGCACGCTCTCAGTCGTCATCGACAGGATGATGCGCCCGTCTCTGGGGACATCTATTTCAAAATCAACCACCGGATAGAGGCTGTCATTCCCTTTTGCGAAGGCCATCTTATAGCCAAAGCTGTCATGGCTGGTGACCTGTTCATCCCCGTCAACAACAGCCACCACAAATGGGACCTGCAGTTCTGCAGCGTCAACTGAATCAGCCAGGTCACGTGTGATTTTCAGGCCGACCGACACTTCAAACACGGTTTCATCATCATCAAAATAACATTGAGCTGTGACCCCGTTCAGCCGGGCCTCTACAGGCTGGCTTGTTTCACTGGCCACAAGCTGGACACGTGAGCCAAGTTCAACCGCGGTGACTTTGCTGTTACAGGCAAACCGTTCAGGTTCAAATGTAGAGCAGGCAGACAAGACCAGAACTGATCCGGCGATAAGGCCTCCGGCGGTGAAGACAGACTTAAACATGCGCGTTCCCTTATGTTGATGTGAAAGCGTTGGGGTATCTGCATTGTGTCTGTTATAGCAGTGTTCTGAATATTCTGCTACAGATATGAAAACCGTTTATCAGCTGACGCGCGGCGAAAACAGGACAAGTCAGGAGGCCGGGAATGACCGCCCCACATGCTCAGGAGCAAATGAAGAAAACAGTTATTCTGGCGTCACCACGCGGCTTTTGTGCTGGTGTGGACCGGGCCATTAAAATTGTTGAGGTCGCGCTGGAGAAATATGGCCGCCCTGTTTATGTGCGGCATGAGATTGTTCACAATAAACGGGTGGTCAATGATCTGGCCGCAAAGGGAGCTGTGTTTGTCAAAGAACTTGATGAGGTCCCTGAAGGCTATCCGGTGATTTTTTCGGCCCATGGTGTCGCCAAAATTGTGCATCAGACAGCCAGAGATCTGAATATGATCGCTATTGATGCCACCTGCCCTCTGGTCACCAAAGTCCATATTGAAGCGTCAAAACATGCCCGTAATGGCCGCCATATCTTGCTGATCGGCCATGCCGGCCATCCAGAAGTGATCGGCACAATGGGCCAGGTAGATGCTGAAGAGATTACCCTGATTGAAACTGTTGAAGAGGCGCTGGCCGTGCAACCGCCAGAAGATTGTGAGCTGGCCTTTGCCACCCAGACCACCTTGTCTGCTGATGAAACAGCAGAAATCATTACAGTCCTGCAGCACCGCTTTCCTGAGATCAGAGGGCCAAAGGGCGAAGATATCTGCTATGCCACAACAAACCGTCAGAACGCGGTGAAAGAGATGGCAGCAGAGGTTGATTTATGTCTTGTGATCGGGGCCAATAATTCATCCAATTCAAAGCGTCTGGTAGAGACCGCCCTGAAAGCCGGTGTCGCAGAGGCCCTGCTGATCGCGGATGCAGGCGATCTGCCGTTTGATCTGATTGATAACGCCAATGTTATCGGCTTGACCGCCGGAGCATCAGCACCGGAAATTCTGACTGAAGAAGTCTTGGCCGCCCTGTCTGAGCGCTATCAGATGACCGTCACCAACCAGAATTTTATTACAGAGCAGATGCAGTTCAAACTGCCGTCGGTACTGACAAAATAGGGGGACAGACCGATAGCGGTTTATACACATATTGATGATGCAGAGCTTGACGCCCTGCTGAGCGGTTATGACTTTGGCCAGCTGCTCAGCATGGCCGGAATCGCCGAAGGGGTGGAGAATTCAAATTTTCTGCTGCGCACGGAAAAAGCCAATTATATTTTAACTCTATATGAGAAGCGGGTGGATGAAGCTGACCTGCCTTTTTTCATCGGACTGATGGACCATCTGGCGGCGGCTGGTCTGCAATGTCCTGTCCCTATAAAGGATAAGGACGGAACGGTGCTGCAGAGCTGTGCCGGACGGCCTGCGGCCATTGTCAGCTTTCTTGACGGCACATCTCAGAAATTCCCTACCGCAGAAAAATGTGCCGAACTGGGGCGCGCGCTGGCCCATTTTCACATGGATTCTGCTGATTTCAGCCTGAAACGGGCAAACAGTCTGGGTCCGGACAGCTGGCTGCCTCTGTTAAAGTCTGTGAATGGTGAGCTAGCCGATATGCCAGCTGACTTAAAACAAAAAGCAGAAGCCTGTATTCATGACCTGTCCAGCAACTGGCCGGCAGATTTGCCTGCCGGTCATATTCATGCTGACCTGTTTCCGAATAATGCGCTGTTTGTCGGCGACAAGCTGACCGGTATCATTGATTTTTATTTTGCCTGTCATGATTTATACAGCTATGACCTGGCGGTTTGCCTGAACAGCTGGTGTTTTGATAAAGATGGCAGCTTTAATGTCACCAAATCAGCCCGTCTGTTAAATGCTTATCAAACAGTCAGACCGTTGCAAGAAGCCGAAAAACAAGCCTTGCCGATCTTGTGTGCAGGGGCCGCCATGCGGTTCTTTTTAACCCGTCTTTATGACTGGATAAACACGCCTGCTGATGCGCTGGTCAAGCCGCTGAACCCGCTTGAGTTCTGGGCCCGGCTGCGGTTTCACCAGAAAGTCGCCGGCCCGGCTGATTACGGGTTATGGTCGTGACCGGCACAGCAGATCCCAAAACAGTCTATCTCTATACAGACGGGGCTTGCCTTGGCAATCCCGGGCCGGGCGGCTGGGGCGTGGTGTTAAGCTGGGACGGGCAAATCCGCGAGCTGTCAGGCGGCATGGCTGAGACCACCAATAACCAGATGGAGCTGACCGCGGTTATCAAAGGGCTGGAGGCCTTAAAACGGCCGGTACCTGTGCATATCGTCACAGACAGCAAATATGTGATGCAGGGCGTCACCCAATGGATGAAGGGCTGGAAACGAAATGGCTGGCGAACAGCAAATAAAAAGCCTGTCGCCAACCGCGCCTTATGGGAACAGCTGGACAGCCTGCTGGGACCGCATAAGGTGAGCTGGGAATGGGTCAAAGGCCATTCCGGCCATCCCCAGAACGAACGTTGTGATGAGCTGGCCAGCACGCAGGCCGCGCTGTTTAAACCAGATCAGTAGCTCTGTCTGAAGCTCAGCAGCTAAATACCGCCTTACAGGTGGCTGAGGATATGCTCTGCACTGGAGACATCAAATACGCCAACCTCTTCCATAAAGACATGGCTGATGATCCCTTGATCAATAATGAACGCGCATCTGGCCGCCCGAACCCCCATCACGGACCCCATATCCCGGTCGATACCTAACGCCTTGGACAAGACACAGGTTACGTCTGCAAACATGTCAATCTTGCCATCTGCGCCCTGATCAACAGCCCAGGCACGCATGGCATGAGCATCATTAACCGCCAGACAGGCAACCGCATCAACACCGGCAGCTTTCAGCTGATCAAATTGGTCAACAAAGCCTGGCATATGTTTGGCAGAACAAGTCGGCGTAAACGCCCCGGGAACCGCAAACAGAACAACTTTGCGCCCTGCACAATATTCAGCCGTATTCAGCGTATCCACCCCATCTTCGGTCTTGGTATGAATATCTACAGACGGGATGGCTTCACCAACATTGATTGTCATTGTTTATCCTTTTGAAAAGCAGGGCGCGCCGCCGCGCATTGTGGTCTTGTCTCTGGGTCACAACTTAGGCTCAGCTGGTAAGTTTTTCCAGTGCGCTGAGAATTTTTTCTGTTGATAACAACTCAGAAAAAATCACGGGTTCGGGCTGGTCTGGCAGGTAGAGAATATTGAAAGGAATCCCAAACCGGCCATGTTTAAGCAGATAATCAGCAATCGCGTCATCTGGCCGGGTCCAGTCGGCCTGCAACAACACCACATCGGCCGCCTGAAACGCCTGTTGCACAGACACACGGTCCAAGACAACCTGTTTATTCACCTTGCAGGTCACACACCAGTCCGCGGTCACATCCACAAATACGGGCCGTTGCTGGCGCCGCAATTCAGCTAATCTTGTTTCCGACCAGGGCTGCCAGAGTTGGGCTGTCCTGGCCTCATCAATGCGCAGATCAGGGGTGTTGAGCCAGGCTGAAGAAACAAAGGCAGCAACCATGATACCAGCCAGAGACGGCCAGACAAACCGGCCTGGGGCAAACGACACAATCCCCCAGATAAGAACAAGACCAGCAAGCAGCAGGGCGGCAAGAAGGGCTGAGCTGACAACAGAGATCAGCCATAACAGCCAGACCATGGTCAGCACCAGACCAGCCGCCAGTACAGGCCGGACATAAGACAGCCATGGCCCTGGTTTCGGCATCAGAAGAACCAGCCGGGGAAACAGCGCCAGCGCCAGCCAGGGCACAGCAAGGCCAAGCCCCATCATCATCACAATGAGGCTGAGTTCAACAAGCGTTCCAGATAAGGCAAAGCTGACCGCCGTGCCCACCAGAGGGGCTGAACAGGGTGTCGCCAGAAGCGTGGCCAGAAACCCTGACATAAAGTCAGAAGACAGATGAGAAGTGGTCCGGCCAGTGGCGAGCTGAGGTGTGGGCAGAGTCAGCTTATCCAGCAGAACAAGTGTAAACAGACCCATAAGCAGGACCATCGCGGTCAGGAAATACAGATTCTGGAACTGAATTCCCCAGCCTATCCGCGCCCCGGCCAGCTTCAGCAGCACAAGGCCTGCTGTCAGCACAAAAAAGCTGGTCAGAATACCTGCGGCCCCGGTCAGCAGCCTCAGCCTGATCAGCCGGGGCTGGCTGGTCGCCATTGACAGGATTGAGGTCAACTTCAAAGACAAAACAGGCAGCACGCAAGGCATAATGTTCAAAATCAGCCCGCCCAGCAGCGCAAAGATGATCATCAAAGTCAGATCTGGCCGTTCAGAGACATGTGCAGATGCAGACGAGATTATGATCGCCTGTTCAGAAAACTGGCTGCCTTTGCGCACCGTCAGGCGGACAGTCTGGCCGACCAGATCAAGATTATCCACCGCCCCTGATATGCCAATCTGATAAATGCCATCGCCAACGGGTTCAGGACGCGCAAAGCTGAGGCCATTCACCTCTGTTTCAACAAAGATATCATCAATACCCAGATCCGGGCCGTCCAGACGCACGGCCAAACTGGTTGCCGGTGCGTCAAACCAGGCTGAGCTGACATGCAGATCGCGCCCTGTCGCCATACGCGGCACAAGAGCTGAGGCCCGGGCAATTGTTTGTGCTTCAACAGACGGTCTGATATCGCCGGCCGGCAGGTTAAGAGAAAGCGGCCCTGCAAATGGCACACAAATATCAGAACAGACCAAGGCGTCAAGCTGGGCCTGCAGAGATAAAGGCTGACCAGACTGATGGCCGCGCAACAACACAGGGAATATAACCTCGTCACCATATCCATAGGTGTCCAGACCAAACAGAGAAAACCGGTCAGGGATCGGGTAATCCATTTTCAGGCTCAGCTCAGATGGGCTGGCCTCAGACAGAAGCAGGCGTGTGGGCAGACCCGCATCACCCGGACTGCGCCAATAGATTTTCCAGCCTGGCTGAAGTGACACCTGAAGGCCCAATTGAACCTCATCCAAATCACCTGTCGTCTCTACTGCAGACAAAAGTACAGCTTCTGCGAACTCTGTCTTTACCCCCTCATCTGCCTGAGCTGCAGGCAGACCAGAGCCAATAACGGCCATAGAGAAAAGCAGAATACCGGCAAGCCTGAAGAGCAGGTCCCGGAAGACCCGCGCGATGGCCAGGTGATAATGAGCGAACAGGTGTGTCATGATGCTTCAGTATATACAGGGTTTAACCCGCCAGACCTATAGCTGTTAGTCTGGTTTCTATGTTTGCCAGAAAAAACGGCGAAATGACGGCAGTGTTTGGCAACCAAGGTAAACACAGGTACTATGAAGATATGAGAAAAAACAGATGATGTCATGAAACAGAATAAGCCATCTGAGCACAACACACTGTCTGCAAGCCTTGCTGGTCATTTGCTGGTGGCCACCCCGCAAATGACTGACCCCCGATTCAGGCGTGCTGTGATCTTCATGTGCCAGCATGATACAGAAGCCGCAATGGGCCTGATTATCAACCAGCCAAACACAGATTTATCGTTCCAGAAGCTGACTGAACATCTGAATCTGGACCAGCCTTGCCTTGACACAGATGAGCCTGTTTACACAGGCGGGCCGGTTGAACCACAAAGAGGCTATATCCTGCATACAGATGACCAGATGCTGCCAGAAACAATTCCGATTGCGAACGGTATCTGTTTGTCTTTGCATGTCGATATGATAACCGAGATTACACGCGGTCTTGGCCCGTCATTTTCAAAAGTGATGCTGGGTTATGCCGGATGGTCTGCTGGCCAGCTGGAAGATGAAATGCGCGAGAATATGTGGGTGCATCTGCCTGCGACCACAGATATTCTGTTCAAAACCGAAACAGAATCGTTGTGGGATAAAAGTTTTGCGCGGATCGGGCTGAATCCGGCGACCCTGTCGTCAACCAGCGGTACAGCCTGAGCAAGATCAGGCCGCAAACAGGTCTGCCAGCGCGTCTGTCCCCATCACCCCATTGACTGGCCCGACTGTGGCCATCGCCGGACGAGATGTTGTCAGCTGGGCCACAAGCGCATGCAAACTGTCCTGTGAGACAGCTTCTATCTCGCGGATCATCTCATCCTTGTCGCGCGGCTCTCCGAACAGGGCAATCTGGCGGGCAAGGCTGTCCAGACTGGCCGATACAGAATCAAGCCGCATCAGCACAGCTGCTTTCAGCTGTTGTTTTGAACGGGATAATTCATCAGTACTGATATTGATAAGGCAGTCTTTCAATTCAGCCGCGCAGACCTCGAGCATTTCATTTGCCTGAGCTTGTGATGTACCGGCATAAACCCCAAACACCCCGGCATCAGACAACATCTGTGAAAAGGCGAAAATGGAATAACACAGGCCGCGCTCTTCTCTGACTTTCTGGAACAGACGTGAGGACATGCCGCCGCCATACAGATTGGCCAGAACCATCATATCAAACCGTTGGGCAGATCGTATCCCCGGGGCAGAAAAGCCGAACACAGTGTGGGTCTGCTCAAGGTCTCTGTCTGCGCGGTTGCTGCCCGCCTGCCAGGACGGGGTAAGACGGCCCGGCTCTTCTGACAGATGAACCCCAGAAAACCGGTCACGAACCAGCCCGGCAAACCGGTCATGATCCAACTGACCCGCCGCACAGATAATCATCTGATTGCTGCCATAGAACCGGCTCATAAATCCGGCGAGGTCAGCTTGCCGGAAAGAGGATACGGTTTCCTGCGTGCCCAGGATCGACTGGCCAAGCGTATGCTCGCCAAAACAGGCTTTGTTAAACAGCTCAAACACCAGATCATCAGGTGTGTCCAGTGACTGACCAATTTCCTGGATGATGACACCGCGTTCACGTTCAATTTCATGAGACGGCAGGGTTGAAGCGGTCAGAATATCGCTGAGGATATCAACACCAAGTTCCATATGTTCAGGCAGCAGATTGATGTAATAGGCTGTTTCTTCTCGGCTGGTATGAGCGTTCATAAAGCCGCCGACATCTTCAACCTCGCGGGCGATTTGTGCCGCATCGCGTGTGGCGGTCCCCTTGAACGCCATATGCTCAAGGAAATGGGCCACACCGGTCAGCCCGTCTGCCTCATCACGTGAACCAGCCTTGATCCAGACACCGACCGCGACTGAATGTGCGTCCGGCATATGAGCAGAGGCAACCGTCAGCCCGTTTTCAAGTTGGGATATTGTGGTGCGCATTGATCAGCGTCTTTCTGCCCGCAACAGGGCCTGAACCGCGGCCATGTCATTATCAGCCTTCAGCATAACTTCATCCCGATCCATTAAATCAGACAGATGGTCTGGCAGTGCGGGATGCACGCCGCAGGCTGAACGGACCGCATCAGGGAATTTCGCCGGATGCGCACAAGCAAGAGAGATAACCGGTGTATCCTGGCTGACCAGACCTGACTTGCGCGCCTTTCGCGCGGCGGCCAGACCAACCGCGCTGTGCGGGTCAATAATCATACCTGTTTCTTCATAGGTGGTTTTGATCTCTTCTTTTGTGCCCTCATCATCAAGGCAAAAGCCAGAAAAAATTGACAGCGCATCGCGGAGCACGTCCTCAGCAACCGCAAAGCTGCCAGTTTGTGCAAATTGCTGCATCAGATCAGCCACACGGGCCCCGTCCCTGTCCAGCAATTCAAACAGAAGCCGTTCAAAATTTGACGAAACCTGAATATCCATTGACGGGCTTAAAGACGGGTCGACCGCCTGCCGTTCCATCGTGCCAGTGGCAAAAAAGCGGGTCAGAATATCATTCCGGTTTGAGGCCACAATAAACCGTTCAACAGGCAGGCCCATCTGCGCCGCCACCCAGCCCGCAAACACATTGCCAAAATTCCCTGTGGGCACGCTGAAGGCGACAGGCTGATCAGGCGCGCCAACCTTTAACGCAGAGGAAAAATAATAGACGATTTGCGGCATCAGCCTGGCCCAGTTGATGGAATTCACAGCAGATAAATTCATCTCATCACGAAAGGCGGCATCGTTAAAACAGGCCTTCACCATATCCTGGCAATCGTCAAAATCACCTGAAACCGCAACCGCATGCGCGCCATCTGCTGAGACGCTGGTCATCTGTTTTTGCTGTACCGGAGAGACGCGCCCGTCAGGAAACAGGATGAACACATCCACAGAAGCACGTCCTTTGAACGCTTCCAGCGCGGCTGAACCTGTATCCCCGCTGGTGGCCCCCAAAATGACCGCAGTCCGGTTCTGGCGGGTCAGAGCGCGGTCAAAAGCGCGTGACAAAAACTGCATCGCATAATCTTTAAACGCAATGGTCGGGCCGTAAAACAGCTCTAAGACATGCAGATTATCGCTGACCGGCTTTAACGGGGCAACGTCAGGATGGGTGAAACCAGCATAGGTTTGCCGGGCAAGCTCTGTCATCTCGGCCTGATCAATATCGCCCTCGGTAAAACGCGACATGATAAGACCGGCCAGCTCTGCATAGCTTTTGGACTGCATGGCACGGATGTCGTCCAGACTGAACTTTGGCCAGGATACCGGCAGATATAAGCCGCCATCACGGGCCAGCCCGTTCAGAAGGGCGGTTTCAAAACTAACCGGGCCGTCTTTGCCTCTGGTGCTCATAAATTGCATTGTTCCTGCCCTTCTTAACGACATCTGAGCATCAGTCCGAAGACCGTTTCTTCAGCCCCAGCCTGCCTGCATTTACATGGTAAGCGATGTATACACCGATTAAAGACAAAGCAACCCCAAACCATGTCAGCGCATAATTGAGATGCGTGTTCCGGACCTCAATACGCGTTTCAGCAGCAATCGGCAGGGTCAGCACCTTACTGGTCCGGACCTGATCAGCATAGTAGGTGGTGATCGCCTCATCCAGCGCCAAGAACGCCGCCATCTCCTCTGGCTTCAGGGTAAACCAGAACCCGTTTGCGGGATCATTTTCCGGCACAAAATAGCCTTTTTGTTGCGGCAGGCGCAATACGGCGCGCAAGCTGATCTGTTCCTGTTTTACCGAAAACAGGCGTGTTTCCGGCTCACGATAGGCTTCAGATACCCAACCTCTGTTCACCAGCAACAACTGGCCAGCCACAGTCCGGAACGGGGTCACCACATGAAAGCCTGCATTGCCTTCATAAGTGCGGCCGGTCAGATATAATTCTTTGTCATGCAGAAAGCGGCCGTTAAGATCCAGATTCTGAAATTCAAACCGGCTGAGGTCAGCTGACGGGTCAGGCGGGGCGACAGCAGCCGCATTTGCCCGGTCATTAAAACTTTCTATCAGTTCAGTTTTCCAGGCTAACCTGTCCAACTGCCAAAACCCGAGCATCAACAACACAAGAAGAGATGGAAGAGAGAAAAAGGTGAGCCAGAAAAACGGGCGGAAATACATGTTTATCGTCTCAAATGAAGGGGTGAAAAAAAATCGGCCTGCACCATCACGGGCACAGACCGATATCTATCATGTCAGCAGGTGCTGAGTAAAGCGGATCAGGCGCCCCACCAATACACAGCCACAAACAAGAACAGCCAGACCACATCAACAAAGTGCCAGTACCAGGCAGCGGCCTCAAACCCGAAATGCTGTTCAGCGGTGAAATGCCCTTTCAGGCCCCG
This sequence comes from uncultured Alphaproteobacteria bacterium, assembly GCA_937988715.1. Classification (GTDB taxonomy): domain Bacteria; phylum Pseudomonadota; class Alphaproteobacteria; order Puniceispirillales; family Puniceispirillaceae; genus JADHLI01. The sequence goes on along the minus strand of CALKIF010000061.1, from coordinate 6,277 downwards.
TAACAGACAGACCAGAAGAAACAAGGTTCCGATAATCACATGGAAGCCGTGAAATCCTGTGGCCATATAGAACACAGACGGATAGATGCCATCTGTAAACGAAAAGGCCGCATGATCATATTCAATGGCCTGAAGACCGGTGAACAAAGCCCCCAGAATGATCGTGATGGTCAGACCCGTGATGAAGTCGCGTCTGTTGTTCTGTACCAGCGCATGGTGTGCCCAGGTGACAGTACAGCCGGACAATAGCAAAATCAGTGTGTTGATCAGGGGCAGATCAAACGGGTTGAAGGTTTCAATGCCTTCCGGCGGCCAGACCCCGCCTGCCGGATAAAAGGCACGGTCGAAGAAAGCCCAGAAAAACGCGACAAAGAACATCACTTCTGAGGCAATGAACAACATCATGCCATAACGCATACCGATCTGGACAATCGGTGTGTGATGCCCCTGATATTCAGCTTCACGGATGACGTCACGCCACCACATAAACATGGTCAGCAGCACAAGCCCCAGACCCAGGCCCAGAACATGCAAGCCAAAAGCGCGTTCATGCATGAACATAATGCCACCGATTGCGGTAACAAAGGCCGCCGCTGACCCTACGGCCGGCCATGGGCTTGGTTCAACAAGATGGTATGGATGTTGTTGTGCGCCACTCATGTCAGTTCTCCTTAAAAATAGCCTGTCCCCTCCGACTGGCCCCATTCTGGGTTGAATTCAGCTTGTTTTATCCATTGCTTTGAAAAAGGTGTAAGACAGCACAATTTCATCAATATCAACTGTATTGATATCAGATGCGATTTCACTGTCCAAAAAGAATCGTACCGGCATGTCAACGGACTCGCCTGGCTGAAGTGTCTGTTCTGTGAAGCAGAAACATTCGATTTTCATAAAATACGGCCCGGCTTTCTGCGGGGTGACGTTAAAGGTTGCTGTGCCGGTAGACGGCTCTGTGCCGATATTTGTGGCCCGGTACAAGGCGGTGACTTCCTCACCTGGCTTCAGCCTTACCTCAGCTTCAACCGGCACAAATGACCAGTTCAGCTGGGGGTTCACATTTGCATCCAGACGCACACTTAACGGCGCTGCAGAGGCCAGTGGCTGATCAGGGGCTTCGGTGGCGACCTGCGTGGTCCCGCCAAAGCCAGTCACCTGGCAGAACAGCTTGTATAACGGAACAGACGCATAAGCCAGGCCAACCATTGACGCCACCACCAGCGCGACAATCAATAAAAGCCGGTTATTCGACTTCTGCTGATCTGCTGGGGACAGGTGGGGGGGTGAGGTTGTGGTTGTCATGGCCGTCAGATCCCCATCCGGAAGATGGTGACAAGATAAAACAATATGGCAAGGCCGAAGATCAGGCCCAGAACCCAGAAGTTCCGGCGTTTGCGCATCGCCTGCATTTCGGCTCCGGTTTTTGGGTCTTTATCGCTCATCACTGTAGTCCCAGAATTGCCAGCACACCCAGATGCTGGACAAGCAATTTATCCAGAATGAGGCTGGCGAACAACACGGTTAAATATAACACAGAAAATTTGAACAAGGCCCATGCCTGACGATCATCAGGGGTTTTGTATAACCGCAGAGCCAACACCATGAACACAGCGCCCATACCTGCTGCAAGCAGCCCATAGAAAGGGCTGGTCATCCCCAGAAGATACGGGGCAACCCCTAACGGGGCCAGCAGGGCTGAATAGATAACAATCTGGCGCAAAGTTTCAGGCTTGCCCGCCACCACAGGCAGCATCGGCACGCCAGCCTGTTTGTAATCTTCATTTTTGACCAAAGCCAGCGCCCAGAAATGAGGCGGTGTCCAGATGAAAATAAGCGCAAACAACGCCAGAGATTCAAGCGAGACTGTACCGGTCACACTGGCCCAGCCCACTACAGGTGGCAGAGCCCCTGCCGCGCCGCCAATGACGATATTCTGTGGCGTCGAGCGCTTCAGCCATATGGTGTAAATGACAGCATAAAAGAAAATCGTGAAGGCCAACAGCCCGCCAGCCAGAAGATTGGCAGACAAGGACAGCATCAGCACAGACAAAACCGACACCACAACCCCAAAGGCCAGGGCTTCAGCCGGTTCAACTTTCCCAGCTGGTATGGGCCGGTTGCGTGTCCGCGACATAATCAGATCGATGTCTCTGTCATACCATTGGTTAATCGCCCCAGACGCCCCCGCCCCGGCAGCGATTGCCAGCAGAGACACAATTGCCAGGCCCAGATGAATCTGACCGGGGGCAAGATATATGCCGGCAAAACCAGTGAAAATGACAAGGCTCATCACACGTGGCTTCATCAGCTGGAAATAATCACCAACTGTCGCAGCAGATGCCGCGACAGCCGGTGTCATTGCCAGGTCATGTCCAGATGTCTGATGCGGAAGCGCAGTCATCGAGCTGTCCTTCTTTCGTTTTCAGATGCTCTTATTTCACCTTCGGCAGAGCATCAAATGTGTGGTATGGCGGTGGTGAAGAGACCTGCCATTCCATGGTTGTAGCCCCTTCGCCCCACTGGTTTGCACCAGCTTTACGCTTGGAGACAAACGCCTCTACGATCAGCGCCAGGAAGACCAGCACACCAACCGCACTGATGTAAGAGCCGATAGACGCAATATAGTTCCAGCCAGCAAAGGCATCAGGATAGTCAATATAGCGACGAGGCATACCCGCAAGGCCGAGAAAGTGCATCGGGAAGAAGGTCAGGTTCACACCAATGAACGTCAACCAGAAATGCAGCTTGGCCAGCCCGTCATGATAGGTATAGCCGGTCATCTTGCCAAACCAGTAATAGAAACCAGCAAACAGGCCATAAACCGCGCCAAGAGACAGCACATAATGGAAGTGCGCAATCACATAATAGGTGTTGTGCAGAACCACATCCATACCGGCATTGGCCAGAACCACCCCGGTCACACCGCCGACGGTGAACAGGAAAATAAAGCCAATTGCCCACATCATCGGAATGCGGAAAGAAATTGACCCGCCCCACATGGTCGCAATCCATGAGAAGATTTTCACACCTGTCGGCACAGCGATAACCATGGTCGCCGCGGTAAAGTAGGCACGTGTATCCACATCAAGGCCAACTGTATACATATGGTGCGCCCACACGATAAAGCCGACAAACCCAATCGCCACCATGGCGTAAGCCATTCCCAGATAGCCAAATACCGGCTTGCGTGAGAAGGTTGAGATAATATGGCTGACGATCCCGAAAGCAGGCAGGATCATAATATACACTTCAGGATGACCGAAGAACCAGAACAGATGCAGGAACAAGATAGGGTCACCGCCCCCTTCAGGAATGAAGAACGTGGTACCGAAATTCCGGTCTGTCAGCAGCATCGTGATCGCCCCTGCCAATACCGGCACAGCCAGCAGCAGTAGGAACGCGGTGATCAGCATTGACCAGGCAAACAAAGGCATCTTGTGCATGGTCATACCAGGCGCACGCATGTTGAAAATAGTGGTGATGAAGTTCGCCGCGCCCAGAATAGAGGACACACCAGCAAGGTGCAGCGATAAAATCGCCAGATCCATTGACATGCCCGGTGTTCCGGCCGTGCTCGACATCGGCGGATAAATCGTCCAGCCAACACCGGCCCCGCCATCCATAACAGCCGACAGCAGCAGCAACAGGAATGACGGCGGCAGCAGCCAGAACGAAATGTTATTCATCCGCGGAAACGCCATATCCGGCGCGCCGATCATAATCGGCACAAACCAGTTACCAAAGCCGCCAATCAGGCCCGGCATAACCACAAAAAACACCATGATCAACCCATGGGCCGTGGTGAACACGTTCCAGACATGACCATCTGCCATATACTGAACGCCAGGTTCCATCAGCTCCATGCGCATGAATATAGAAAAGCCGCCGCCAATCAGGGCTGCCAGAATCGAGAAGATGATATACATCGTCCCAATATCTTTATGGTTGGTTGAGTAAAGCCAGCGACGCACAAATCCGGTCGGGATAGCGTGACCGTCTTCAGCATGTGTTGCCTCATCATGTGTTTTTTGGGCACTCATTTGTGTTTCTCCTTCACTCAGTCGTTCAGTTGGCAGATGCCAGCAACGTTTCATTCAGCAGGGGTTGAGCCGGGGTATCAACTGAAGCAAATTCTTCTTTTGCTCCTTCAAGCCAGGCTTCATATTCATCTTTTTCAAGGGCCTGAACCACAATCGGCATATAGGCATGGTTCACACCGCAAATCTGGTTACATTGGCCGTAATAGGTATGTGTGCCTGCAGGTACATCAATCCAGGCTTCGTTCACCCGGCCGATGATGGAGTATGTTTGCACAGCAAGAGACGGCACAAAGAACGAATGCATCACATCATTGCCTGTCACCAGCAGCTTGATCCGGGTGCCGGCGGGCACCACCATCGGATAATCTACTTCCAGCAACCGCTTCTGGCCTGGCTCCAGGTCCGCCTCATCAAGCATATAGCTGTCAAAGCTCAGCTCTTCATCAGGATATTCATAATTCCAATACCACTGATTACCGGTCACCTTGATCACCATTTCGGTATCTTTGGTCTGGTCCATGTAATAGAGCAGCCGGAAAGACGGCACCGCGATAACCACCAGAATCAGGACCGGAATGACCGTCCATAAAATCTCAATCACTGTGTTATGTGATGTCTTGGAAGGGTTTGGATTGGCTGACTGGCGGAACCGCACACAGGTGTAAACCAGCAGCGCCAGAACAAATAAAGAAATGGCGGTGATAATCACCAGCAGCAGATTGTGAAGGCTGTTGGCCCTCTCAGCGATTGATCCGGCTGGTGCCTGCAAGCCCAGCTGCCATGGCTGAGGTTCAGCAGCGGAGACCCCGCCTGCCACCATTAAGGTTACCGCCCCAGCTAATATTCCCAGACTCGCTACAGAAAATCCGCGCAATGTCATCGTGTCGTCCCCCTTATCCAAAAGGTCATCCCATAAAATATGGTCGTTCATTTTGGTTCTGCCGAAACAGAACCATGATGTGCAGAAAATTTAAAGCCTACTTTTCACGTATTTCGCTTCGTTCTAGCGTGTTTTCTGTGTGGTGAAAACCCCTCTGCGACGGCCTGTCGCAAAGGCGGCATAAAACAGCGTTTTATGGATTGTGTCAGAACGCAAGCCTGTCTGATTTCGCCCTTGAAAAGCGCCATTCAACGCCCCATTATTGATTCGGCGCAGGGCGTTCCTCTGCCAGGGCGCGCAAATGTGAGCAAAGCGTGCAGACAACACTATAATTCAAGAGACAGCAGTATGGATTTACTTCAGCAGACAGATAATGTGTTTTTCACCTCTACAGGCCTTGACCGGGACCGGACCATGAAGATGGTGGCCAGCTGCCTTGACGGGGCAGATGATGGTGATCTGTTCTTAGAGATGAAACATGCTGAGATGCTGTCTTTTGATGACGGCCGGCTGAAAACAGCAACCTATGATCAGAGCGCAGGTTTTGGTTTGCGTGCGATTGTCGGTGAAGCAGATGCCTTTGCCCATGCCGGAGAATTAAGCGAAGCCGCCCTGAAGCGCGCAGCAGAAACAGTCTCTGCGGTGGCCTCTGGCCATTCAGGGCAGCTGGCCATCGCCCCGGAAGCAGGCCGCAATCAGTCTTTATATTCAGATGCCAACCCGCTGAATCAGACAGCCTTTGAGGACAAAGTCGAATTGCTGCAGAAAATTGATGCCTATGCGCGTGAAAAGGACCCGCGGGTCAAGCAGGTCAGCGCCTCAATCGCCGGGTCCTGGCAGGCGGTGCAAATCATCCGTCCTGACGGCACACGTTATGCAGATATCCGCCCTCTGGTCAGGCTGAATGTGGCTGTTGTTGCCGAAAAGGACGGTCGGATGGAAAGCGGCTCCAGCGGCACGGGCGGCCGGTTTATGTTTGAGCGCTATCTGCAAGCTGATGTCTGGCAGGCAGAGGTCGATGAAGCGCTGCGAATCGCGATGCTGAACCTTGAGTCCGTCGGCGCGCCTGCTGGCGAGATGGAAATTGTGCTGGGATCAGGCTGGCCCGGGGTGATGCTGCATGAGGCTGTTGGCCATGGCCTGGAAGGTGATTTCAACCGAAAGGGCACATCTGTGTTTTCTGGCCGCATTGGCGAGCAGGTCTCCGCTAAAGGGGTCACTGTGGTTGATGATGGCACCATTCAGGACAGGCGCGGGTCAATCACTATCGATGATGAAGGCACCCAGTCAGCCCGTAATGTGCTCATCGAAGACGGTATTTTGAAAGGCTATATGCAGGACCGCCAAAATGCCCGCCTGA
>CALKIF010000060.1:0-10984 GCA_937988715.1 uncultured Alphaproteobacteria bacterium | reverse complement strand
CCAGACGCATCCACCCCGGCATAAGACACACCAGCCGCAATCACACCACCCGCAACAGCCGCCACATTCACATCAGCATCCACATCACGAAGCGCATCAACAGTTACAGCAGAGCTGTTATCCTGCAGCGTGACCGTCACATTATTGCCAATGCTGGCGGTGACATTCTCATCCAAATTCACCTGCGCGACTGATGCCGCCAGACCCGCAATCCCGACTGACGCACCAATCACTGTTGAATTTACAGCTGCCACCTGCAGGTTTTGGCTGTTCGGCAGCGCGATGTTCAGATTCGGCCCGCTGTTCAGCGTAGCATCCACTGTCAGAGAGGTGGCGTTATCAATTGTCGTGCCATTCCCGATACGGGCGGTAACAGACCCGTCATAGTCAGCCACAGCAACAAAGCCGCCGACACCGACCAGACCGATTGACGCCCCGCCAGCAATTTGCGACAGGTTCAGGGTTTCTTCTGCCTCAACCCGGACATCACCAGCCGTCCGTATCACAGCGTTTGAGCCGATTTCGGCCAGAGTAGACGATGCCCCAGACCCTTCGACATCCCCTTGCAGGCCTGATGTTTCCGCCGTCACCAGACTGTTGGTCTGGTTATCATGCGCACCTGTGTATGAGCTCAGGCGGCCCTTGCCTGTCTCGCTTTCGCCGTCATTGCCCTGCCGGTCCTGACTAACGCTGCCTGACGCATCAGCAACCATATTCCCATTATCATTGCTTAAGCTGTCAGAGGCGTTATCAGACATTGACCCGCCAATCAGTGTCAGCGCAACAGACCCTGCCGCACCAAGGCCGATACCGCCGCCAAAGGCAACACCCTGATTAGAGATGGACTTTGTTGAATCTGCCAGAACCACCACATCTTCTTCTGCGGCAATATTTGCGTTATTGCCGATACGGGCTTTGACAGACCCCCGGTTGACGGTAACGGTCACACCAATGCCCACACCGGCAGCCCCGCCAACGGCAACCGCCCCTGCAGCCCCTTGTGTGGTCACGGTTTCAGTTGCGGTGACGCTTACCCCTTGCGTTGTTGTCAGATTATCATAACCAGCCTGCTGGTTAATCTGGGCCCCGTCGCCAATTTCGGCCACAGTTGTGTTGGTCAGCATATTAAAGCCGACAGACCCTGTGACAGCTGCCAAGGCGCCACCAGCCCCGCCAATAACGTTCTGGTTCATGTCGATATCGGTATCAGCCGCAACCGTAATATTATCGCCTGCTGATACAGATGCCCCATTACCAATTCTGGCTGTGTTGTTGGCCTTCGCATAAAGCACACCAACAGATGCCCCGGCCGCCACGCCGCCAGCCGCCACATTCCCGGCTGTCTGGATCATATCCACACGCTGATTGGCCAGAACATCCACATCATCACCCGCCAGCGTGGTTGAATTATCGCCAATTTCGGCCTTCACCGTGTTTGAGACTACAGAAATCGCAGCCAGACCACCGACAGCCCCGACACCGCCTGCCGCGCTGGCGGCTGTCTGCAGAATGCGATCTGTTGTGTCAGCCTTGACCAGCACATCACGTTCAGCGGTCACATCACCCAGAATACGGGCTTCAACCGTCTTTTTATAGACTTGTGTGTCCAGATCAAACGCCGCGCCAAGGGCCCCGATACCCACCGCCGCGCTGATGTTGTTCAGACGCGTGTCAGAAGACGCAACCAGCTTTACATCCTGAGCCGCATCAGCCCCGTCATTTATCTGGTTGACGGTTGTCCCGTTGCCGATTTGCGTGCGTGTCGTGCTGCTGGCCACAGTTGTGGCAATCACACCAGACAGACCGGCCGTGCCGCCACCAGCAGCCCCAATTGGCGCAAAGGTGATATCCTCTGCTGTGACCGCACTCATGGAAAGGCCCCGCTGGGTGGCGGTACCAAAGCTGGCGTCAACGACGGTATAATCATCCTGGACTTCTGTGCCGTCCTGTTCAACACGGGTCTTGGTGACGGTGCGTGTGGTGGAATTATCAACACTGCCTGTATAAGCCGCAATACCGTCACCCGCACCAAGGGCGGTGATATCCGCATTTTCCCCGATCAGTGATTCAGTCGTTGATTTCACCACATAAACGCCAACTGAACCTGACGCGCCGGCAACACCACCCACAGCCCCCGCAACAGCGACAGCGTCAATCTCGGTATCATCACTGGCATGCACCCGCATGGAATCACGTGCGAAGATCACCGCATTGTCATTCACTGAAGCCTTGGTCCGGTTATTAACCACCCCGATACCGGCTGCGCCTGTCACCCCGACAATGCCGCCATTCACAGACAGAGCCAGTTGCAGCAGGTCAGCCTGGGCTTCAGCATCAACAGATATATCGCCTTGTGCAGACACGTCTGCCCCTGCGCCAATTGACGCTGTGGTCTGCTTTTCAAGCACCATCGCATCACCGGACACACCTGCCCCGATGGCCCCGCCACCGCCAGACCCGGATACAGCGATCATTTCTGATGTTGACCGCGCCTTAACAGAAACAGACTGGCTGGCGCTGGTATTGTCATTCTGGTTGACCTGAGCATTATCTCCGATTGAGGCGGTTGTCTGTGTCTGCGAGACATTGACCATGGCTGTGGCCTGAACAGACACACCGCCACCACCGCCGGTCATACCGAACTTATTCACTGATTCAACGCTTCTGGCTTCAATCAGGGTCGCTTCAGTTGCATCAATTTGCGCCCCTGCACCCACCCGGGCTTCGGTAATCGCGTTATTGAACATCATGCCCATGGTCACGCCAACACCGGCCGCACCGCCTGCACCGCCGCCGCCAGCATTTGTGCCTAAAACGGTGTTATCAGACGCACGGACTGTCAGATCATCACCAGCAGTAATCACTGCGTTGCTGCCAATCAGAGCCAGTGTGGACTGGTTAGATGCGCCTTCCACATCAGCCTGAAGACCGCCTGATTCTGCTTCCGCCAGAGTGCTGGCGTCCTGATCATACTGGTCTGCGTAAAGCTGGTTTGATTTGGCTGACGTATCCCGGCCATTATGGGTTTCATTGTCCCCGGCGTTCCGGTCTTGTGTGGCATCTGCCTCAGCAGCGGCGATCATATTGCCGTTATCATCATCCAGATAATCACCTGAATCGCCGCTCATCGCGCCACCAACAATTGTCAGGGCAACAGAACCAGAGGCCCCGACACTGCCGCCGCCACCAAAGCTGATCACCGTGTTATTGATATTTTTTGTGCTGTTGGCATCAACAGTTACATCATCACGGGCAGAAATTGTTGTGTTACTGCCGACAACCGCTTGTGTGGACGCCCGCAGGGCGGTCACCGTCAAGCCCATACCGACACCAGCAGCAGCACCAACCGCGGCGGCCCCGCTGGCCCCTTGGGTCACCAGATTATCGCGGGCCAGCACATTCACAGACTGGGTTGACCGGTTGTCTTCTGCCATCTGGTTAATCTGGGCATTGCTGCCAATCTCAGCCAGAGTGGTGTTTTTCAGAACATTAATGCCTAATGAGCCGGTCACCCCGACACCGCCACCGGCAAAGCCCATGATATTCTGATGCAGATCAGTATCTGAGGTTGCTGCAACGGTCAGATTATCTTCGGCATGCACATTGGCCCCGTTACCAATCCGGGCTGTGGTTGCTGATTTGGCGACCAGAATACCGATTGATGCGCCGACACCAACGCCGCCTGCGGCCACATTGCCTGCTGTCTGATACATATTCAGATCAGACGTTGCGGCCACCAAGATATCTTCACCTGCTGTGATGGTGCTGTTATCGCCAATCTCGGCTTTTACAGTGTCTGAAACAACCGATACCTCAACAATACCGCCCACGCCGACAGCCCCGCCAGCGACAGTCACAGCGGTCTGCAATACACGGTCACGGCTTTCCGCCTCAACAGTCACATTCCGCTTCGCTTTTGCATCCCCCAGCAGGCGCGCTTCAACTGTTTTCTTAAAGACCTGGGTATCAATATCAAAGGTCACGCCGACCGCACCAATCCCGATACCTGAGCTGATATTGTTCAACTGGCTTTCTGATGCGGCAAGCAGTTCAACAGACTGGTTTACCCCTGCCCCGCTATTGTCACCAGTTGTGTTGATGTTTGTGTTATCTTCAACAATCGCCCGTGTGGTTGAATTGGCAACTGTGGTGGCCACAACACCTGCAACACCGACCACACCACCGGCAACCCCAACCGGTGCAAAATTCATATCTTCATAAGTCACCGCGGCGACCTGAAGACCAAATTTATTTGTGGTATCAAAGCTGGCTTCAACCTGCTCAAAATCTGTGTTTCCGGCTGTACCTTCCTGGTCACGGGTTGTCTTGGACGTCACTGTTACCGTTGAATTATCCACGGTTCCGCTAAGCGCGGTTATGCCGTCTCCGGCGGCAAGTGCATTAATTGTTGCGCCATCTTGGATTCTGGCTTCGGTGGTGCTCTTGGCCACATAGGTTCCCACAGACCCGGACACGCCAACCACACCGCCTGCTCCGGTAATCACCACAGCGTCAATTTCTGTATCATCTGTGGCCTGAACCCTGATGCTGTCTTCAGCATAGATTGTTGCGTTGCGGCCGATACGCGCTTGTGTGAAATTATTTGCAACCGCGGTTCCGGCTGCCCCTGTCACGCCGACCACACCGCCATTGATTGACAAGGCGATCTGAATCAGGTCTGCCTGAGCTTGAGCATCGACCGAAATATCCCCACCAGAGCGGACATTCGCATTATCCCCGATATAGGCTTTGGTTTCTTTTTCCAAAATCATCACATCGCCGGTGATGCCAACCCCGACAATCGCCCCGCCGCCGGACCCTGAGAAAGACACAAGGTCAGTGTCAGATTCTGCTCTTACAGCTACTGACTGGGTTGTGTTCTCAGAGGTGTTGTCGTTCACAACAGCTGCGTCTTCAATAAAGGCCCGGCTCTTTGACTTTGTTGTCTGGGCCATAATTGTACCCTGCACCGAAGCAACCCCGGCCCCGCCAGCTGTCAATGCCCCGGATCCAACCGTTTCTGCTGTGCGTGAGCGGATAAGGGTTTCGCCCTCAACATTCACATTTGCGTTCGTGCCGATATAAGCTTCTGCCGTATTATTGACCAGCAACACGCCAATCGTTGCCCCCACCCCGACAACACCTGCCCCGCCCACTGCGGCGGCGGCGAAAATCGTTTCGGTTGTGTCTTCAGCCTGGATTGTCAGGTCATCACCTGCACGCACGGTCGCGCCATTTTCAATAAAGGCCTGTGTCTTGTTGCGTGACAGGTTGGATGACTTGGAATCAAAGGTATTGCCAAGGCGTCCATGTGCAGAATTATTGTCATCAATAGATGAGGTCAGCTCAGCAAAATCAAATCCGGTTGCAGCATAATCCCCTGACGAGTTATCCGGACTGATGATGTTCCCCAGCCTTACGCCCTGGGTTCTGTCATCTGTGTCCTGAGCGATATCACCGTTATCAGAGCTGTCTGTGTGCGCGCTGGTTTCATCGTCTGCTTCTGCACCAATCAGCAAGACAGCAATATTCCCGCCAACCGATACCGTACCTGCTGCGGCCCCGGCCAGAAGGAAATTCTTTGTTGTTTTGGCTGATGTTGCAGTTACCGAAACGTCACCGCCTGCACTGACAAGAGTGTTTGGCCCGCCGCCTATCCAGGCTTGGGCATTATTGTGCACAACAAGGGCATTCAGCGTCACACCAACACCAACTGTGCCGCCCCCGCCAACACCGCCGATCACATCAATTGTGTTGATGCGGTTTACAGCAGCGACATCCACATTCTGGCTTGCAGAAGTGTAATTATCATTCTGATTCACCTGACCTTTGATATAGGCCTGGGTGTTTGACATATGGACCTTGATGCCTGCTGACACAGACACGCCGACGGTACCGCCAATGCCGCCTGCAATCACAGCAGAAACCGCATTTTCGGTTGTGTCTGCCGTCACTGAGGTATTGTCAGCAGCATTTGTTACGGCATTTTCATCGATATAAGCTGCGGTTTCGTTTTTAACAAACCCAATCCCAAATGAAGCCCCAATACCCGCTGTGCCGCCAGCCCCAATGCCCCCGGCGATCTGAATATGTTCAGATTTTGCCTGCGCATTCACGGCCAGATCACTGCCCGCATTCACCTCGCCATCGATATAGGCCTTTGTGGTATTGACCACAACGCCAATGGCAGCCGCACCTGATACACCCGCATTAGACCCGCCGCCGACAGATACAGCTGAATTGATGATTCTGTCTGTTGTTCTGGCATCAACCATCACATCATTGGCCGCGGTGACATCTGCTCCTTGTGCGATAAAGGCGCGGGTGTCTTTCACCTGAACAACAATGTCCCCGCCGATACCGACCCCGGCTGACCCTGTGCCCACCGCAATTGCACCGGAAACATCTGTCCAGTAAGTATCAGACAGGGCGCGCACCACCACATCCTGGGCCGCATTCGCTGTTCCAGGCCCTGAATTTATATCTGCATCCCCGATTGACGCTTCAACCTGCCCGACGCCCACACCGGCAGATATAGATACGGCAATCGCTGAACTTGAAGAGACCGCCCCGGAAGCAGCGATAGAGATCACATCCTGATCAGCCACAGCAGATACCGCCACACCGCGCCGTGTTTCTGTCACCCGGCGTTCGGTCAGGAACAGGTCCTTCACATTATCAAAGGTGAAATCATCATTGAATGAGCCAAGTGTGTCTCGGGTCTGATTATCATCTCCGCCCATAATGCCATCAAGCAATGGGGAAGAGGTCTGCGTTTCGGCTGTCTCAACCTGAACAGCTGTATTACCCAGCGCGGTTACGCTTGCGCCGTCTTTTACTTGTGCCTTTGTCTGGCCGACAAAGACTGCCGCCCCAACCGCCCCGGCAAGAGAATTCCCACCTGCAGAGAAGCTGGCCGCCGGTTCCATCATGAAGATATCTGTATCATCACCGGCATGAAGCTGGACAGACCCGCCTGTATAGATATCCGCGTTGCTGCCAATTTCAGCAAATGTTGTCGATTTAACCAGACCAACGCCCACCGAACCGGCGCCAGTTGTTCCGCCTGTTGACCCGGCAATACCGACAACCAATGAGGTCAGGTTCTGGACGGTGTCTGCCATCACGCGAACATTTTCATCTGCCTTAACCGTACCATCAATCCCGGCTTTGACATCTTTCCAGAACACATTTGCACCCAGCGCAATCCCCACAGAATTGCTAGATGAAGCGGCCAATGTGCCGGTCAGATCAGTGATGGTGGTGTTGTCATTGGCAATCACGTCAACGGACTGCGTTGAAGAAGCACTGTTCAGTGTGGCATTATCATTAATGCTGGTCCCGCGATTGGCCAGCGCATAGGTCTCCCCCTTCACAATATTGGCTGAGAGCGCACCAGACAAAGCGTTGCTGGAAGTAGAGACAGACGCAGAGATGATACCGTTCAGGATTTCCTGTTTCGCATCAACCCCGATATTCACCGCATTCGCCGCGTTCAGAACAATATTGTTATCTGCTGTGGTGCTGTTGCCAACAATCGCTTTTTTGTCTGTTAAGAACATGTTCAGCGCGAGCGAACCACCAACAGAATTACTGCCGCCTGAGCCGGCTATGGACAAGGTCAGATTGCGAATATTGGTAAAGCTGTCCGCGCTCACATCAATTGACCCGGCAGAGGCCTGAATCAGCGCATCTTCCACAATGCGGGCCTCTACATCTGTATCCATGACGTTAAAGCCAAACGCGCCGGCCAGCGCCAGATCATTACCTGATACGCCGCCTGCCGCCATAAAGGTCAGCGTGTCCTGATCCGCCTTTGCAGAGATATCAACATCACCTGTTGAGGCGGTAATGGTTGTGTTATCGCCATCATCTGTGCTGCCGTCATCACCAACGATGGTGCGCACATCTTCACGCAGATAAATCCCGCTGATCGACGCCCCTATGGCCTTTTTATCGGTAGACAAAGCAACCGCACCAACCAGATGGCGGGCTTCAGATTCATTATAGGCAGAAATTTCAACATCATCAGCGAAGATAGAGACCCCCTCACCAACAATAGCCTCTGTCTTACCGACAGACACCGTTACCGCCAGAGAGCCAGACCCGGCATTCCCGCCCTGTGCCACGCCGCCGGCAATGGCTTCTGCGTAATATGAGCTGTCCTGAAGCATCACTGTATAGTTGGTGGTGATATAATCTTCTGACGTTGTGTTTTCATCCTGCGGATCAAGGGTAAAATCCCCTGCCCCAGAGGACAGGTCTTTTGCCGCCACCGTCACATTATCCCCGGCGGTCAGTGTTGCGCCTTCACCAATAATGGCTGAATTATTGTCGATCACGATATTGACCGCGATTGACGCCCCAACCGCTGTTTTATCACCGCTGCTGCTGCCACAATTGCCCGGATTATCACAGGTCACATCAGACGCGACCGCCACCGCCCAGGCCCGGTTCACAATCTTGTTGGTTGAGGTGGCGGTTACATCAATATCCCCCGGTGCTGAGATACCGACATTCTGGCCTAAGCTGGCTTCAGAGCTGTCATAGGAGAACACCAGGCTGAGTGAGCCGGCAATTCCCAGCTCACCACCGCCTGCACCAGCTATCCCTTCTGATGAGGCATAGGAGCGGTAGGACGTACCGTCATCATCTGTGCCCTGATTTTCAGATGAGGTGGCGTCAATGGTAACGTCACCTGACCCGCCTGTAATATCAATATTGACGTTATTTCCGACCAGAGCTTTTGTCTGCTGACCGGTTTTCAGCAAGCCGACACCGACACCAATGGCCTGATCAGCAAACACCGCCATGCCAGAGCCTCTGGTGCGGTAATTCGCTTCATTGGTGGCGGAAATTTCCACATCATCTGCGGCGGTGATCTGCACACCATCTGAAACAACTGCCCGGGCCGCATGGTCTGCCCAGTTCACAGCCACAGAAGCCGCAATGTTCAATGAGCCTGACTGCTGGGCCTCACCACCGCTTGTTGAACCGGTCGCTGTATCACTGCCGCTCAGATCAAAGCTGGCCCCGTCCCCGCCGGTAAAGCCGCCCTTCAGCGCTTCCATAGAGCTCGGCCCGTTATTCACATCGCCTAACTGAGAGGTTTGTGAGGTCAGCATATCTGGTGTTTTCTGCAGCTTGTCCGCATATTTATCAACCACCGTACCGGCAGCGACCGCATCAGCCAGCGATACGTCTGTGCTGGCTGAACTGGCGGTCACTGCTACCCCGCCACCACTTGATGTTACGTCACGCGACAGTTTGGCTTCGGTTGTTTCCAGGGCCACGCCCACAGCAACAGACGCCCCGACCGCCGTACTGTCAGCAGAGACCTCACCTTTTGCTGTCGATAGTGTGTTTGTCTGCGTGCTGGCCGCAATCGTCACATTGTCAGCAGCGCTCAGCCCTGCACCAGACCCGATATAGGCATCAACATCCTTCAGCAGCACGCCAACCGCCACAGCCGCGTCCAGAGAGGTCTTGGCCGCGCCGCCCGCCTCATCAGGTTTTGCCCCGGCAAAGGCGTTGGTTTCAATTTCTGATTCAGCTGAAGCGGATACCTCAACTGCCCCGCCACTGCTGACGCTGGCATTATCTTCAACAGCCGCTTTGGTATCTTCTGCAACAATGATATTGACCGAAATACCCGCCCCGATGCCGGTACCGCCTTCATCATCATCACCGCCGCCATCGCCATCACCGCCATCGCCATCACCGCCATCGCCATCACCACCAGATGTCAGGCTGGACTGCAGATTATCCAGCATCCCTT
Source organism: uncultured Alphaproteobacteria bacterium (assembly GCA_937988715.1). Taxonomy (GTDB): domain Bacteria; phylum Pseudomonadota; class Alphaproteobacteria; order Puniceispirillales; family Puniceispirillaceae; genus JADHLI01. The sequence continues at coordinate 1,206 of CALKIF010000060.1, read as the reverse complement.
CAAAGCCTTTTTCAAGAGCCCCGGTCCAGACCTTGATATCTGTCAAGGTGGAAAAGGTTTCATCAATACCGTCCCAGATGGTTTTATCCATCCCGACAGTTGCCTTTGCATCTGTTTTATATTGGTTTTTGGCAGCAGCTGAGACCGTCACATCGCCGCCAGCGTTAATCACAGCATCCGTATTCACCACAGCTGTGGTGTTATTGCGCACCACAACATTCAGGCCAACAGAACCGGCAAGCGAAAACGACCCTGTACCGGCCCCCGCAACCGCATCTGCGGCAATCACATTTTTGTCATCTGTTGAATTGTCATCCTGAAGCTCAGCCCGCATGCCGGCTTCAACAGTCAGATCGCCAGAGGTGATCGCTGCACCACGGCCAATAACCGCTTCATTATCGTTCTGAACAATATTCAGGCCAATCCCGCCGCCGATATTGTAATCACCGTCAGATACAGACGCATCTGCATCTGCTGTCATATCTGTATTGCTGAGGGATTGGACAGTTACCGCCCCCGACCCGGCGTTAATGGTCACACCATCTGCAACCTTGGCCCGCGCGGTTGATTCTGCATAAGTGACCCCCATCGCCGCCGCAATGGTGATTTTCGAACTGCCCTCATCTTCGCCATCACCGCCGATTGAGCCCAGATCAGCCCCGTCAGACAGGCTGTCTGTATCCACAGACATCTGTTCAGAGAAATCATAAGTGCCGTTATCATCATCTGGATCATCAGTGAGGCCCGCCATCAAAGAGGAAAGACCAGCAGAGGCATCTTCTGTACTGTTGTTCGACGCGTTATCTGCTGTGCTGCTCTCATCGCCGTCACCGCCGCCGCCATCGCCGCCGTCACCCCCATCATCTGAGCTGAACGAGGCATTTGACTTCGCACCTGATTCAATTTCCCTCAACGTGCTGGCCATGACAGAGACATCACCGCCACTGGTCGTCACATTGCGGTTAACAGACGCCTCATTGCTGTCCAGCGCAACAGACACACCAGCGGCGATTCCCAACGCAAACTGACCATCTGCTGTTCCGGCTGCCTCTCCATCACCGATGGCACTGGTTTTCACGGTTTGCTGAGAGCTGACCGAAATATTGCCTTGAGCGGTAATCGCCGCCCCTGATTCAATAATCGCCTGGGCCGTGTTACGTGCAACAGAAACAGACGCCAGCGGGACCAGCGATATCGATCCGGCCC
>CALKIF010000059.1:0-20672 GCA_937988715.1 uncultured Alphaproteobacteria bacterium | reverse complement strand
AACTGTCGGGGGGGGCATGCAGCAGCGGGTTGGCCTGGCCAGAGCCTATGCCACCGCTGCCCCTATTCTGCTGATGGATGAGCCCTTTTCAGCCCTCGATCCGCTTATCCGCAACCACCTTCAGGATGAACTTCTGGACCATCAGAAAAAGCTGGATTGCTCTACTCTTTTCGTCAGTCATGATCTGGAAGAAGCCTTCAAGCTGGGGCACCGTATTGCGATTATGGATGAAGGCCGGATTGTGCAAATTGGCACCCCTCAGCAGATTTTTCATCAGCCCTCTACCGATTATGTTCAGCGGTTTGTGGCCCAGATCAACCCGCTGCAGGTTCTCACAGCAGAAGATATACTGGCGCACAGTACGCTGACGACACAGCAGAATGCGGATGCCCCCAGCCAGCCAGCTGATACACCCGCATCTGTTATTATGTCACTTTTGCATGAACATGACGGGCCGTTGACCATCACCCGTGACAGCCGCCAGCTTGGCCAGATTGACAGAACAGCTTTGCTCGCCTGTCTTGCCAGCTACAACCGGAAATAATTCAGTTCTCTTCGGCCCCGAACTTGCATAAAGATGTTGGCTGATGTATGACAAGGCCATGTGCTGCTATAGCTCCAGCGGTAGAGCGCACCCTTGGTAAGGGTGAGGTCGCGTGTTCGAATCACGCTAGCAGCACCATTTTTCTCTCCCCCCTTATCTTAATCAAATCCCAGATGGCAGGAGACGCCTTGCCGTGGTGGTGGCTAGGCCTTTTGAAACATCTTTAGCACCGTTTTTGTCTGTTCAATCAGCGCTGGTTTGACAGCAGACAAAATCTGATTCCGGTCAAACATATCTGGATGTTCAGCCAACACATCCCGCAGAGCCGCCCCGAACCCTTGCCGCAATTCTGTGCCCAGATTAAATTTGCAGACCGAAGTTTCTCTTGCCAGCCACCGTCTGTCTTTATGGCTAATCCCGCTTGACCCATGCAGGACAAGAGGGCAATCCACCACCGCTTCAATTGCGGCCAGAGCAGGCCTGTCTATCACCGTTTCAGCAGAGGTCTGCAAATGCACATTGCCCACCGATACAGCCAGCGCATCAGGCCGGGCCGCCCGGACCAGCTCAGCTGCTTCATCTGGCTGCGTGGGATGAGACACAGCCCCCTTATCATACCCCACAAACCCAATTTCAGCTTCAACAGAAATACCAAGAGGATGGGCCATATCCGTGACAGCAGAAGTCAGCGCAATATTTTCGGCCAGAGGCAGGCGTGAGCCATCAATCATCACAGAGGTAAAGCCACAATCAATCCCTGCCTGACATTCTTCTGCAGTGGTGGCATGATCAATATGACAGACCACCGGCACAGCTGCCTGTTCAGCCAAAGACCGGAACATCGGCCCTAACACAGATACCGGGGTATGCGCCCGGCATCCCGGTCCCGCCTGCAGTATCACCGGAACCCCTAAACTGTCAGCCGCCTCAACATAGGCACAGGCATCTTCCCAGCCCAGCACGACAAGACCCGCCACACCATACCCCTGTTCACGCGCGGGTGTCAGCACATCTGTCAGGCTGGCAACCGTCATTTGAACTTGGCGATCATATCTTTGATGCCGGGGATGGTTTCAACCTGCCAGGCATGTTCAGGCTGGAAATACTGGACCAGAGATCGCTGGCTCAAGCCCCCCAGAATGGTGAAATAATACATCTCATAACCTGGGGCAACGACACAAGGATGATAGCCTGATTTGATCGCAAAGCTGGACCCGTCAACAATGTGAAACGCCTCTCCCAGCCTGTCCTCATCTGGCTCCAGAAGCTGCATACCAAAGCCGCCCTCTGGCTTGAACCGGAAATTATACACCTCATCATGCCGGGTTTCATCAGGCAGCCTGTCTGTGTCATGTTTATGTGGCGGAAAGCCTGACCAGCCGCCTGCCCCTACAGTGAATAATTCTGAGACCAGAAGACGGCCGACCTTATCCGCCTGTTTCTGGCCGAGAATATGTTTGATTTTCCGGTGAGTCTTGGTGTCATCAGACCCATATTGAACCAGATCAATGTCATCTGTGCGGACCGCAAACGGGCTCAGCCTGTCATCAAATCGCGCCCCCGCCACAAAAATCTCTGCCTCATCACTGGTGCACACCATTTGGGCAGGCATATCTGTTGGCACATAAACCCCTTCCGGCTCGCCATCCCAGACATCACTGCCTCTGTTCCCAATCGCCCCAAAGCCAGCGGTGTCCACATCAATATCCACACAGCCCGTTGCAGGCACAATACAAGTTTCATATCCCGGTATCTGATAAGAGAACAGCTCTCCTTTTTTCAGCTTCACAATATTGAAATAAGTCAGCGGCACATGATCATCATTGATATCAATGATCGGCTTATTCTGGTTGTCAAAAGGCGGTATGTGCATGAGATCTATCCTCTGGTCTGACTGTCAAAAGGGCGCATCTGGTTTTGAGCCATAAACTGGCTGAGCTGCTGTTCATCTGGCATGGCGGACGCACAGCCTGGCCGGGCCACAACAAAGGCGGCAGCCGCACTGCCCTGGATGACAGCTGCCCTGATATCGGCATCCCGGCCAAGTCTGGCCAGAACATTGCCTAAAAACGCATCACCAGCCCCAAAGGGTTTCGCAAGGGTAACCGGAAAGATACCTGTCTCCATGTCGCGGCCCTGATAGAATGACCGGCAGCCCTGCTCGCCCATTTTATACAACACCAATTGTCCTGAGGCTGCAAATTTGCGCGCAACCGAAAGGCCCTTATCCTTATCTCCGCCGCATAACACAGCAAATTCATCATCATTGCCAACAAGAATATCCGCCCGGGCCAGTTCCGGGGCCATGCGGCGGGCGGCATCTTCTGCTGTTTCCCAGGCATTTGCGCGGTAATCTATATCAATAATCACTGGACAGCCGGCCTGTCTGGCTGCGGAAATGGCCGCGCTGACAGCAGACGCTGATGGCTCTCCAGACAGGGCTGTGCCTGTGACCACCAGCCCGCCTGCCGCGCTGAAATCAACTGATGATAAATCCTCACTGGTCAGTTCCAAATCCGCGGCCTGATTACGGTAGATCACCACAGAGGCATTTGCAGGCTTTGTTTCGGCAATCGCCAGCGAATTACGGCATAGGCCTGGCTGGGTCCGGCAGGAATTTGTATCCACGCCATAACCTGCACATTTGCGGATTACAAACCGGCCGACCTGATCATCTGAAAACACCGTAAGCAGGGCAGCACGCCCCCCCTGACGGGACAGCGCAACAGCTATATTCGCCGCTGATCCCCCCATATCAGCACGAAACTGTTCGGCCTCTTCGGTAATCACGCCTGCAGGTTCAGGATATAAATCCATTCCGGCCCGGCCGAGGCAATAAACAGGCCCACCGGCAAGCCTTGCGCACAGCGATTCAGAAAACATAAACGGGCTGTTGTCAGTCATGGTGCTCATCATGGATAACACCCTGCCTGCGGTCAAGAGGCCAGGCAGGCCGGAGCAGCACGGCTAATCGCCGAAATGTTCCATCTCTGCTGTGTCCGCCTCATCAATATCCTGAACAGCTTTTGTGAGTATTGAGGACAGGTGGCGAAGCTGGTCAGCATAGAACGCCCGGTCTTTATCAAACGGGATATCTGTAATGGTCTCATCAATGGCCCGGCGGGCATGAAGAGCGACATGACGGCTATATTCTGCTGTCGCAATAGGCACAGGATCAGCGAAGGTGAGCTGGTCATAACGGGTGTAATCTTCGAACGCCGGATCAGCCGGAATATAGCCATTGACCATGGTGATCCGTTCTCCAGGGGCGGTCAGGGCCTTGGCCTGATGGACCACCATATTGCCTTGCTGCATCACCGCATATCCCGGCCCTGGCATGTCAGGAGAAATAATTTTTTCAAACTGCAGGGGCTTTCCTTCAGCGCGGCAGGCAGCCACTTCATCTTTTGTGCCTTTGAAATACTGAAACGCGCCACCCTGCTGTTTTTTAGGATCAGTCACAAACATCACATAATCATAACGCAACGTATCGACATGCCATTTATCGATATTCTCACCCACTGTTTTTGGTGCGTAATTCAAATGACCCAGCTGATGTGGCATCGTATGTGGCAGCAAATCAACACCCACAAATGAAGAAATAAACTCTGTGATCTCAGGGCATAAGCATAAATCGCGCAGGAATTTCGATCTGTATACGCCGCCTCTGGTGCAGCGTTCAATACGCGGGTTGCTGGTGGTAAAGGCCTCTAACTGCTTTGCTACTTCATACAGACAGGCCGCGCCCTCATCACTCAGAATGCGAAAAATATTCGTAACGGCAAAGTCAGACGGACAATCTGCGATTTGCTCTTGGGTATAGCCAAAGTCAGATAGGCGCACAATCTCCGTCGGGCGCTCTAACGCGAGATGTGTTGACGGGCAAAATTCAGGCTCAGACGGCAGAGGCTCAAACCCCTGAGGCGCATGAGATAAATCAAAAGGACTGGACAACATCACCTCTGTTTGACGATTATCATTGCAGTGAAATGGTGACCTCGGCAGGACTCGAACCTGCTACCTACAGATTAGGAATCTGTCGCTCTATCCTGATGAGCTACGAGGCCCTTCTGTTACTATAGATCAAGCTGCACCATTTGACTATAATCGCTCGACATCATCCTCGCCAAGATAGTCCCCAGTTCTCACCTCAATCAGGGTCAGCGGTGTCTGTTCTGTATTGGCCAGCTGGTGGGCTGTTCCCGCCGGAATATCAACAGACTGATTTTTCGTCAGCCTGACCAGCCTGTCTTCTATCCTCACTTCTGCCACACCGCTGGTCACAACCCAATTTTCAGATCGCTTCTGGTGCGTCTGCAAAGACATTTTTGTATGGGGGTAGAGATGCACACGCCTGACCTGATAAGTATCAGACAAGACCAGCGTTTCAAACCACCCCCAGGGCCGGAACTGGCGCGCTTGTTCATGCGCCTGATTGTGGTTTTGAGTGCCAAGCAGATCAACAACCTGCTTCACAGCTTGGGTCTGGGCGGCATCTATCACAAGAACCGCATCTTTCATGGCAACGACAATCGTATCTTTCATCCCAACAGTCGTCACCACCTGTTCAGCATTATCTGCCCAGACCAAACAAGACTGGCTGCCGGTTTGGCTGGCGTTACCCACAAGAAGATTGCCGGCTTGGTCTGTGCCGGCCCCGTCTTCTGCTAATTCGCGCCTTAACGCCTGCCAGTCTCCCAGATCAGACCAGCGGCCTGAATACGGGAAAACGGCCAGATTATCTGCCTTTTCCATAACAGCATAGTCTATTGAGTCAGCTGTTATGCCCTGCCAGGCCTGCTCATCAAGACGCAGAAAATCAAGGTCTGTTGTGCTGTGGGCAACTGACTGCCTCACAGCTGCAAGCATATCAGGGACCAGCGTCTCAGCAAGGGCGAGCAATGTTCCGCAATGGGCCAGAAACAACCCTGAATTCCATAAATATGTGCCCCTATCCAGCATCGCTTTCGCGCTCACCTCATCTGGCTTTTCATGAAAGGCGGTAACGCTATAGCCTCCGCTCTCAGGCAACGCCGCCCCTCGTTCAATATAGCCATAACCTGTTTCCGGCCGGTCTGGCTGAATCCCAAAGGTAATGATTGCCCCGGCTTCAGCAGATGATTTTGCGGCCAGAACCAGATCGGCCAGTGCGTTATGATCAGGGATATAGTGATCTGACGGCATTACCAACAACAGCGCATCTGCATCTTTATTACAGAGCGTCTCAGCCGCCGCCAATATCGCTGGGGCGGTGTTTTTTGCTGACGGCTCAAGCATCAGACCGTTGGGCTCTACCCCGATATCTGCAAGCTGCTGGGCCGCGATGAACCGGTATTCATTTGAGGTGAGAACCAGCGGGTTCGCAAATTGTGATCCTGAGACACGCTGGGCAGCTTGCTGGAACAGGCTGTTCTCACCGATTAAATTCAGAAATTGTTTCGGCATGGACTGGCGCGATAACGGCCACAAACGGGTGCCTGACCCGCCGCACAAAATCACCGGATAAATCAACGTCATCGCCTGAAGTCCTGGTCGTAATGTCCTTTATCAAGGTTTATCTCAGCAGAGCAAAAAAGACCAGATAGAGCCGCGCGAATTCAGAACGAAAAGAGGCAACGGCCAGACAGGGCTGTCAGCGATGGGTGAACACATCTTCTGGCAGACCAGCTGCGGTACAGATTTCACTTTGCCGCTGACCCAGTTTTGCTGTGTCAAAATCATCAATCAGATCATGGAACAGGCGGTGCCAGTTGACCTCAGCTTTCAGATGCATGAATACAGACCCTAAGCCCACAGCGGCCCTGTCCATCAGCACAAATTCACGCGGCGGTTTAATGCCGCCAATCCGCTTTAATTCCTGATGTACACGGCCCGCCAGCTCTCGCCCTTCTGATCCGCCGCGCATCTGCTGGATAGGGCGCACCTCATCAGACAAAAGAGGGGCATAGATGAACCCGGCCCACATATTCAAAACGGCAATCGCCTCATCATCAAGCCCGTGAAAGCCCCATTTTGCGTAAGCCTGACGCGCCAGATCATCATCCTGGTGACTCAACGCGCGGTACAGTTCGATAACACCTGCGACAAATTCGGGACGGAAAATACGAATAGACCCGAAATCCATCAGATTGATATTTAGATCATGATCAATCGAATAATTGCCCAGATGCGGGTCGCCATGGATTACGCCGTAAAAATAAAACGGCACATACCAGGCCCTGAACATATTCATCGCCACCTGATTGCGGGCGTCTTGAGACGGTTCAGTCTCCAGCCAGGCCATCAGCTTTTGGCCCTCAACCCAGCTCATTGTCAACGCCCGTTCTGAAGAAAGCTCAGGATAATGCTCTGGCATTCTGACCTGACGCTCGTCTTTCAGCATCAGCTGATACAGCTTCAGATTTGCCGCTTCTCTTGTATAATCCAGCTCTTCGCGAAGCCGGTCTGATAATTCAGTGTGGATATCAGCGGTAGAGATCGCACTGTCAAACCGCTCATAAAGCTGGAACACCAGCTTGAGCTGAGACAGATCAGCATCAATCGCTGAGGCCATATCCGGATATTGCAGCTTGACCGCAAGAGGCTGGCCATCAAGGCTGGTCGCTTTGTGAACCTGACCAAGAGACGCAGCAGACACAGCCTGCCGGTCAAAAGAGCCAAATTTAGAGGACCAGTCGCCGCCCAGTTCAGCAGCCATGCGGCGTTTGACAAACAGCCAGCCCATAGACGGGGCATCCGCCTGAAGCGCGGACAGCTCTTCAGCATATTCAGGTGGCAGCGCATCAGGTATGGTAGACAAAATCTGGGCGACCTTCATTAACGGCCCCTTCAGCCCGCCTAAAGCGTCACGCAACTGGGCGGCATGTTTGTTCCTGTCAACATCCATGCCCAGATATCTCTCGCCTGCCATTCGGGCGGCCAGGCCGGACATTGTCCCTGTCACCCGCGCATAGCGGCGCAGGCGCCCCCCTACACCAGATTGACCATCATAAGCTGCCATATGTCTTTTCTTCCTTTGCTATCTTGCCGGTCAGGACAAATGTTCCAGCTCGTCAATCATGCCCGCGATCATATCAAGCCCCAGATTCCAGAATGAGGCATCTGCAGGGTTCAGCCCGAACGGGGCCAGCGCATCATCATATCGTTTGGTCCCCCCTGCACACAGCAGACCCTTATAATGCTCAGCAAATTGCGGTTTGTCCGCAACAGACGCGGTCTGATAGTTCTGCCAGAGCGCATTCACCAGACAATCCCCGAACGCATAGGCATAAACATAAAATGGCGTATGCACAAAATGCGGGATATAGGCCCAAATCGGCCGGTAGCTGTCATCCAGCCGGACCGCCGGACCCAGCGCTTGTGTCTGGGTATTCATCCAGAGATCAGATAACGCTTCACCAGACACTTCCCCCGACTTGCGGGCATCATGAAACGCGGTTTCAAAATTGTGAAAGGCGATTTGGCGCACCACTGTGTTCAGCATATCTTCAATTTTGCCGGCCAGAAGAAACCGGCGGGCAGCATCTGTCGGGGCTTTATCCACCAGCGCCCGAAAAGCCAGCATTTCAGCAAAGACAGATGCTGTTTCTGCCAAAGTCAGAGGCGTGTCAGACATCAGATAGCCTTGATCCGCTGCCAGAACCTGATGAACACCATGTCCCATTTCATGAGCCAGGGTCATCACATCACGTGCCCGGCCGTCAAAATTCATCAGAATATAAGGATGTGCAGACGGCACGGTTGGATGGCTGAACGCGCCAGAGGCCTTGCCTTGCCGCACCTCAGCATCAATCCAGTTGCGGTCAAAGAATTGTTTGGCCACATCCGCCATTGCCGGATCAAATCCGGTAAAGGCTTCTGTTACTATCTGGCGGGCTTCGGCCCAGCTGAAACGTCTGTCATCATCACCAGGCAAAGGCGCATTCCGGTCCCACCAGGGCATGCTATCTGCGCCCATCCACCCTGCTTTCAGCTGATAATAACGATGTGCGATATCCGGCATGCGAGAGGTGACCGCCTCTGCCAGCGCATCAACCGTGGTGTCATCAACATCATTGGCAAGATTGCGTGAAGAGACCGGACGGCTGAACCCGCGCCATCTGTCATCAATTTCCTTATCCTTTGCGATCACATTCAAAATCAGGCTGAACAGACGCTGGTTATCCTGCATCACAGCTGACAAAGACTGGCCTGCTTCTTTTCGGATATCAGCAGACGAGTCAGACAGCTTGTTCAGAATTTCTGCTTCTGTGACCTCACCGCCCTGAAACGGAAACCGCAGGGCGGTTGCTGTCTCATCAAACAGGCGCACCCAGGCCCCGCGTCCGGCCGGTGCCCGTTCAACAAGCATTTGTTCCAGCCGGGATTCCAGCTGATGCGGGGCATAGGCACGCAGGCGGCGCAACCAGGGCACAAAATGATAAAACTCAGGATCGCTCAGTGCCTGCTGATAGCTGTCTTCCTCCATCGCCGCCAGCTCAAGTTCAACAAACAACAGCCGTGCTGACAGCCCGGAAATAGCTTCTTTGACATCTTGGGCATGCTGGCCCGTTTTCGGATTGGCCATATCTGCGGCAAACTGAAGATCGGCATGAGAGATCACACGGGACAAGCGTTCTGAGACCGCCTGATAATCAGCGATGATCTGGGCCAGCTCTGCACCGCCTAAGCTGGCCAGACGGCCTTCATATTGCGCTAATTTATCGGTCTGTGTGGCTGCCTGTTCCAAATCACGCTGGATGTCATCGCCATCATGGCTGTACAGGTCAGTCAAATCCCAAATGGGAAGGGAATCCGGCATCTTGCCCCTCTTATCTTTTTTATCTTGGTTTACGCCCTTGTCTTTATATAGGAAGAAAACACGAAACGGCTACCATTGCTGCAGATTCATTTCCGGCATTTTTGTCGCCAGATCACCACGCAGAAAGACCAGTGTCACTTGGCCGATTTCAACACCCCATTTGCTGACAAAGGCCCGGTTAATCGCGATATCTTCATCCAGCTGGTAAATGAAATCATCAAATCTGACTTTCAGATTCTGACCAGATAAAGACAGCACAATATCATAAGACCAAGACAGAACATTGCCAGCGATCTGGCCTGTGGCCACACCGTCAATATCCTCAGCCTGACCCTGATACTGCACCAGCCCGGTTTCATCCACGCCCTTATTTTGAATGGTCCAGACACGTCTTGCCGTCTCGCCATCATCATAGATAAATCTTTCATCCAGTATCAGACCATCTGCGCCTGCCCTGCCATCAATGCTGACCCGGAACTGGCGCTTCAGATTACCGAACCGATCTTCAAAAATGCCATAAGCATAGCTTCTGCCTTCAAAAAACTGCTCCAGCTTCAGTGCCGGTGTATTGGCGGCATAGTCCTTTATATCTGCTTTGAACAGCGCCTGAGAACAGCCCACAAGTCCGGCCAGAAACAGCCCCAGCACCGCCAGCTTTAGGATCTTTTTGAAGACGTTCATGATATCTGCACTCCGGTTTTTTATCTGTTTTGATTTACGAGGGAACACCACAAACCAGATGACCTGACAAACAGGCTTGACCTTTAGATAGTGAAGGCAGACTGTTGAGAAGACCTTGTTCAGCTTCATCCGCAAAAGAGTTGTTTTTGCATCACTCCACAACACAAACATCCACCTTCACACTGATCCGCACTGAATGGCGGTTTCTGGTCTACGGGCTGTTGATGTCCTTCTGGTCATCTATGGGGCAGACTTTTTTCATCTCTCTGTTCAGTCAGGAAATCCGCACCTCTCTTGACCTCACCCATGGCGAGTTCGGCAGTCATTATGCCATTGCCACAACGGCCAGCGCCTTGACCTTGTTCTGGCTGGGCAAGCTGGCGGACAGTGTCAGCGTGCCGCGGCTGTCCTTAATGACATTGGGTGGTGTGTGTCTGGCTGCGCTTCATTTTTCATTTGTCAGCTCTGTTCTCACTCTCATTCTGGGGTTCTATCTGCTTCGCCTGTCCGGGCAAGGCATGATGTATCATGTCTACAGCACAGCGGTAACACGGCGCTATACCGCGACCAGAGGACGGGCCTTGGCGCTATGTGGTCTGGGCATGCCTTTGGGGGAAGCCGCGTTTCCGGTTCTTGTTATTCTGGCCCTCAGCCTGACAGATTGGCGGACCATCTGGTTTGTGTTGCCGCTGCTTGCGTTTTTCAGCTTTGCCCCGGCGATCCCGTATCTGACCAGACGCACCGCCCAGCAGGACGGCCCTGGCCGTGAGGCAGATAACCTGTCTGAACAGCCCGCAGAACGTTTTTCTGTCCGGCGCCGTGTGGTGATACAAGACAGCGCTTTTTGGGGTGTGGTTATCTGGTTGATGATGATCCCGGGCTTTACCATAACCGGTCTGTTTTTCCACCAGATTTTCATCGCCGGGGAAAAGGCTGTACCTCTTTGGTTATGGTCATCAAATTATGTCTGGTATGCACTGTCTGCTCTGGCCGGGGCGTTTTTATCTGGGTTTCTGGTTGACCGGTTCAGCGCGCATCGTGTGGCCTGGCTTACGCAAGCGCCGATGCTGTTTGCGTGTCTGGTGTTATGGTGGGGACAAGGCCCTTTCTGGCTGCCAGCCTTTTTTGTGTTGTTCGGCATGGGCGGCGGTATGATCCCCCCTCTTGTCAACGCGCTTCTGGCCGAGAGATACGGCACTGGCTGGCTGGGGGAAATAAAGGCACTGGCGATGCCGATGAATGTATTTGCCAGCGCGCTTTCGCCCGCCTTGATGGGTATATTTATTGATATTGGTGTCAGCCTGAATTTTATTTTGCTGCTGCTGGCCGGCCTCAGCCTGTTCAGCCTTCTTGCCCCGCTTGTCTGGTTCAATCTGCTGGGGCTTATAAAGCTGCCGGAAAAGCTGACCGCCTGAGGCTATTTATTCAGCCGGTGAACAGACCGGCTGACCCGGTGAATGAAAAACCAGATCACAACCGCAACAAATGGCACGGCAAACGCCTTTACCAGCCCCGCATCATCATATGGGGCAGGCAGATGTAACCCCTTGGCCAGAATACCGACCAGCCCGACCCCGTAATAGGTCCCGGCGATCACTGACAAGCCTTCAACTGTTTGCTGCAGCCGCAGCTGGGCCCGGGCCCGTCTGTCCATTGAAGACAGCAAATCACGGTTCTGTCTCTGGATGGTGGTTTCTGTCTGGGTCCGCAGTAATGATCCTGCCCGGGCAATACGCTGAGACAAGGTCTGCACCCGCTCACCAAAGGCAAAACAGGTCTGCATGGCAGGCATCATCCGCCTGTCAAGAAACCCGTATAAACCCTGATGCCCGTCCAGCCGGGCCAGGCGCAACCCTTCAAGCCGGGCCAGAAAAATATCGTGATAGGCTTTGGTCGCCGACAGCCGGTAAGAAGTGTTGGCAGAGATATCTTCTACCTGCGCGGCCAATTGCGAAAGCTCCGGCAGCAGGGCCTGAACCTCTGCACCATCACCAGAGATCTGTTCGGTTAACCGTCTGGTCAGACCTGTCAGCGCCCGTTCTATCTCAACAAGTGTCGACAGATGTTCACGTGCCACCGGCAGACCCAGCAAGGCCAGCATGCGGTAGGTTTCCATTTCGATCACCCGCAACACAAGCCGGCCCATGCGGGCAGCACTTATGCCGTCATGAAACAGAATGCTGCGCGAGAAGCCGTTTTCATCAATATCAAAACTACAGTGAATCTGGCCTGCCCCGTCAGAGATTTGGCTGGAGGCCCCCGCCCGGCTGTTCAGCATAAACTGAACTTTCAGCGGGTCCAGCTTGGCAGGGGCACGGCCACCAATCTCCAGCCAGATGGCATGAAACAAATCAGCCGGCATGGCCTCAATCACATCAAACGGCACGCCTGTACAGGCTGATTTATCAAACGCGCCTTCACACAGGCCTGTGCGGACAGGCTTACCTTTCATAATCAGGCCGATGGTCACAAATTCGGTATGCCGTTCTATCCGGAAGATAAAGTTATCAAATGTCTCCCGCCGGAATTTTTCTGACATATCAAGAGGCAGACGATGCTGGGACGACAGCCAGTCATTTATATGGCTGACAATCGCCTCATCTGAATTTTCATATAAAAACACATACCGGATAAACCGTCCGGCCCCGTCAAAATCGTGAAACGGGCGGGCATGAAGCTCATCAGATAATCGTTTGCGATCGGGATGGATGCCCATAGTTTCATAATCCTTTGATCAAAACGCTGTGGCCAAAACTTGCCCCACCAGACAGGATTGACAGTTGCAATCAGCTTCAGCCTACTCCATTTTTGTACGCATGAACGGCATAAAAACATCACTTGCGACACTTTTTCTGGCCAGCCTTGCCTGTGGGCCGGTATTGGCAGACAGGCTGCCTGACCTTGACGGGGTGTGGTTTACTTGTGAATTCACCCAAAGCAAAACCCCGCCGACAGACGGGTGTGACATGTTTGATGATGAAGGTTTTGAGGCCCGGGACGGCCAGATCACTTACCTGCGCATGCTGGGCTCAGACGAGGTAAACTGCAAAGGCCAGAAAAAAGGCCAGTGTTTTCCGGCCAGTCTGCCGCAGATAACCGTAAGCACCAAACCAATTGGTGAGGCCTGGCTGAAAGACAGCCGCCTGCATGTCACCTGGTATGGCTGCACCCAGGATTACACCCTTACCCAAGACACAGGCTTTGTCAGCGTCAAGCCAGATGGCAAAGACTGTTTCTGGAGCCGTGAACGCCATTTCTATGTCGCCCCTTATACCGGACAGGTGATCCGCAAATGACAGTTTCTGCAGCCCTGCCAGACCAGCCTGTTCTGGCAACCCGCCCTGATCTGACAGCTATCCGCCTGTCTGGTGATGAGGTGCGTGACTTTCTGAATGACATTCTGACCGCTCAGATAAAAACGCTGGATGAGGCGACCGCCCGTCCGGCCTGCCTTCTGACACCGCAGGGGCGTATTCTGTTTGATATGATGGTGATGGTAAAAACAGAGACGGTTTATCTCATCACACAGGCTGAACAGGCCGGCCCTCTGGCGAAACGGTTAATGATGTATCGTCTGCGCCGCAAGATAGATATCTCTCAGCCCGCAGAGATGCAGGTCGGCCATCTGTGGGGTGATGGACAGGCCGGTGTGTCTGTCCCTGAAGGGGGCATCGCCGGAAATGACGGGCGGCACGCTGATCTGGGCCGCCTTGTTCTGTTTGCTGACACTGATGGTCTGCCGGAACCGACCAACGCCAATGACTGGCAGGCGATGCGGATCAGCCTGGGCATTCCGGAAGGGACCACAGATCTTACCCCCAACCGGGCCCTGATGCTGGAAGCAGGCTTGCATCTTCTGGACGCGGTTGATTTTGACAAAGGCTGTTATGTTGGACAGGAGGTGACCGCCCGGACCCATTATCGCGGGCTGGTCAAACGCCGTCTTCTCCCGGTGGCTTCTGTTGCCCCCCTCAGCCCGGGTCAGGCCATCCACCGCGGCGAGGTGGCGATCGGCCAGACCGGCTCAACCGCACAGCTCCCTGACGGGCGATCTGTTGCGCTGGCCAGCCTGCGTCTTGATGCGGTACAGGCTGCGCTTGCTGGCGATGCTGAGCTGAGAGCCGAAGAGGGCCAGCCCTTATCGATACATATCCCGGACTGGATGCCTCCCCTGCCCGGCTTTGATGAGGGGTGAGGGACCGTTAAAATACCAAAGCGTTTACTGCGCGGTCCAGCCGCCATCCAGCGAAAAGCTGGCCCCGGTGATATTACGGGCCTCATCACGGGCCAGGAACAGGGCCATATCGGCGATTTGTTCAGGCGTTAAAAACTGGCCTGAAGGGTGTTTTTCACTCACCATCGCCACACCAGCTTCATCATAAGGCAGGCCTGTTTTTTCTGCATGCGTTCTGACCTGCTGGTCCACCAGAGGGGTCAGCACAAATCCCGGGCAGATCGCATTACAGGTAATGTTCTGTGACGAGACTTCCAGCGCAATGGTCTTGGTCAGCCCGACCAGACCGTGCTTGGCCGCCACATAGGCTGCCTTCTTCACTGACGCAACCAGACCATGTGCAGAGGCAATATTAATGATCCGGCCGAAATCGCGGGCCTTCATGCCAGGCAGAACCGCAGCAGCCAGATGAAACGGGGCGGACAGATTCACATCAAGAATATCCTGCCATTTTTCAGCCGGGAACTCATCAACTGGCGCAACATGCTGAATACCGGCATTATTGACCAGCACATCAACTGATCCCATCACCTCTTCAGCTTTACCCGCCATAGCCCGCGCGGCTGTTGCATCGCGTAAATCAGCATTATCAAAATGACAGGCCGCCGCCCCGGCCCCTCGCAGCCTGTCCAGAATCTCGGCCGCCTGGCTATCTGGCATATGACCGCCGACATAAACCCGAGCCCCGCTTGCCGCAAATGCCGTAGCCGTAGCCAGGCCAAGGCCGGATACACCGCCTGTAATCAGAACTGTACGTCCGGATGGAATTGTCATAACAGACCCTCTACTACATTTAAGAACAAGAAAACATTCAGGATTTGAACAGGGATTCTGCCTGCGCGCTCACATCCTTCTTTGTTTTGATCACCTCGTCAATCCTGCTGATCTCTGCGTTCAGCCTGTCCTTATAGGCGTCAAGGTCCTCAATATTCCAGCTGTGAAGCTCAGGCGGTGCAAAGGCTGGCTTCAGCGCGTCTAATTCATCTTCCATTTGTCTTCCCCCTGATTAAAACCAATTTGCCTCACTTTACAGCGTAAAAGGCAAACGGGCTGTTTGCAAATTTCTGACAGATCGCTATATATAAAGCAGGTTCCACGAAAACACTAAAGAGTTCTGGAAGCAGAGCGTGTTTGGAATCGGCTGGCCCCATGGGGCTGCCAGCCGCCCGAAAAGTGTTGATAAAATTTGAAGAGGTAGTCTGATGACACAGCTGCTTATGCCCAAAGCCACAGCCGTGTGGCTGATTGATAATACCGGCCTGACATTTGATCAGATCGGCGCCTTTTGTGATCTGCACCCGCTGGAAGTTCAGGCTATTGCTGATGGCGAAATTGGTGCTGGTATGCAGGGCTATGATCCAATCGCCAATAACCAGCTTTCACAAGAAGAGGTGGCCCGTTGCGAGGCTGATCCTGACGCCCGTCTGGAGCTGGCAAAATCCAACCTGCCTCAGCCAACAGCCCGCACCAAAGGCCCGCGTTATGTGCCGGTTGCGCGGCGCGGCGACAAGCCGGACGCGATTGCCTGGCTGGTCAAGCATCACCCTGAATTGTCAGATGCGCAAATCAGCCGCCTGATTGGCACAACCAAAGACACCATCACCAAAATCCGGGAACGCACCCATTGGAATATTGCCAATATTCAGGCCAAACATCCCGCAATGCTGGGTCTGTGCAAGCAGCAGGATTTAAATGCCGCTATCGAAAAAGCAGGCGGCCAGCCAAAACAGGATGCAGAACAGGTCGCTGATTTATCAGAATTACCGTAAAGGCCTGGCTGAGGGTCAAACAAAAAATGAAGGGGGGCATGCCCCCCTTTTTCATTAGGCTAAGACTGTTTCAGCCCGGCTTGTGACACCGCCTCATCAATCTCGTCCAGAATGACCGGATCATCAATGGTGGCCGGCATCGGGAACTCTTCATTCTGCACAATCTTCTGCATGGTCGCGCGCAGAATTTTACCTGACCGCGTCTTTGGCAGGCGGCCCACGATAATGGCCTGTTTGAACGCCGCCACAGGCCCAATCTCTGATCGGACACGCTGGACAATTTCAGCCAGAATATCTGTGCCGGCCCGCGCTGTACCAGACTTCAGAACCACAAAGCCAAGCGGGACCTGGCCTTTCAAGGCATCATTCACCCCGATAACCGCACATTCAGCAACATCAGGATGACCCGCCAGCACCTCTTCCATGCCGCCGGTAGACAGCCTGTGCCCCGCAACATTGATGATATCATCTGTTCTGGACATCACGAAAATATAGCCATCTTCGTCAATATAGCCGGCATCACCTGTGGCGTAATACCCCTCAAAGCTGGACAGATAGCTGTCCACAAACCGGTCATCATTGCGCCACAAGGTCGGCAGAGTGCCCGGCGGCATCGGCAGCTTGATAGCGATAGAGCCAATCTCACCAGCCGCAACCTGATGGCCTTCATCACTTAAAACCTGCACATCCCAGCTGGGCACAGCAGGCCCGGCAGACCCGGCCTTGACCGGCAGCAATTCAATTCCTGTACAGTTTGCCGCAATCGGCCAGCCCGTTTCTGTCTGCCACCAATGGTCAATTGTCGGCACGCCCAACACCTCTTCACACCAGTGCAGCGTGTCTGGATCGCACCGCTCACCTGCCAGAAACTGCAGCTTGAAATGGCTCATATCAAATTGTTTGACCAACGCCCCGGACGGGTCTTCTTTTTTAATCGCCCGCATGGCTGTGGGCGCTGTAAACATGGATTTCACCTTATGTTCTGAGATCACCCGCCAGAAGGTTGACGCATCTGGTGTGCCGACAGGCTTGCCTTCAAACAACACCGTCGTACAACCCGCAAACAGTGGCGCATAAACAATATAAGAATGGCCAACCACCCAGCCCACATCAGACGCCGCCCAATACACATCACCTGCTGAACAGCTGAAGATATTCTGCATTGACCATTTCAGGGCCACAATATGACCAGCTGTCGGGCGAACGACCCCTTTGGGTGTGCCTGTGGTCCCGGAAGTATACAGAATATAGGCCGGGTCTTCTGACTTCACCGGCACGCAGGGCGCATGGCCTGCACTCGCCATCGCTTCATCCCAGTCGAAATCGCGCCCGTCTGTCATCTCCGCTTTGGCTTCTTCTCGCTGATAGAGCATCACGCTGCCCACCTTATGATCTGACAGCCTGATGGCTTCATCAACAAGCGGCTTATAGTCGATAATCCGGCCAGGTTCCAACCCGCAAGAGGCGGTGATGATCATCGCCGGTGTGGCATCATCAATCCGTTTCGCCAGTTCGGCAGCGGCAAACCCGCCAAACACAACTGAATGAACAGCCCCGATCCGGGCACAAGCCAGCATAGAGACAAGGGCCTGCGGGATCATCGGCATATAAATAATCACCCGGTCGCCATAACCAATGCCCTGTTGGCGCAGCACATCTGCACATCTGGCCACCTGGTCCTGCAGCTCTGCATAGCTGATTTGTTCCTGTTTGCCGCGGATAGCGCTGTCATAGATAATCGCTGTACGATCGCCGTGCCCGGCTTCAACATGACAGTCAACAGCATTATAACAGCCATTGATCTCACCACCGACAAACCAGCGGTAAAAGGGCGGGTTCGCATCGTCAAGCACTGTAGGGGCCGGTTTCATCCAATGGACATCTTTTGCCGCCTCTGCCCAAAACCCGGCCGGATCCTGGCCTGCTTTTGTTCTGACTTCGTCAAACGACCCTGCCATTGCTGTCCCCCTTCACCTCTCAGCCCTGAAGCTGTCCGTAACCTTCTGTTCAAGCAGCAGTTTAAGCCAGAGCCGTCAAATGTCCAGATGGTTTGTGGCGGGATGGGTTTTGTGGTACCGAACCGGGGAATGGTTCTAGCCAGACAGGCGGTAAATCTGTTATAGTTGCGCCTCGTGGATAATTTTGAGATGAAAGGATAATGACATCACATGTCTGATATCCATGATCTTCATCCCCCAAAAAATGACAAGCAGGCCAGTAAACGCCCGAAAAAGGACGTGCCCGCAAATGAAGACAGCTCGGCCGAAGTTCTGAAAGCCAAGCTGCAGAATTTACTGTCTGAACATCGCGATCTGGATGACGTGATCGCAAGGCTGACAGAGACCGGGGTCACAAACCAGCTGCAGATGCAACGGATGAAGAAACGAAAACTGGCCTTAAAGGATGAGATTGCCCGCCTGCATGCCCTTGTGCTGCCGGATATTATTGCTTAAGCCCCCTCAGTTATGGAATGATGCGCAAGACAGCTCTCACCTGATATCCCCTGTTTTCTGGTAAAGAAAGTATGAAGACAATGACCGATCAGCCGAAAATCATGATCTGTATGGGTAGTCAGTCTGACTGGCCGACCATGTCTGCGGCAAAAGATATTCTGGATCAGCTGAATGTGGCTTGTGATGTGCGGATCATTTCCGCCCACCGCACACCAGACCGGCTCACCTCCTTTGCCAAATCGGCCGCAGATGACGGGGTTCAGGTGATCATCGCGGGCGCGGGCGGGGCGGCTCATCTGCCGGGCATGATCGCCTCTCACACCTGCCTGCCTGTCTTGGGTGTTCCGGTTGAATCAAAAGCCCTGAAGGGGATGGACTCGCTGCTGTCGATTGTGCAGATGCCAGGCGGCGTGCCTGTCGGCACACTGGCGATAGGGCCGGCCGGTGCCAAGAATGCCGGTCTGATGGCAGCCCAGATTCTGGCGCTGACTGATACAGGCCTGCGCACGCGCCTTCACGCCTGGCGGAAGGCCCAGACAGAAGCCGTGGCTGACACACCAGATCTGTCCGGCGCCTAACTCATGACAGACATAAAAACCATAGGTATTCTGGGCTCTGGCCAGCTGGGCCGGATGACAGCGATCGCCGCCGCACAGATGGGGATCCGCGCGCATATCTTCGCCCCTGATGCAACAGGCAGCCCGGCCGCCGAAGTCGCCCATAGCGCAACACAAGCCCCTTATGAAGATGAAGTCGCGCTGGCCGCCTTTGGTCAAAGCATAGACGCGGTGACCTCAGAATTTGAGAATGTGCCCGCCGCCACCATGGATATTCTGGCCAAACACTGCCCTGTCTCGCCCGGGCATGACGCCCTTCATGTGGCCCAGAACCGCCTGCGCGAAAAAACTTTGGCCTCTGATTTAGGTATTGCCACACCGGCCTTCTGGGCGGTGCGATCAGCAGATGATCTGGCCGCCGCCCTGTCTGCCTTATCCGGCAAAGGCGTTCTGAAAACCACAGAACAGGGCTATGACGGCAAAGGCCAGATGCGCATTGCCACAGGGGATGACGCCGGCACAATCTGGGCAGAGATGAACACGGGTGAAGCGATTCTGGAATCCTTTATCGATTTTTCCGCAGAAGTCAGCTTCCTGGTCTGGCGGGGTGCGGACGGCCGGTCAGGCGCCTTCCCGCCGGCCCTGAACACACATAAGAACGGCATCCTGGCGACCAGCATCGGCCCCGCCCCGGACATAGACCCAAAAACGCTGGCCCGCGGCGCAGAGGCCGCGATGGCGATCGCCGAAGCGGTCAATCTGCACGGGGTTCTGGCGATGGAAGCCTTTGTCAGCAACACGGGTGAGATTATGTTTAATGAGATTGCCCCGCGCCCGCATAACTCGTTCCACTGGACGATTGAGGGGTGCGTGACCAGCCAGTTTGCCCAGCTTGTGCGGCTGATTGCCGGCCTTGGCCCGGGCGACACGGCCGCGCGCGGGACCTGGCAGATGGATAATCTGTTGGGTGAGGATTTACACCGCCTGCCCGCCCTCTATGCTGACGGGGGAAAAGCGGTTCACCTGTATGGTAAGGCAGACGCCCGCACCGGCCGCAAAATGGGCCATGTGACCTGGCAGACGGGCTGAAGGGCTCCTGCCCCCCTCACCCGCCTAAACTCTCCAGCTCAAACGGGGTGTCGCGGTAGAGGTCATTCAGCCAGTTCGCCATCAGCAAATAGGCAAAGGGCCGCCAGCTGTTCACCGGCGCGCAAGACGCGTCATCACCTGGGAAATAATTCACCGGCAAGGCGGTATCCAAGCCCTGATCGGCATCACGGAAATATTCCGCCGCCAGCGTTTGCGCATCATATTCCAGATGGTTCAGCACATAAAGATCGCCTGAGGCCGGACAGCGCACCATGCCTACACCCGCCTCATCAGACCGGGCCAGAACAGACAGGCCGGCGGCCTCAATCTCGTCTTCCCGATTATAGGTATAGCGCGATATCGGCATCGGAAAGCTGTCTGTAAAGCCTTGCATCAGACGGCTGGTTTCAACCGGCAGGGCATGGTCATAAACCCCGAACAGCTTGTCCGCCAGCTGATATTGCTCCAGCTGGTGGAAATGTTTCATCAGCACTTGCTGGCCCAAGCAGAGCCCCAAACGCCGGAAAGAATGGGTACGTGACCAG
>CALKIF010000058.1:0-1788 GCA_937988715.1 uncultured Alphaproteobacteria bacterium | reverse complement strand
TCTGCGCACTATCCGGAAAACACATGGGCCGCGTTTGAAGCGGCAAGACAGGCATCTGTTCAGTGGATTGAAACAGATGTCAGCATGTTACAGGATGAAACCCTGATTATCTTCCATGACGACAGGCAGGGTCGCACCGTCAGCGGTGACAAGCTAGTGGCCGAATCGCTCTGGGCCGATTTTGCTGATGCTGATGCCGGGGTGTGGAAAGGCCCGGCATTTGCCGGCCAGCCTGTGCCCCTTCTGGCTGATCTTCTGGTCTGGGGCGGGCAGCAGGGCCTCCGCCTCAATCTGGAAATCAAATGTCATGGCGGCCGCCAGGACAGGACCGCACAACAACTGGCCTCTGTTCTGCAGCAGACCGCAACAAATGATATTGTGGTCTCCAGCTTCGATATTTATTTCCTGCAGATCCTGCGCCAGTCTATGCCTGATCTGCGTCTGGCCAGCATTCATGATGAGCCGGTACAGATGAGCAAGCTGTTAGCAGAGACGCCGGCCATAGAGGCCGTGCATCTGAAACACAGCTTGATCCGATCACCAGATGATGTGGCTGTCTTTCATGATAAGGGACTTGATCTGCGGGCCTGGACGGTCAATGACGCTGACCGCGCGGTCCAGCTGTTTGACTGGGGCGTGGATATGGTGATCAGTGATGATCCGCAACAGATCAGCTCTGCTGCGTTTTAATCTGTTCTGCGGCCAGCGGCCTTCAGGCTGGGCGGCGGCGTCTGGCCGTCATGAAAGCTGTTATGCAGCCGGTCAAGGCCAACTTCAGCTGTGCCGTAATTACATTCATAGAACCGGTGATGCAGCTGATGGAAAAAATCACCCAGCCGCATAATACGCCTGCCGCCAATGACCAGCCCTTCATATCCTGAATGAGAGGTGACCGCCCCTAAGATAGATAATTGCTGAGAGAAAATGAAATGAACCGGATGACAAGCCACAGGAATATAGACCAGAGCCCCGGCCATCCAGATCAGATGCTCCAGCGGGTGCATGGCATTTCCTGACCACGGCCCGACACTGACATTACGGTGATGCACATGATGGGCAAGCCGGTATAAAGGCGGCCAGTGCAAGGCGCGGTGAATACAGAAAAACCAGAAACTGTTCCAGGATGGGATCACAATAAATAAAGCGATGAACAAAACAGGGTGGTCAGACGGGCTGATCCAATAGCCGATACCGTTGGCCTGTGCCCATAACAACAAGGTCTCAAACCCTGTCCAGATGGTCACCCCGCTGACAAGGGACCAGAAGATATTGTCATAGACCTGATTGCCAAAGGTAAAGCGGCCGGCATCCTTATTCGCCATGGACCGGTCAAATTTCCGCGCCTGGCCCTGCTTGCCCCAGCGGTAGAGATATAAATGCAGGCCGCCGGCCAAAACCGTCATCAGACAGATATTCTTGATCCAGACAAGGGCTATCCAGCTCAGCTCAAATCCTGTTCCGGCGGCAAGATGCGGGGTCAGCCAGATCCAGCTGGCCCAGGCCAGAGCGAAAAACACCAGCCGTTCTGTCAAAGGCAGCCAGGATCGCAGCAGCCAGCCCAGCCAGGCGGATATAGCTGACGGAAACCGGAAATAGGGCGAGGTGTTCAGCGGCAAGGCGGGCGTGAAGGCCCAGGCCCCCTTTTGCGGTGATGTTGGTTTTTCTGCTGCCATCAGACCCGGCTATAGATGTTATCTCTTACCGCCAGTCTAAGCAGAACAGGCCCGGTCTGTCTATTCACCGCGTTGTTCAGCCCAAATTAGCCTAATGTGCCGTTCAGCACATAGG